>CBHROW010000211.1:0-9728 GCA_966080355.1 uncultured Chryseosolibacter sp.
CCCTGACAGAAAACTTTTCAGCTTTGTTTCGCCATTCCAACTCTTTCTCCGGAGCCTTATATCGGAGCGGGGTAAAAAAGATCTTGATGAAATAACGATGCGCAAGAAATGGCGCGATCTTTTCCAACTTGGGAAAAAGCCAACGCACAAATTTCAGCAAGAAAGGTGTCTTATCCTTTTTCAAAATTTTTCAGCTGTGAATGAAAATGATTTTTCCGAATATTTGAAGGTGGAAAGGTCATACACTCGTTCCGAAAACGAGATTTTGTTGTCGTTGTCGACAAGCACTACGGAGGAGCACCTCGTTCCATAACCCGGACTCTTGATGAACATAGCGGACAGGGCACGTTCACGCTCCAATCCAACTCCCGTCTCCGGAAGCAGGTCGTCAGATGCTACTTTTTCATTATACAGCAATGCGAAAAGGTCTTTCGGTTCAAAGTCGGTTTGAAGAACTTGCTCCATCATTTTTTTTCCTTTCACAACTTTCGGCCATGGTGAATCAAGAAGATGATTGCTCAATCCGAACAATCCGGATTCCATCTCCGTAATACCTTCGCGATAATTCGAGAAGTAGTACAAGCGATCGGTGTTTCCGCAGATCAGATTGAATCCATTATATTTTTTTGCGACCGGCATGAGCGCTTCCAGGTATTCGCGTCCATCAGCTCTCTCCAATAGAAAATTAGAGACGAGCATTCCGCGTGACGGTGCGTTGGGATCGATATTTTTTGGATCGCGATAATTCGTGATCATGCTGATCTTCCCGTTTTTGTTCAAACCAAGCCAGGTTCCTCCAGCCTCGAGATCACGTCCACCGACAACTTCGGGATGATCAGACCAGAAATCTGCAGCTGCAGTTTTTCGATTGTAGAACTCATCGCGGTTCGCTGCAACGATCAGCTTGTAATTTTTATGTTGTTTGAGGGATAGAAAGATAAGGCACATGTGAAGTTATACAGCGCGCAAAGGTAGGGGAAAAAATGCAAGGCTTTAAGCTTCTGGCTTCTAGCTGCAAGTTTGAGGGGAATTAGCTGCGAGTCGCGAGCTACGAGTTTCGAGCTGTATTTGACAAATGCTTTCCTTGATTACTATGAATTGGATACCATTCGCAAGATATTGATTCAGTTATCCCTCTCCTCCAAGGCTCCTCCAAGATAGACACCGAGGGTAAGGTAAAGTGGGTCAATAGAATTGTGTTCAACCTTGCATCTCGAAAAGCTCGAGCTGAGTTGGAAATAAAGTGAACGACTTGCGGTGATAGGGCGTGATACCAAGGGCTTTTATTCCTTCGCGGTGTTCAGGTGTGCCATAGCCAACATTTGTCTCCCAGCCGTAGCCGACAAACTCTTTTGCCAGGCCAGTCATGAAATCATCGCGATAGGTTTTCGCAAGAATTGACGCGGCTGCAATGGACAAATATTTTCCATCGCCCTTAATAATGCATTCGTGTTTGATCTCTTTGTAAGGCTTGAACCTGTTACCGTCTATCAGCAGCAAATTCGGAACCATGAACAGCTTGTCGAGTGCAAGGTGCATGGCTTTGAAAGACGCGTTGAGAATATTGATCTTGTCGATCTCCTCATGATCCACAACACCTACGCCATAACATAGCGCATCGCGTTCGATCACTACCCGCAGCTCTTCACGTTCTTCTTTGGTGAGCTGTTTGGAATCGTTGAGTTTTTTGTGACGATATTTCTTGGGAAAGATCACTGCGGCAGCCACAACGGGCCCGGCCAGACAGCCTCGTCCGGCTTCATCGCATCCCGCTTCGATCAGGTGTTCGGTAAATGATGACTTCAGCATCCCACACAGTAACTTCGGGTAAAAATAGAACAAAGTGCCGGTCAGCAAAAGAATTTATAGTTTTGAAAAAATCGGGAAGCGCTCGAGCGGTATAAGTTTTTTCGATTTACCAAATTCACAATCAACAGAGTAACGTTCCATCGTTCAAATGAAAGACGAAGAAATAAAAAATCCGTGGAAGACGCTGTCGGGCGAATTGAAGTATGAGAACAAGTGGATCAGCGTAACAGAGTACCAGGTGATCAACCCGGCTGGGGGCAAAGGCATTTATGGCAAAGTGCATTTCAAGAACAAGGCTATCGGTGTAGTAGCCCTGGATGGTCAACTTAACACATGGCTTGTGGGTCAGTATCGCTACACACTCGATCAATGGTCGTGGGAAATTCCCGAGGGCGGAGGACCGGCAGATGAAACCCCGTTAGTCGCAGCACAACGCGAGCTTGAAGAAGAGACAGGACTTCTGGCTGACGCATGGAGGCAGATCCTTGTGTTTCATACATCTAATTCCGTCACTGACGAAGTTGGCTATCTCTACCTTGCTGAAAATCTCAAACAAGGTCAAAGTGCGCTGGAAGAGACCGAAGCCGACCTCAAGGTTTGGAAGCTTCCGCTGAAACAGGCGATCCAGATGATAGAAGAAGGCAAGATTACTGACGGCCTCAGCGTGATGGGGTTGTTGATGGTGGCCAGGATGAAGGGGATATAGGTAGTAGCCCGGAAAAATATCGAATACCGATGGCTATCGCTGGTGAATATTGGATAAGAATATCGAGGCGTTGTTCCCGAGCAAAAAAGCGCTTCTCTTTGAGGTTCTGATGAACGAGATTTCGGCTCTCTGCTATTAGTGTCCGGGGAAATTTCTAAAATGAAAAAATCATCGGATTTGATTAAACTCATTGGTTTGTACACAAATCTCAAAAGTAGCCCTCACCTGCATTTTGCATTCCATCTTCCGGTATGCTTCATGAGGGCCTAAGCTTGGCTTCGGTCTGGCAATGGCGTGTGCGGCCAAGGTTCAGCCCGAGGGAAGCATACCAGCGGCCCGAGCGGCCCCGGAGCGAAAAAAAAGATTTCATCAAAGTGATGATATTGGAAGTTCTGATGAGCTTTTCTCCGGGCACTAGTAGCTTTCTGCTTTAAGCTCAAAATTTCCTATCTTTTCACAAACAAACCCCATGTCCCCGTTCTCGCGCACAGTCAAATCGTCTCAGACCACGATCACGGAGTTGATGATTCCCGCATATGCCAACTTCGGTGGTAAAATTCATGGTGGAATTTTGCTTTCGCTTATGGATAAAGTGGCTTACGCTTGCGCCTCAAAACACGCGGGTACGTATTGCGTAACGGTTTCGGTTGACAAGGTAGAATTCTTACAGCCCGTTGAGGTGGGAGAACTTGTGTCGATGCATGCTTCCGTCAACTACGTGGGAAGGAGCTCGATGATCGTTGGCATAAGAGTTGAATCACAGAATGTGAAACTTGGAACCGTGAAGCATACAAACTCATCTTACTTCACCATGGTGGCGAAGGGCGATGATGAAAAACCTGCGATGGTTCCCGAACTCATCCTCGAAAGCCGCGAAGAGGTGAAACGATTCATCGAATGCCTGCGGATGAAAGAGATCAAACAAGCGGTAAAAGAAAAAATGGATGACGCGCGCTCGCAAATCGAAGTGGAAAACGCACAAGAGCTTCTGAAATCAGAGCGATGCCAGATCCATTATCAAAAGGAACCGGTGAGAAACTAGCATGAGATCGTTCTTTATCTTTTTTCTCTTCGTTAGCGTATTACCATGTTTTGCTCAGATCGCTACACCAAGTCAAAAAGAACAGGCACGCATCATCGATGAGCTTCTTGACGACCGCCTGAAAAACCTCCTCCCTCAATTGATGAAACGCGAAGGCATCGACATGTGGATCGTCATCTCGCGCGAATACAACGAAGACCCGATCATCAAAACCTTACTGCCCGCCACGTGGATGGCCGCACGCAGAACAACCATGCTGGTCATTACAGATCTGGGTAACGAACTTGAATATCTGGCGGTGTCGCGCTACGATGTCGGCAAACTTTTTCGCAGGGCATGGGATCCCGACATCCAACCCGACCAATGGCAACAGCTCGCAAAGATCATCCAGGAGCGAGAACCGAAAAAAATCGCGATCGATCAATCGAAGTACGAGGGCATTGCTGACGGCATGAGCGCATCGGAGCGCGATGAACTAGAACGTATCTTACTTATCGAATTCAGGCAGCGTCTCGTTTCATCTGAACCGCTGGCAATCGCGTGGCTCGAAACCCGGACTGAAAAAGAAATGACGTATTACCAGCAGATTTGTCGCATCGCACATGAGATCATTGCTGAAGGGTTTTCAAAAAAAGTGATCACCCCGGGAAAAACAACCACAGACGATGTAACGTGGTGGTATCGCGAGCGCATCAAAGAACTGAAACTCGACACCTGGTTTCACCCATCGGTTTCCATTCAACGCGAAGAGCCAGACGTGATCTTCACCAAACGCGTTCAGCCTGTCGTTATTTTGCCTGGAGATCTTTTGCATGTTGATTTTGGAATTACCTGCTATCGGCTGAACACGGATACGCAACAACATGCTTATGTGCTGAAGCGAGGCGAAAATGAGGCACCTGCATTTTTGAAATCTGCACTCGCCAAAGGAAATCAACTTCAAGACATACTCACCGGAAATTTTGAAAAGGGGAAAACAGGAAATCAAATTCTCTCTGAATCGCGAAAGGAAGCAATCGAAGCAGGTCTTGTTCCATCGATCTACACACATCCCATCGGGTTCCACGGCCACGCTGCGGGAACTACGATCGGTATGTGGGATATGCAACGCGGTGTTCCACACGATGGCGACTATCCCATGCACGCCAACACATGTTATTCCATTGAGCTTAATGTCACGGTTGAAATTCCACAATGGAAAAAAGATATCCTGATCAAGCTTGAAGAGGATGGATTTTACAATGGCAAAAATTTCAGCTACATCGATGGCCGGCAAACATCTTTCATTTTGATACCTTCGAACTAGTGGGCGTATGAAAATTCTGCGTGCGGTCTATACGGGCTACGGTGTTCTGGTGTTTGCAATTACCTTCTTCATTGCATTTCCATTCCTGATGGTACCGATCATTTTTCCATCGCGGTTTCGTTGGGTGGGTGTTGTCAACCGCTGGTGGGCGCGGGCGGTCTTTTTCCTCATCGGCATTCCCTGGACCATTCAACAAAACGCATTTTTAAAAAGTGATCAGCAATATATTTTTTGTCCGAACCATTTCTCATACCTCGACATTGTGATCATGGGCCTGAATCCGCACAACGCCATTTTTGTAGGCAAGGATGATATGGAAGGTATTCCGCTTTTCGGTTTCATGTACAGAAAACTTCACATCACGGTTGACCGCTCGAAACTGAAAAGCCGATACTCTACCATGATCAATACCTTCGAAGCGCTTGATGAAGGGAAAAGCCTCGTGATCTTCCCCGAAGGTGGGATCATCACCGAGCGCGATCCGGTAATGGCGAAATTCAAAGATGGCGCGTTTCGTGCTGCCATTGAGAAAAGAATTCCGATCGTACCGGTGACGATACCGTTTAATTGGATAATTTTGCCCGCGGATGAGTTTCTGTTGAAGTGGCGGCCCATGAAAATTATCTTTCACGAACCGATCGATCCTTCGTCATACACGCTCAACGAAATCGATGTGTTGAAAGAACGCGTTCGCAACACCATTCAACAAGAGCTCGATTATCACCTGATGCATGAAAATAGAAAGAGAACATCTCGACAAAATAGCACACCTGGCGCGGCTGGAGTTTGATGAGAAGGATGCAGAGAAAATGAAGCGCGACATGACCGCCATCGTTGAATGGGTAGAGAAACTCAAAGAGGTGAACACCGATGGCGTTGAGCCGCTCACCACCATGTCTTACGAAGTGAATTCATTCCGTGAAGACGAAGTGAAAGAACACCTGCCACACGAGAAAGCGCTGCTCAATGCGCCCAAAAAAGATCAGGACTATTTCCGCGTTCCGAAAGTAATCGAATAAGCCCTGAACATCTTGAAACGTCTGCTTCTCATCTTGTACACGGTTTGGGTTTTTCTCGTCTTCACCGTCTTCATGCTGCTGTTCCTTCCCGGTCTCGTGCTTCCGTTCTTCTTTGGACTTGAAGCCGGACGCATCGGATATTTTTTCCTCCACATCTGGAGCTGGATCTTCAGCAAACTCACTTTTATACGTTACGAATTCTACGGCCGGGAAAACATAAAAAAAGGAAAGAGCTACATCTTCGTCAGCAATCACACTTCGTTTCTCGATCTCCCCGGTATCCGCATGACAATTCCGGGACAGTTCAGACCACTTGCAAAAAAAGAATTGAAAAAAATTCCCGTGTTCGGATGGATTGCCCAGGGCGCTACGATTATTGTTGATCGTTCTTCACCAGAGAGCCGCAAGAAAAGTATAGACAGGTTGAAGTACGTGCTCAAGCAGGGAATTTCAATTTTACTTTTTGCCGAAGGAACACAAAATCGCACCAAAGAAGTTTTGCAGCCTTTTCACGATGGCGCTTTCAGAATCGCAGTAGATACACAACAACCGATCATTCCAATGGTGGTTATCGGTGCCGGCAAACTCATGCCCCCCGGAACCATCGACCTCAAACCCGGAACAATCAGAATTTATGTTGGCCCCGAAATCCCAACGGATGGACTAACAGGCAAAGAGGTTCCGACTCTCAAACAAAAAACGTTCGAGGTGATGAAGGAAATGATTGTGACGAATAGGTGACGAAGGTCTTCCTGAAACCGGTTTGCCGGTCGCCAGAAATCCGGTAACGAGCTTGACACCGCTCTTCTTGTCGCCTACCTTCGCCTCATAATCACACGCATCCCTTGAAAGCAGCTCGCACAACACTGAATATTCTATTCCTCGCGATCTTCATTCCAATGGTCGCGTTTGGAGTATTGGTGACGTATTTGTTGACATCAGGAGATCTATCAACTTCACCAGAGCTCAAAAATCTATTCAACCTCCTGGTGCCTGCAATATTTTTGTTCGCGATCGTTATTGCCAATGCGATCGCACGGAGACAACTGAATGCGATCGACAAAAGCGATTCGCTCGAAAGCAAATTGAAAAAATATCAAACTGTCATGCTGATCCGGCTCGCTGCACTCGAGGTTGCCGCACTATTTTCTTCAGCCGCAGTTTTGATTACTGGCCAGATGTATTACCTGGCGGGAACATTGGTCGCGATGATACTTTTTTACACCGTACGGCCTTCTGTGGGCAATATGGTTAATGACCTTTCACTATCGCAAGGTGAAAAAATGCAGTTGGAGGCTTGACATTAGTCCGCTAACTCATAGGCTCCGTCTTTCCTTACACGCACAGGTTTCACCAATTTCGTCTTTTCAAAATCATCATAAATTGATCTCAAATTTCGCCAGAAGCTGCGGTGTTCCGTTGAAGCGGATTGCAGAAAATCGTTAGAGAGGTGCGATGGAAAAATATGGATGGGGATTTCTTTCTGTCCGTTATTCCTTGCCTCGACTGCGAAGATGTACAACTCTTTGATCTTATCGTCCGTGATCGGAACGCAACCAATCGTGACACAATTGCCATGAATGTAAATGGCTCCGCCAGGATTTTTCTTGTCGCTGAGGATCTTGTCGGAGGCATTGGGGTAACTCACGCCAAGCGATAGATGAAAATTGCTTTGCGGATTGAAATGGTTAATGTGATAAACGCCTTCCGGAATTTGAAGATCACCCTCCTTCCGTTTAGGGCCGAGCGAACCTGAAGTTGCACAAAACCTGTAGGTTAAAAGTTTTTTAAACGTTGTCTTTTTTTGTTCGCGGATCCACACTTCCACATGCTGTTCTTTTTTGAAGACACGGATAAACAAGTTAAACCCGTTATACAGGATGCCCGCTCGCTCAAAATATCCTTTAACAACTGATTCTTTTTCAGCATAAGCATCCTTCACGCGATCGAATTTCAATTGATTTTCCTTGAAACCGGGAACTGCGTCCACATCCAACCGCTCCGGATCAGTCGGTTTAAAAAATCCATCCGCCATCATCAAAAATCCAATTATCAAAAGTAATTTCATCGACCAAGGTGTCTATCGACTGTTGTGAAGTTCGCACAAATTTATGACAACAACCAGCTACTTTTTTCTGGCCGCGATGGCCTTGAGCGCGGTCACCTTCTGTTTTTTAATCTGGAAAAATCTATTACTTCGTCACAAGCTTCGGATCAGGCAACAAAGGCTCGATAACCGGGAATTCGAGCTCATCAGTAACATTGTTGAACAAGAACGAACACGCATATCGACTGAATTGCATGATGAGCTCGGTTCTCTCTTGAGTATCATTTATCTCGATCTCGAACTTGTTACGCATGAATCTTCGTCACTGTCGCCAGAAGCAGAAAGTCATCTCATCAAAGTCAGGCAGAATTTGAAGCGGATTATCGAAACCATTCGCAACAACATCTGGAACTTGTCTTCCCAGATGTTCGACAAGATGGATCTTGCATTTGCGTTGCGGGAGTTATGCCACAAATTCGATCGCTATAAAGGCACAAACGTGTCGTTTGTACAAAGTGGAATAATGTTTCTGCTTTCAGAAAAAAATAAGCTGCACTTGTTTAGAATTTCGCAGGAGTTGCTGACGAACGCCATCAAACACTCTTCAGCGTGGAATATTTCAGTGCATTTGCATTGGGAAAATGATCGTCAACTTTCGATTACCGTAGAAGATGACGGAGTTGCTGGAGTCAGCCCGGTGAGCGGGCCCGGCATGGGCCTCAACAACATCATTCAGCGGGCAAACTATGTCGGAGCTAATGTGAGTCAGGAAAAATTACACAAAGGGCATCGAACGATCATATCGCTAACCCAGGATACCGTTCTCATACGCATATGAAATAAGCTGCGCTACATTGCTGGTATGTGTCTTTTGCAGCATGTCTTCGCGATAACTGTTGATGGTGCTCTCTTTCAATTGAAGTCGTTCGGAGATCTCTTTGCTCGACCGACCGATCTTGAGCAGCAGCAGAATTTGGGCCTCGCGTTTGCTGAATGCGATGGCCGGAACATCCGATGATGGCAGCAGCGCAAGCTTGAGGCTTTCAGGAATGTATTGCTTTCCGCTAAGCACAGTACTCACAGCGTCCTTGATTTCTTCGGCTGCAGTTGTCTTCAAAAAGAAACTGTGCACGCCCGATTTCACCAGGTTCTTGATCATCGCCTCTCCGTTGTATTGTGTCACGATCAAGACTTTCACGCGCGGATGGTTTTTCAAAATGTGCTGAGCGATCTCAACCCCGCTCATCTCCGGCAAACCGATATCGAGCAGAACGATGTTGATCTGACGCAAGCCGAGAATATGAATAGCATCGGTTCCTGTTCCCGCCTGATAGATCCTGATGTCAGGAAAATGTTGCCTGAGAATAAGCGCGAGTCCTTCGCGAACCAACTCCTGGTCTTCGACAATAAGGGCAGAAACGAACGAGGTAGCCATACGTGAGTATTTTCATGAAAATACCTGAAAAACGTGCACAGTCGCAATACCTGATTTATGAGGTCCATTGCCTCGAACATCCTATCGACACACAACCATATCGTTGACTAATTTTTTGCAAAGGCTGAAAAATTTTGTTGACAAAAACCGGAATAATGCGGATCGATATCACCCGTATTTATTCGGTTTCACGTTCTGCATTCTTGACAACGCAACTGGCGCGCCCTACACTTGCGTCTCAGTTCGGAAGCTGCGTGCCTTTCGAACCTGTGGGCAACTGAACTCTGCTCCGGCAATTTGTCGGGCAGAGTTTTTTTATGGAACTGGCGGACTGGGGGTTATGAGTTATGTGTGTGGTGTAGTA
>CBHROW010000212.1:0-9643 GCA_966080355.1 uncultured Chryseosolibacter sp.
ATCTTGCCATAATGCAAGTAATCTTCGTTCGAGCCAGATCAATCCTGGAGCAACCAGCATTACGCCTCCGAGAACTCCGGCAATGATCAGCATGGGATGTATCGACTTTTCCATGGTGTTACTTTTTATAAATTAACCACGCTGGCAATTCTACATGCGGCAATCCCGGTAAACCGTAGGGCAGCCCCGCCAATCCTTTCGGAAGCGTTTTGCTGATCGTGACAGGCAACGTGTATAATTGCCCTTCTACATCGAATGACAATTGCGCTCCCTCTGCGAGTTTTTGTTCTGCCGCATCAGCCTCGTTCAGCATAATGTAACTCGCAGGAATTCTTTTCGAGACAGCTTCTCCGCGGGCACTCATTTCTTCTGAGCCGTATATGTGATGAAGCGGAACTGTCCAGAGGTGATCTTTCATGGATGTGAACTTCTCCGGGATCTCGGTGAAGTACGGTGCGCGCCCATCTTTCTTTGGTTCGATCAACCTGATACCGGGATCGCCCCCTTTCAAATGTTGGCCGACTTCTTCCTGATATTTGTTGACCGACTGAACGGAATTCCAACCCGGTGACCAGAAGAAAGGAATGACCGATGACGGAGGCAATCCCCTGAAGCCTTCCATCGTGTAAGACAAAGGTGAATCCGGATCGACAGGAGGTTTTGGCTCACTTACGTTGACGTTGGCGAGCATCGCAGTTCTTCCGCTGTAGCGATGTGGCTCGCGAGGAATTTTTTGTCCGGCTGCGCGGAACGATGCCGGTGGTGTAACGCGGTCAACCTGTTTCAAAAGAGGTTCTTCCTCAGCGATGGCGCGTGTCACATCCTCGAAGTTTCTCCAGCGGATTATTTTTTCATGTTTTGTTTGTGCAGCGATCTGCAGTATCCATCGCCAGCTTTCCTGGATCTCATCGCTGCATTCAAATACCTGGAAGAAACGTTGCGCTCGCCCCTCGTTATTGATCAGTGTGCCATCAGATTCGGCAAATGTTCCCGCAGGCAGAACAATATGAGCGGCCTCCACGGTTTGATGCACAATATGATCGAACACAACTACACGTTTCGCTTTCTTCAGGAAGTCGCTGACGACACCAGGCTTCTCATGGCGATAGAGATCATTTTCCATGATGATCACGGTGTCTGCGTGCCCGTTCATTACGGCATCGAACGCGGAGTTTAGTCTTTTCCCGCCCATCATCGCAAGACCCATCGAGTTACATTCAGTTTGCGTGAGAACGATACCAGCTTTGGAATTTTTCCGTTGAAGAGCCCATGCGACATTGGCTGCGGCCTTGATCACCGACTGACTTTCACATGATGCACCCGATATGATCACCGGATTTTCTGCAGACGACAACGCGGAGGCTATTTGCTGCGCAAGTTGCTGAAGTTCTTTCGGCAGGTCGTTGACCTGGGGAACAGAAATATCAAGCAGGTTCGCTACGGCATATCCGAGTCGTGCAAGGTCATCAGGTGCTGCGTGGTAGGTTGTTGTAGCAACATCATCAAGTTTGGTAGTGTTGATGCTCGCGATGAACAGCGGCCCATTTTGATCCTGAACGATTTCGCGAACCGCAGCATCATGCCACAAGGGAATATTTGCGTTGGTGGCCTGTTTGATGGGTTGCTGACGCACGGCCTGCCTAACTGCAAGCGCGAGCATGGGAGCTGTGTTCGTGAGGTCTTCACCGAGAATGAATACGGCATCGGCTTTTTCAACTTCACGCATCGATGGTGTTCGTGCAGGACCCTCGCGCAAAACCTTCATGATCAACTCTCCGAGGCTGTGCTCCATATCGGAAACTCCATGGTAGAACCGGTCTTCGCCCACCAGTGCTTTGAGTGCAAAGTTGGATTGAAGTGAAGCACGCGGTGAACCGATGCCGATAACTTTTCCTGCTTTGATCACATCGGCAACTTCAGAAAGTATTGAAGTCTTCTGTGTCGATTTCTTGCCGCTGAATGCATGGCGTAAACGCGTGTCCGAATTTGTAAACTCGTATCCGAATCGTCCACGGTCGCAAAGGAAGTAGCCGTTCACTTCACCATTGTACCGATTGGCCACCATGCGGAGTTTTCCGTAGCGCTCACCCGCGATCGTGTTACATCCGAGACTGCAGTGATGGCAAACGGAAGGGGCCATCGTCAAATCCCATTTGCGTGTATAATGTTCTTTTAAAGTCTTGTCAGTGAATACACCGGTTGGGCAAACTTCCGCAAGGTTGCCGCTGAATTCGCTTTCGAGTGCGCCATCTTCTGCCCGGCCGAAGTAAACGTTGCTGCGAGAAGCAAATGCATCGAGGTCTCTTCCACCAGCATAGTCTTTGTAGAATCGAACACAACGGTAACAAGTAATGCACCGATTCATCTCGTGATTGATGAACGGCCCGAGGTTTTGGTTTTGATAGGTTCTCTTTTTGTAATTGAATCTCCGATAAGAATGCCCTGTCATCACAGTCATGTCTTGCAGGTGACAGGAGCCACCTTCATCACAAACTGCGCAGTCATGAGGGTGGTTGGTCATCAGCCATTCGATGACATTCGATCGAAAGTGCGTTGCCTCGGGGTCGCTTACCGAAATGCGCTGCTTGTCGGCAACGGGCTCCATACACGACATGATGATACGTCCTTTTGTATCGTTCTCATCTTTGAAAACTTTTATCGCACATTGTCTACATGCACCCACTGAGCCGAGTGATGGGTGCCAACAGAAGTAAGGAAGATCAAGCCCAAGGCTCAAGCATGTCTCGAGCAGATTCTTTCCTGCCTTTACTTCGTGTGGTTCGTTGTCAATATATATGATCGGCATAAGTTCGTGCTAGTTTCTTAATTCATTTTCTTGGATCGAATTTTATTTGGCTACGGTTCCGGCTTCTGGTCACCAGTCCGCCAGGCAACCGGCATCCGGCAACCGGGTGCCTGATCAGTGCCACGGACATTTTTGATCATGTACGTGTCGTTCAAAATCTTTCCTAAAATATTTCAATGCGCTTTGCAGCGGTTCCATTGCACCGGGAGCAAGCGCGCAGAAAGTATTTCCTGGTCCCAGATATTTTGTGTGGAAATCCAGCAGCTCGATATCTTTCTCTGTTCCTTTTCCTTCATCGAGTGTTGCCAGGATTTTTGCTACCCAGGGAAGCCCTTCGCGGCATGGTGTACAGAAGCCGCACGACTCCTGAGCAAAGAATGCTTCCATGTTTTGAACAAATCCAACGGGACAAGTTTTATCATCGAGGATGATCAGTGTTCCTGTTCCCAGGCGACTTCCAGCCGCTGCCACATTCGCATAGTCCATTTTAACATCGAGGTGCTCTTCAACCAAAAAATCAGTTGACGCTCCTCCCGGAATTGCGCCACGGAATTTTACGCCATCCTGCATTCCACCTGCATGCTCTTCAATGAGCTCACGCATCGTCACGCCCATAGGTAGCTCCCATGCGCCTGGTTTTTTTACTTTTCCGCTCACGCCATAGATCTTTGTGCCAGCGTCTCCGGTCAAACTTAATTTCTTAAACCAATCCGCTCCTTTGTTAACGATGTGCGGAATGTTACAAAGCGTTTCAACATTATTGACGATGGTAGGTTTACCGAACAGTCCGCTGACTTGAGGGAACGGAGGTTTGGCGCGAGGTGTCGCACGTTTTCCTTCGAGCGAGTTCAGCAAGGCAGTTTCTTCACCGCACATGTATCGACCCACTCCGGTGTGAAGATGCATGTCAAGGTCATATCCCGAGCTGAGGATATTTTTGCCGAGATAGCCAGCTTCGTATGCTTCGTGAATGGCTTTCTCGATGTTGTCAGCAGCAACCTTGTATGCCCAGCGCAGGAAAACAAAAGATTGATCGGCCTGAATTGCATATGCAGAGAGGATCATTCCTTCAATCAGCTGATGAGGCGTGCTTTCTAGGAGAATGCGATCTTTGAATGTGCCGGGTTCCATTTCATCAGCATTCGCGATCAGGTATTTTGGTTTTGTGCCGTTCATCGGAACGAAGCTCCATTTCAGTCCTGTGGCAAACCCAGCGCCACCTCGTCCACGCAAGTTTGATTCCTTGACAAGATCCTGAATCGATTTTGGCGACATGCCCTTCATCACTTTCCGCACGGCTTCATAGCCACCGACTTTCTCGTACTCCTTCAATGAGAGCGGGCGTTTGTCTTAGCGAATATGTTCAGTCAGCGGTCTCTCCATGGTTATGAATATTTTTGAAGAATAGAATCCAACTGATCGATCTTGACATCGGTGTATAAATCACCATCGATCATCAATGCCGGAGCGCGGTCACAACATCCGAGGCAGCAGTTGGGGAGAATGGTGAATCGGTCGTCAGGCGTGGTTTGTCCATATTGGATCGAAAGTTTTTTCGTGAGCGCTTCGCGGAGTTTGTCGTAGCCCATCACCCAGCAACTGATACTGTCGCATACGAGAATGATGTGGCGACCCACGGGCCTGCGGAAAAGCAAATTGTAGAAGGTTGCAACGGAATCGAGTTCTTCGGGAGTCATCTCCATATACTCTGCAACTTCTTTGAGACTTTCGTCTGAGATCCACCTGCGATGCGCTTGAACTACTTTGAGTGCTTCGATGCATGCTGCCTTGCGGACTGGCATGATCTTAATGGCTTCATCGATCTCGTGTTTTTCTGCGGTTGACAGCATAGATTTCGATCAATCTTTCCGAAAAAAGAATCTTTTTAGTTGAACACGTTACTTATCGTCACTCACCGAAGTGAGTTATCTGTCGATGTCGGCCAATACATAATCCATCGCCCCGAGAATACTCAGCAAGTCAGCTACCGTGTAGCCGCGGCTTATGTATGGTATCATTTGCATGTGTGCGAAAGATGGCGTTCTCACTCTTACGCGATACGGAGAAGTATTGCCATCGCTTATCGCATAAAAGCTATTTGCACCTTTCGTTGCTTCAATCACGCTCATCGCCTCTCCCGGAGGAATCACTGGCCCCCAGCTCACATTGAGGAAGTGTGTGATGAGGGTTTCGATATCCTGCATGGTGTGTTTCTTGATTGGCGGAGTGGTGAGGGGGTGATCGGCTTTGTAAGGTCCTTCAGGCATATTCTTCAGGCATTGTTCGATGATACGAAGGCTCTGCCTCATCTCTTCCACACGAACCAGCGCACGATCGAAGCAATCTCCATTCGCTGCTGTCGGAATTTCGAAATCAAACTGATCGTAGCCAGAGTATGGTTGCTTTTTCCGGAAGTCCCACTCGAGGCCGCACGCGCGGAGATTGGGTCCAGTTGCTCCCCATTCTATTGCCTCATCAACAGTGAAGATACCGATGCCTTTGGTGCGCGCTTTGAAGAGACTATTCGCCATCACCATCTTATCGTATTCGCGAAGTTTTGCGGGGAAGTAGTCGATAAATCTCTTGACGAGCGTCTCCCAACCTTTGGGAAGATCTTGAGCTACCCCTCCAATACGGAACCAGTTGGGATGCATACGTCCTCCGCACACCGCTTCAACCACATCAAATATTTTTTCCCTGTCGGAGAACATGTAGAATACGGGAGAAAGCTGGCCGACATCCTGAGAGAATGTTCCATACCAAACAAGGTGACTCGCGATACGGAAGAATTCACACATCATTACGCGAATGACCTGAGCTCTTTCAGGAACCTGAATACCAGCGAGTTTTTCGACTGCGAGCAGATAGGCGAGATTATTATTTACACCACCGAGATAATCGATGCGGTCGGTGTAAGGAATGTATGTATGCCACGATTGACGTTCCGCCATTTTTTCTGCACCGCGATGGTGGAAACCGATATCAGGAACGAGGTCAACGATATCTTCTCCATCGAGTTGCAGGATCAGTCGAAGCACACCGTGTGTCCCCGGGTGCTGAGGGCCGATGTTGAGGAACATGAAGTCGGAGTCTTCACTCTGACGTTCCATGCCCCAGTCTTCCGGTTTGAATTGGAGTGCGGCCTGCTCGCGGTCAACCTTTTCATCGAACAGCCGGAACGGACCCATCTCTGTTGCACGTGCCGGGTGCTCTTTACGAAGCGGATGTCCTTCCCACGAAAGTGGCATGAGAAGCCTGCGCAAGTTTTGATGACCTTCGAATTTGAACCCGAACATGTCAAAGCATTCTTTCTCATACCAGTTTGCATTCATCCACAACGATTGAATGCTTGGTACTGATGGATACTCCGCGTTTAATGCGCACTTGATGCGAAGGAAGCTATTGCGCTCAAACGAGAAGAGATGATAGACGATGGTAAACTGAGAGGAGGGGTATCCGTTGTGTTTGGTCCGGCTTCTTTCGTCAATGGCGGTGAGATCGTAAAGCTGAGGGTAAGGTTTTGCGATTCCGGATTTTAAGTAAGAGAGCACTTCCCGCAAACGGTCCAGCGGGAGCCATAAGGTGAGAATCTCATCTTTGGACGGTTGTTCTGTGAAGATGTCACCGAACTTCAACCGCAGTTGCTCCGTAGGACTTGTTTTTATTTCCATGTGTATGTAGCCACAAAGGCACGAAGACACGAAGAATGCATTCCTGAATACCTATCCGATCATCACCATGTTTTCGTGTTTCGCAATATTTTGATTCTTGTTTTTTTATTCGTGTTTTTAGCCACCAAGGCACGAAGACACGAAGGATTTTTATCATCACTCTATACTCGACTCATCACGTTTATAACTCAGTTTATTTGCTACACGTTTTTAAAGCACACTTTTCTAAAGCTGAAATGCGCAAGCTTTAAATTTCAGCTTTAGCTTTCGGCTCTTTTCTAGATTTCATCCGGAGAACGGAATGTCGTCATCGCCTTTCGTTTCTCCTGTCTATTTACTTTCACGTCAATTTTTTCCGGTTTGATGACCCCTTGCTCTCCAATGGTCCAACTCAGCGGGCGTCTTTCTTTTCCGACAGAAGCTGCGAGCAATGTCAGTCCTTCCATGAATGCATCCGGGCGGGGAGGGCAACCTGGCACGTACACATCTACGGGAAGAAATTTATCAACGCCCTGCACAACGGAGTAGATATCGTACATACCTCCGGAGTTTGCGCAGGAGCCCATGGAAATCACCCAGCGCGGTTCCATCATTTGTTCGTGGAGACGTTTAATGATGGGTGCCATTTTAATGAACACAGTTCCAGCAATGATCATCACATCTGCCTCCCGTGGAGTTCCACGGATAACCTCGGCACCGAACCGTGCGACATCATACTTTGGTGTCATGCTCGTTGCCATTTCAACGAAGCAGCAGGAGAGACCGAAATGGAACGGCCACATTGAGTTTCTTCGGCCCCAGGCGAGAAGGTCCTGAACGGTGGTGAGCATGATACTTTGCTTGATGGTTTCTTCCATCGAGCTTGTTCCCTTTACGTTTTGTTCTTCGGGCGTGCTTAGCCACCAATTCATGAAACAGGTTGTTTAGATTTTTTAGAAGGGGAATTTGCCTGAACTCCTTCCGAACTTTTTTGAATATTCTTAACGGTTGCGCTACGTGCCGCAAGTCGTTTGTAAGCTTTGAGGATCTTTCCTCCGTCAGGTCCGAAGTCGAGCGCTCCATTTCGCCATTCGTAGATCAGCACAACGAACAGCAGGATGATGAAGATCAGTACGCCTGCGAAACCATACCATCCGAGCTGTTTGAATGCAATTGCCCAGCACACAATGAAGATGGTCTCCACATCGAAGATGACGAAGAGCATGGCAATAAGATAGAACTGTGAGGAGAAGCGTAAACGCGCAGAACCAGTGCTGAGAATACCGCCTTCATACGGTTCTTCTGTTGCACGTTCTTTGTGCCGCTGCCCCAATACAAAAGAAAGGCCCAGCATTACTAATACCAGGCTCAGAACTATGGCGCCATATGCGAGGATGGGCCATATCATGTCCGTGTTTTCATTTAAGCTATCCAAAACCGCGTCCGCCTCCAGCAGACGAATGTTTGAAGTCCTTAAACTCTCACCACGCTATCCGAGCTACATGTTGCCTGCCTGCGACCAGGCAGTTTGTTCCAATACGATCAATGGGTGATGTATTGTTCCAGGTTCTCTATAATGAAACGTTGTTCTTCAATAATGAATCTCACCACGTCACCGACTGAAATCAGTCCGGTAAGTCTTTCATTTTCCATGATGGGAAGGTGACGGATTTTTTTGTCGCTCATGATCTTCATACACTCCTCGATACTCGTGTCCGGAGTAACTGTAATGGGATGTTCTGTCATGACTTCGCGAATGAGCGTTTCCTTGGAAGCCTTGCCTTTTACAATAAGTTTTCGTGCGTAATCGCGTTCAGTGAAAATGCCAACAAATTTTCCGTTGTCAACGATCAGCAGCGCACCAATACTTTTTTCGACCATGATCTCCAGGGCATTATACACGGTTGTGTTTGAGGGAATTGAGAAGACTGCGTTGCCCTTTGTCTGAATAATATTTCTGACTTTTCCCATAAACGGTTTTTTTTAGGCGGGTAATTGAAGGTAAATCATTTGTTTTGAAATAACAAACGATTTCGGCCATTGATTTAAGTTCAGTGTTCGAGTGGTGAAGGCGGGCGGGATTGTGGAATTAAAGTGCTGTACTCCTTAATATATATATGAGCAAACCTTCGAACGCTTAGCCATGAGCTGCCAGGAGGTAATGCGCCTGGCTGATAATTGATCTAGTCAACTAGCAAAAGCGATGCTCCATGTAAATGTTGCGCGAAGCTTGTAGCTCATGCTCATAGCTTTACTTAAGCAGCCTTGACTCGTTTCTTCGTTCTCTGAGCAACCTTGATCGAAGCTTTCAATAATTTCTCGGTGAGCTTTGGGTTCACCTGCTCACGATGGATCGTTTCTAAAATTCGCATGAGTAGCCTCTCCTCCGCATGTAAGCCCTCTTCGATTTTGTCACCGGGAGATTTTTCAAACACCTTCGTTAACTGCTGCTGTTGATACAAATTGATAAGCTCCGGATGCACATAATATTTTTTACAAACTGCGACCGTATTGCCGAGTTTTTGACTTACCTGTTTAAACGCCTCAACAATTGTCTTTTGGTATTCTGCCTGGTTTTCGCAAGGAGCGGCTGATTTCAGAAGGCGCATCATCATCAAAGTTCCCGCCCAGGTACGAAAGTCTTTAGTAGTAAACTCGCCCTCAGCACACTCTTTTATATATTGGTTGACCTGGCCTGAGTCGATCTTTTTCCACTCACCACTGTCATTGCGATATTGAAAAAGTTCGCGACCGGGAATCGCTTTGCACTGCTTGATGATGCGCGCAAATTTTTTGCTCTTGAGCGTGATTTTATGATACACACCTTTCTTTCCTTTGAATGAGAACGTCACTGTATCGCCCTTCACATCCACATGTTTGTTTTTTAAAGTGGTGAGTCCGTACGATCCGTTCTCTTTTTCGTAGGCTTCGTTTCCTACACGGATGTAGGTGCGTTCCATCAATCCGACAACACTTGCCAAAACCTTCGATTCTGTAAAGCCGCTTTGTGCTATGTCTTTTTCCAACTGCTTTCGAATCTGCGGCAACGCTTTTCCGAACTCATACATGCGATGGAATTTTGTTTCTTGTTGAAGGGAATTCCAGCGCGGATGATAGCGATACTGTTTACGGCCTTTCACATCGTAGCCAGTCGCTTGAATATGCCCGTTGGGAGATTTGCATATCC
>CBHROW010000213.1:0-9604 GCA_966080355.1 uncultured Chryseosolibacter sp.
ACTTTTCGATCCGGTGATGAAAAGAACATTCTTCGATGTTGGCGCAGGAATCTATTTCCGCAGTAAAAGATTCCACGCAGGGCTCTCGGCACCCGAGCTTATACCACAACAACTCACATTCAACGACACGATCTCCGTTCACCTCAGCACAGCAAATTTGTTCCTCTTTTCGAAATACAGGTTTACTGTCAGCGAAACCATGGACATTGAACCCTCGGCCCTGCTGAAACATCTCACCGGAATCCCACTTTCTTTCGATATCAACGTGAACATGGTTTACCGGAAAGTTCTTGTGCTTGGACTCTCCTATCGTAAAAAAGAATCTATAGACTTTTTAACAAAAATGCAGGTTACCCCACAGCTTCAACTCGGATACGCTTATGATCATCCGACAGGTGTTTTCTCCAGGGCGAGCAACGGTTCACACGAATTAATGGTCAACTACATTTTTAAAGACATTCGTAAGAAGGTGGTTTCACCGAGATAGCAAAATGCGCAATGTAATTGTCATCATATCGATCTTTTTCCTTCCCCTGATCGCCCATGCGCAGCAAGAAACCGTATTCACGTTGTTCAAAGCCGACAGCCGGCTGGCGGACGAGTATTTTGCAAACAAGAATTACGAAAAAGCCCTCGACCTTTATTTACGCATCTACACAAAATCCTCTGCTCCCGGTGATACGCGTTTGAAGATCGGGCGATGTTATTTCTACCTTAAGCAATACAAGAAGGCTGCCTATGCTTTCGAAAATTACGCCCGGGTAAATCCCAGCCTTTCCAAATCTGACGCGTATTGTTACGCAGAGTCCCAGGCTTCAGCTGGCAACTATCGCAAAGCCGTAGATGCCTTTCGCGAGCTGCTCAAGCGAACCCCGGAGGATACCATTGCCGCCCAAAAACTCTGGCGACTCAACAACATTCAATACGTGTACGAAGACTCGCTCCACTATTTTGTCAGACCGGTACCTTCCCTGAACTCCGGTTCGAGTGAGATATTCATCGGGTCGTCACCTCGCGCGGTGCTCTTCCTTTCAAACCGGGAACAAATTCGCGCCATCGAAAAACTTGACTATTCAGAATCAAACTTCTATCAACTTTACACGGCAATCACAAAAAAAGATACGTTGATCGAAGGCACACTTCGGTATGGGAAACCCACATTGCTCAACAAACAACTCGACATCAAACTTCAAGCAGGGCCGTTGTCACTATTCAACAAAAGCAACAGCATGGTCTTCGTCAGGTCATCGGAAAAGGCCAACTCAAACGGCAACAGAACACTTCAATTGTATTTTGCAGACCTGAAAAGCAATGGCTGGACAATTAGTGAAAGCTTTCCCTTTAACAGCGAAAGTTATTCAATTACAGACCCGTCCATTACCGAGGATGGCCTAACATTATATTTTTCTTCTGATATGCCCGGAGGAAAAGGCGGCAAGGACATCTATCGCTCACAGTTCATCAATGGAAAATGGACATCGCCTGAAAACCTCGTGACACTCAATACACCTTTCGATGAAGTTTTTCCCTATATCCATCGCGATAAAACTTTTTATTTTGCATCGAATGGCCACGCAGGCATGGGCGGACTCGACATTTTTAAAATGGATCGCAAAGGTGATCTTTGGGACGAAGTGACGAATGCCGGTTATCCAATCAATAGCAGCAGTGATGATTTTGCGCTGGTGGTTGATTCTGTCGGAACCCATGGCTATTTTTCCTCTAACCGGAAGCAAGGAGGATTCGATGACGATATCTACGAGGTTGACATGGACCTGCAAACGTATCCGCTGACTATTCCTTGCCTGGTGCGAATTAAAGATCATAACTGGAGTGATTCTTCCGATCTAAAACCATTTGCATCCGCTAAATTTGCACTGATCGATAACGTGCGAAATGTGAAGGTGTATGAAACCACCAGCGATGAAAGCGGTAACTTGTCGCTCATTGTGCCATACTTCAGCAAGTATAAGATCAAAGTTGTCGGCCCTGAACATGATGAACACATCGTCAACCTCGACATTTCAAAACATCGCAAAGAATACGAAACACATGAGATCGTATTGGTGAAAGATATCTACCAACCCAACGAAACCGAGAGCAGAGAGCCATGAAAGGTTATCAGGTAAAACTATTATACGGATGGATAACGGTGATCGCATTGCTCACCATCATCCCCGTGTTTGCGCAGGAGAAAGTGACCGTGCAAATCAAAACATTCACACAGCAACTGGAACCCTATCGGAATCTCGAGGTTTCAATCAATGGTGGTCCATTTATTTCCGTGGGCAACAAAGGTGCTGTTGTCGCAGATCTCGCTGCAACCGACTTCCCGATCAAATCGATTACCATCAAAAGTAACGAGCTGGAAGCTGCCTCATGGTTGTTTACAAAAGGTGTCGTGGAGATCATTGTCAGAAAGAAAAGCTATTTGCTTACGAATGTATTTCTAAGAACGCTTGACAACCAACCCATTGCGAAAACCCGGATCACCTTCAGGGGTCGAAAAACATTTGATGCTACTACCGACTCAGAGGGAAAGATCCAGATCCCACTGGCTGTTGATGAGCGCATAACCTCCATCGAGCAGTTTTCTGTGCCGGATTACAATCTTCAAAACCTGACTTCGGGAAATCAGATCATTTTAACCGTTGAAAAGATCCAACCGATCATTCCCGAGCCTCAAGCTCCCGTCACAGCAAAGACAACTGCAAAGGAATATTTTAAAGATTTCAATCTCTCCAAGCTCGACTCCATTCAATCGCTGACCATGTTCTATGCGATCTTCAAAGATTACCACATCAATAATCTTTCAGCAGATGCCAAAGCCCGGATCGATGCCAAGTTCAACGAGCTGATGAAGGCCCTTGAAGATTCCACTGCCTTGGCCCGCGCTTCATTTATCGGAAGGATCTCGGATTCCACTTTACTGCGCGATGATATCCGGAATTTGATCAGCCAGGCCCGCGATGAAAGCCAGACCTTGACTGACCAGCGCGATTCATTCGATGAAAAGATCAGGATCATTACCAGCAAACTCGAAGCCGGTATCGCCAATATGAGCGAAGATACACGCGCCCAGCTCCTTTCAGAATTAAGCTTACTCGAACAACTGCTCATCGAAAATGAAAGCCGGTTTTTTAAGAATCAGAATGACTATCGCGCCATTATCAACGCCCTCAAGGAGAAATATTTCAACTTCACGGATCTCGAAAACAAACTTTCTCAAAGTGAGGCACAAAGGCTCGAGGAACAACGCGTGTTCCGCCAACGCCTGATCGCAATATCCGCAGTGGTGCTCGTGTTTGCCGCACTGATCGTTCTTCTCTTCATCATAAGCAGGAAACTAAAAAAACAGACTCGTGAACTTGCCCTTGCGAATGCCGAGATCAAACATATCAACGAGAACCTTGAAGATCTTGTACTCGATCGTACGAAAATGCTGGCGGAAGCCAATCGCGAGCTCGACACGTTCCTTTATCGCGCTTCCCACGATATGAGATCGCCCGTGCGATCTATTATTGGACTTTGCAACATTGCCAACCAGCTTGCGAGCGCTGAACAGAAAGACCTGATCGATCGCGTCATTGCAACCTCTGCCGGCATGGACAAGCTTCTCAAAAAGCTCAGTTTGATCAGCGAGATCAATCAGCCCACAGAATTTACATCCATCACCCTTCGCGAAACCATTCACGAAATCCAGCGCGATATTAAAAATACCAGCCGCAACGATATTCACTTCGTTTTGAATTGCCCGGCCGATCTCGTCATCGACTCCTACCGAAATCTCATTTATATCATTCTCCAAAACCTCATAGAGAATGGAGTGTTCTATTCATCGCTCGATACCAAATCTCCCGAAGTTCAGGTTGATGTTCAACGTCATGCAGATTCTGTTTCGATCTCCGTGAAAGACAACGGTGCTGGTATAGACCCTTCGATCAGGCCTCGTTTGTTCGACATGTTCTTCAAAGGGAGCGAGAAATCAAAAGGTCATGGTTTGGGACTTTACATTGTGAGCAAAGCGGTTCATGCACTGGATGGGAAAATCGAAGTCGAATCAGTTGCGGGTGTCTACGCGAAATTCAATATCAATCTTCCGCTGAAGCAAAATTCTCAACAAGCACGTGAAGTTGTTGGCGCTGTAGCGTGATTGGGAATTTAGGGATTCGGCATTTGACGGCTGCGAACGCGGTTATTCCTCCCCGATAGCTTTCGTGGAAGCTTGTCTGTACAGGGAAGTCATTAGGCACTAGGATTGAGTTTTCGGTTTGCAGATCAACTGCATGATAGATGGCCAGAACCAGCAGGCATTTGTAGCGTTGTGCAGTAAATAATTCCCGTCACTAGCCTTCCCCCTGCCATTTTTTTAGTTATCATTGATGCCACTTTTTACCTACACCATGGTGCTCTTCATTATTGATGATGACAAGGATGATATATCGTCCTTTAAGGAAGCCGTTAGCCGGATAAGCCTCGATATACAAGTTTATTCGGCAGATGGAGGAGAATCTGCACTTGAAATGCTCAAAGGCGGGCTGACTCCGGATTACATTTTTCTCGATATCAATATGCCTGGAATGAACGGCATGGAAGTGCTTCGAAAGATCAAGGCCAATTCGAAGTGGAAGCAATTCCAGGTGTTTATGAATTCAACAACATTCAACCCGCGAGAGATCCAGGAATATAAAAAGAACGGCTGTACCGGGTTTGTAGTGAAAGCCGGAACACCGAAACAGCTCGAGAAAGATATCAGACTGGTTATCGGGAAATAATTGACAGTTGGCAAAGTTCATCTGTGATTTGCGTACCCTTCTCGATTGAAGTTTTTTTCGGATTTGACGGCATTGACTGACTGTAATTTGTAAGGGAGCAATGACTCAGGCCCAAATGCTATTGCCAACTGCCAACTTTTTGAATCAATGGAAATTCCGGCCTTTATGAAAGATCTTTTCCTTGAGGATCTCTTTCGTTTGAACATCGCGTGGATCATGAACAGGTGAAGTTGTTTCATCCGATCGGAAAAGCGGAGTGAGTTCAGGCTCTTTCGTTTTATCCGGAACGAGTTTTTGAAGAAGTCGCGAGTAATTATAGCACCGGCTTGCAACCACGTGGATCACTTCTCCTTCGATCTGCAGTTTTCCTTCCACCATCACAAGCCTGGACTGAATGATCTCCTTTCGGTATCGGTCGAAAATATTTTGGAAAGCCACCACGTTCGCTGTCCCGGTCTCATCTTCCAGGGTTATGAAGCAAATACCTTTTGCCGTGCCAGGTCGTTGGCGTACTAAAATCAATCCGGCAACCTTCACCTGATCGCCATCCTTTGCATTTCCAAGGTCAGCGGTTGAAAGTATGTTTAGGTTTCGCAGGTCTTCCCGCAAAAAACTCACCGGATGGGCCTTGGTTGACAGAGAAAGAGATGCATAATCGTGCACAACATGCTCCGAGAGTGTCATATCCGGAAGTGAAATGGCTTTATTTTCGTTGTGATAGACCTGATCTTCAGAAAGCGCGGCAAGTGGTTTATCTTTTGTGGAAACATCCCAAAGCGCTTGCCTGCGATCTTTATTCAATGACCGGAATGCATCGGCATCTGCGAGCTTCTCGAGTGCCGTGTCAGCCATACCGATCTTTCGCAGTTGATCAACAGAAGCATATCCATTTTTCCTGTGATTCATAAGCAGATCTGCATCTTCCTCGCGAAAACCTTTGATCTGACGAAAACCCAGCCTCAGGGCTTTGAATTTTCCCGACTGCTCTTCCAGCGTGTTATGCCAATGGGAAAAATTCACATCGACCGATCGAACTTCAACACCGTGTTTCCTGGCATCGATGACGATCTGCGCTGGCTGATAAAAACCCATGGGCATACTATTGAGCAAGGCACATGCGAAAACATCGGGATAATAAAATTTGATATATGACGAAACATATACCAGCAGCGCAAAGCTTACAGCATGACTTTCAGGAAAACCATAGCTTCCGAATCCTTCGAGTTGCCTGAACACGCGATGAGCATATTCTTCGGTGTATCCGTTCTTCATCATTCCATCAACAAGCTTTTTCTCGAACGCTGAAATTTTACCGTTCATTTTAAAAGTTGCCATGCTTCTGCGGAGCTCATCGGCTTCCGCTGGTGAAAACCCTGCCGCCACGATTGCGATCTTCATGGCTTGTTCCTGGAACAACGGGATGCCTAGTGTACGTTTTAGTATGTCTTTGAGTTCGGGAGACGGATATTCTTCATCTTCTTCACCGTTCCTTCTCCTCAGGTACGGATGCACCATATCACCCTGGATAGGCCCTGGTCTGACAATAGCCACTTCGATCACCAGGTCATAAAAGCAATTGGGTTTCAATCGCGGTAGCATGGACTGCTGTGCCCTGCTTTCGATCTGAAAAACCCCTATGGTATCTGCATGACTAACCATTTCGTAAACATTCTTGTCGTCTTGTGGAATATTGGCCAGAGTATACGTTTTATCATAGTGTTGCTGGCAAAGGTCAAATGCTTTTCGAATACACGTGAGCATGCCAAGTGCCAGCACATCGATCTTCAGGAATTTCAGCGCATCGATATCGTCTTTATTCCATTCGATGTTGGTGCGATCTTCCATGCGGGCATTCAGCACGGGACAGAGATCTGAGATCTTTCCCTGGGTGATCACAAAACCACCGGTATGCTGGCCGAGTTGGCGCGGAAATCCCATGAACTCGGTTGTGAGCTGAAGAACTTTTTGAATCGTGGGGTCGTCAGGATTCAGACCTTGCGATCTGATCCTGGCTTTGTCAAAACCTTCTTCTTCGAAATCCCAGATCAAGGCCGATAACCTTGCAATGGTATCGAGCGAAAGTCCCATGGCTTTACCCACATCGCGAATGGCCCCGCGGTGATGAAGCTGAGTAACAGTTGCAACAACTGCAGCACGATCACGACCATATTTTTTATAGATATATTGCATCACTTCTTCCCTGCGTTCATGTTCGAAGTCGACATCGATATCCGGAGGTTCATTTCGTGCCGAAGAAATAAATCGTTCGAACAACAACTCGAATTTTGACGGGTCTACAGACGTAATTCCAAGGCAATAACAGATGGTCGAGTTGGCTGCAGACCCCCTGCCCTGACAAAGTATTTTTTTATCACGTGCAAACCGCACAATATCATAAACTGTGAGAAAGTACTCAGCATAGTTCATTTCTTCAATGAACTTGAGCTCGTATTCAATTGCAGATCTTACCTTCTGCGGAATATTACCCTGATAGATCTCATGAGCGCCTTGCCATGAGAGAAAAGTCAATTGTTCTTGTGGCGTACGGCCATCATCAGTGATCTCTATGGGATACTGATACTTCAATTCATCGAGAGAAAATTTACAACATCCTGAAATATACTGTGCTGTCTCGATCGCTTGCGGATATTGACGAAATAGCCGCGTCATTTCATCAGGCGGCTTCAAGTGGCGCTCAGCATTGGGATGGAGTTTATACCCGGCATTGTATATGGTGCACTTCTCCCGAACGCAGGTGACAATATCCTGCAACTCCCTTCGTTCAGGTATATGATAGTGAACATCATTTGTTGCCACCATCGGTACTTCATATTTTTTCGACAGCTCATAAATACGATGAAGTAACTTTCCATCGTCTCCATTATATCCCCGCGATGCCGCAATATACAGTTCGCTTCCAAGCGCTTTTTTATATCCAGCTAGATCTTTCCGGAATGCATTGTCAAAATCAAAAGCACTGTTTAAAGTTGAAGGCGGAATCGCGATAAATTTTGAACCTTCTGCGTAGCTGAACACATCGGCTTTATACAAGCTGCATTTTCCTTTTTCAGTACGAAGATTTCCAAGTGTCAGGAGCGCTGATAATCTTGAATATGCTTCGCGTGAAGTCGGATATGCGAGCAGGCTTGGTCCATCGATGAGGTCCAACCGACAGGCTGGAATAAACCGGATGCCAGTTTTTTTTGCTGCTACGTGTGCGCGAACTAATCCAGCGAAAGTATTTCTGTCAGTCACTGCAATGGAAGAATACCCCAACGCGGCAGCTTGCTCAACCATTTCCTCAGGATGAGAAGCCCCACGCAGGAAGCTGAAGTTTGTTGTTACCTGGAGTTCGGTGTACATTCTTTTTGAATCATTGCCTTTTCACCACCTCACCCAGCCCTCTCCTTGAGGAGAGGGAGTTTGTTCCCCTTCTCATTAAAGAGAAGGGTTAGGGATGAGGTGACTGATCAAACGAAAAAGTTATTTTCATCCACAGATAATTAGAATTGAGAAATCCATTCACGCAAAGTATCCGTGCAAATACCACTGATACTTTTTATCGTGATAATGGCCAAGCCTGAAAAGCCAGTAGCGTTTTCCTTCTTCGTCTTCAACACGGTAATAATCGCGATGTTGTCCTTGTTGGAGCCACCACTCCTGCTCGATGCGCTCGGGGCCATCTGCTTTTACGACCTGGTGAAGCTTGCCGCGATGTCGGAACAGCATAGGAGGATAATCCGGGAGCAGTGCAGTGACTTCGATCAACTCAGGCTCATTTAATAATTCAATGGGCCTTAATCTTTCTGGCCACGAAACAGTCGAAGGAGAAGCAAGGTCAGCCTCCCTGAAACTTCGCTCCGGCCAATAATGCTCATCAGGCTCAAAACGGTGAATGGATTTCAACCCGATTTTCACCGCCAGTCTGTCGATGAGCTCAGAAAGCCTGACATCCTCAAAGCCACTTGCACCTTCCCATATTTTTTCCTGCTTTGGAAGAAAATCTTCAACACGAGGAGCTTCAAGAATGAATAACTCTATACCGAGCGCTGGCTCGATCGAAGATATCTTCGTGACAAATAGCTTGAAAATATGCTCGACATGATACGATGGACTACTGGTAGAAATTGAAATGCATTCAACCTTTCCATCCACTCGATATCCTTTGAAATTCGCTGATCGCAAACCTTTTTGATCTTGCAGCAATCGAGCGCAAAGTTTCACCAGCAATTCGTGCAAGGCGATCTCAATACCGGTTGCCGTTACTATCGGCTCAAGGCAGGGAAGCCGTTCCTGATAAAGCTCCACGGGGATGAGTGGCTCCAAAATTTCATGTTCATGTCCTGTTGCCTGATCCATGCGCTTGAGAAAATCATTGCCGAATCTTCTTCGAAGGGAAGAACGTGGTATGTTTATGAACTGACTGACGCGGTGAAGCCCCAGCTTGTGAAGACGCATCACAGCATCCTGATCGAGCCGAAGCGCCTCAGGTGGAAGTGCAAGCAACGTGTCAAGTAGCTTCCCTTCCGGGATAACCTGGCTCGATCCATAACGGGCAACTCCCCATGCAACGGTAGCGGTATCTGTTATCGCGGCTCTGACATGATAACCTTTTGCGGAAAGTTTTCGAACGATATCATTCACATAATTTAGATCACCACCCCACAAGTGAGAACAACCTGTTGCATCGAATATCAATCCATCGGGAAGGTCTGCAGCAACAACTGGTGTGAAACGGATGCACCAAGCTCCGATCTTTCTTAAAAGTTTATTCCATAATTGCTCGGGGTCGTCTTTCACTTCCAGATCCGGGTAAACGGCTCGTGCAT
>CBHROW010000214.1:0-9598 GCA_966080355.1 uncultured Chryseosolibacter sp.
TTACTGCGCGGATTGGTCATGATCATCATGGCACTCGATCATGTCAGAGATTATTTTCACGCAGATGCATTTTTATACAACCCGGTCGATCTCACGCAAACGAACGTTCCACTTTTTTTTACGCGATGGATCACTCACTTCTGCGCACCGGTATTCGTTTTCCTGGCGGGAACTTCCGCATTTTTAGTTGGAGTCCGAAAAGGAAAAGCTGAACTGTCATCGTTTCTTCTCAAACGCGGGATCTGGTTACTTGTGTTGGAATTCAGCGTCATCAATATTTCATGGTTTTTTAATTTGAAGTTCGAACTTATCGCGCTCACGGTGATCTGGGCACTGGGCGTTGGAATGATCATTTTCGCGGCAGCCATTCATTTACCGCTTCGTGCGATTTTCGTCTTTGGAATTGTGCTTGTTGCTGGTCATAATCTGCTAGACCCGATCAAAGTTTCCGGTGACGGTGCCGGAGCTGTTGTATTTGCACTGCTCCATGATTTCAAAGGATTTCAACTGAAACCGTTTTTCCTTTTTATCGGTTATCCGATCCTTCCCTGGACTGGCATTATGTTCCTCGGTTACTGTTTTGGAAAACTCTACGTTCCTTCAACCGATGGGGGTTATCGCAGAAAACTGCTGATCCAGCTTGGCGTTGGAATGATCGCATTGTTCGTAGTAATGCGCTTCATCAATGTGTATGGCGATCTGGTTCCGTGGTCAACGCAAAAGAATGGTGTATTCACGTTTCTGTCCTTTATTAATGTGACGAAATATCCGCCTTCATTTTTTTACGTTCTGGTAACACTCGGTCCTGCGTTTATTTTTCTCGCTGTCACGGAAAACGTAAGCGGACGACTCGCGCAATATGTTACTGCCTTGGGACGAGTGCCGTTGTTCTATTACATCACGCATTTGTATTTGATCCACATCATTGCAGTTGTCGCTGCACTTGCAACAGGATTTGAGTTTTCCGATATGGTCTTTAACACATGGGTTTCCGATTCGCCCAACCTTCGTGGATATGGATTCAATCTCGGAGTGGTCTACCTCGTTTGGGCACTCGTGGTGCTTTCCTTATATCCGCTTTGTTTATGGTACGACCGATACAAGCTTGCTCATCGCGACAAGTGGTGGCTAAGTTACCTGTAGGAGTTTTTCTTTGACGATAAATGCGTGGGAAGATGCTCTACATTTTACCGGGTGCCAAAAAAAGCGATTGAGGTGATTTTACCACGTCTATTTGCCATATAGCATCGATCGCAGCTTCTTGTTTGCCTCCGAGATCGCTTCCTGTCTGTTTCGATATACGTTCACATGGCCCTCCTCATCGGTGAGTTCGGTACGCCAAATTCTTCGGTTCTCAATGTCTTTCGCAGTAAGTGTTACACGACACCCGTCTTTTTCAACAATTGACAATTCTATTTTCAAGTCGCCAATTCGAACCTCTTTTGCGAACACTTCATTCTTCAAAATCTCCATAAACACCAGGCAATTGATGACGAAGCGAAAAAAATTACGCCAGTCAATTTTCTGCCCGTGCACTTCCCTTAAAAGAGGGATACTATAGTATAAAACTACCAGTGCTTATAGTACAAAACTACTATCAACGATTTCATTTGTTCAGGGTAACTTTGTTGTATGATCGGTTTCAAAAAACTCAAAACGGAACTTCAACTCCATATTCGCGTGGCCCTCGTGTTCACTGGCATCGTTGTCGCGATCATTGTTATCGAACAGATCTTTCTCAAATAGCGCTGATGGCTACTCGAGGTAGTTAGATATCTGAATGACTTGACATCAGATGCAAACGACTGGTTGGAATGCGATTTTATTTTGTATTTCGACTATGTACAATCTGCAACACATCAATGGCATCAAAGATGTGCTTGTGCGCGATCATGAAACTCTGGCCGTAGCAGAAAGTGTTACTTCGGGAGATCTTCAGTCAGCGTTTTCACAAGCCCGCGAAGCGACCCTGTTCTATCAAGGCGGAATCACTACTTACAACCTGAATCAAAAGACACGATTGTTGAACATCGATCCGGTACACGCCATGGCTTGTAACTGCGTGTCGGAAGAAGTTGCCAGGCAAATGGCGATCGGTGTTTCAAAGATGTTTTCAACTCCGTGGTCGATAGCCATCACGGGTTACGCCTCACCGATCCCTGAAATGTCGCTGACGGATCTCTACGCTTATTTTGCGTTGTCTCATCATGGAAAAATTGTGTTGAGCAGAAAGATCAAAGGTCTCAAAAACGATCCCGCCAAGGTTCAGCTGCACTACACCAATGAAGTGATCCGCGAATTCTTTATACACCTGAAGGCAAAGCAATAGTTTGCCAAAGTATTTCAACCGGATGAAGCGCTCGTCTTCCCGTGCCGTCTTTGATCTGGTGACGACAACTTGTTCCCGCAGCAGCGATCAGCACCTCTTCGCCTTGTTTTCGAATGGCCGGGAAAAGAACCAGCTCTCCAATCTTCATCGAAATATCAAAGTGTTCCTTCTCATATCCGAACGATCCAGCCATTCCACAGCAGCCTGACGGGATCATATGTACTTCATTTCCTCCCAGTTGTGTCAGGATCTTTTTTGTATGCGTCATGGTAGAAAGCGCCTTCTGCTGGCAATGTCCATGAACTTTGATCAACTTCCTTGATTTCTGGAATTGTGAAGGCCTGACGTTGCCCGAGTCAATTTCTTTGGAAAGGAATTCTTCGATCATCAGCGCATGCAGCCCGATCTTCTTCGCATTTTCTTTTTCATCTCCACGAAGCAGATCCGGATACTCATCGCGGAATGTAAGTATCGCAGATGGCTCTATGCCAATGAGAGGTGTGTCTTTCGAGATCAGATCGCGGAATATTGAAATGTTTTTGTGCGCGAGCTCGCGGGCTTCTTCCAGCATGCCTTTGGAAAGAAAACTTCTGCCTGACTCCTCGTGCGATACTACTTTGATCGCGTAGCCCAGCGCATCTAAAAGTTTCACGGCTGTGATGCCGATCTCCGCTTCATTGTAATCCAGCATCTCATCCACGAAGAGATAGACTGTTTTGACCGGATCTTTCACTGACGGTTTGAAATCTTTCAGCCACTTTTTCCATCGGACCTTCGACAGGTGGGGCATGCTTCGCTTCGGAGCAAAACCGATCAGCGCCTTGATACGGTTGCCCAGTATTTCATTTCTGAAAAGGGAGCGATAGCCCCAGGGTGCCATGGACGCCAGCTTCATCGCCATTGAGAAATTTCCAATGAGCCGTGTTCGAAACGGAATGCCTTTTTCTTTGTAGTATTGGTATTGCCACTCCTGCTTGAGCTTGCCGAGATCTACGTTCGATGGACACTCCGACTTACATCCTTTACATCCAAGGCAAAGATCCATAACTTCTTTGATCTCATCGTGTGCAAAAGGATTTGCTTTGTCGGAGCGAGTGATCATTTCACGAAGTATGTTAGCCCTTGCGCGCGTTGTCTCTTTTTCGTTGCGGGTCGCCATGTAGCTTGGGCACATCGTTCCTCCGCTTAGCTCGGTCTTTCGGCAATCACCCGATCCATTGCATTGCTCTGCCGCACGAAGCATGCCGAGATTTTCGGAGAAGTCGAGCACGGTGTCGAACTCTTTTGTCTGCTGATCGCGATCAAACCGGAGGAACGCATCCATCGGTGGAGTATTTACAATCTTCCCAGGATTGAAAATATTTTCCGGATCCCACGCGTTCTTCAATTCCCTGAGCAATTCGTAATTGTGATCACCGATCATCTTTGGAATAAATTCGCCACGAAGTCTTCCATCGCCATGCTCACCCGATAGCGAGCCGCGATATTTTTTTACAAGGTCAGCGATTTCTTCGGCAATGATCCTGAACAATTGAACGCCTTGAGAAGTCTTCAGGTCGATGATCGGGCGGAGGTGAAGTTCGCCAGAGCCGGCATGCGCATAGTGCACGCTGTATAATCCATGTTTTTCAAGCACGCGTCCAACGTCTGCGATATACGCAGGAAGGTCTTCTACTGCCACAGCCGTGTCTTCGATCACTGGCACCGGTTTTTCATCTCCGGGAACATTGGAGAGTAATCCGAGCCCTGCTTTGCGAAGGTTCCACACTTTTTTGATGTCATCACCACTTACAACCGGATAAGAATATCCGAGTTGATGCGTTTTCAGGTCTTCGATCAGTTTTTGCGCATCGCGATCGACTTCTGCTTCCGTCTGACGCGTGAGTTCTGCTACAAGTACGGCTTTCGGATCGCCTTCAATAAAAAATCGGTTTTCGATCTGCCCCGTGTTTCGTTTGGTAGCCTCGAAAACATAGTGATCCATTAATTCAACTGCTGACGGACGATGTTTGAGTGCCACCAGATTAGCCCGAAGAGACTCATCGATAGTGTGGCAGTGAATGCACACGAGTTTTTTATGAGGCGGATCAAGCGGTGTGAGCCTGATCTTTGCCGAGGTTATGAAAGCCAAGGTGCCTTCCGAGCCTGCAATCAGTGAGCAAAAGTTGAATGGCTTACCTCCGGAAGTGAAAGGCTGCATGCGTGCCAGCATGTCCAATGCATATCCGGTGTTTCTTCGTTCGATCGATGGTTTTGGAAACTTTGATTCGATCTCATGCCGATTGCGTTCATCCGACAATGTTTCAAATATATGTCGATAAAGTTTTGCCTCGTGTGTCGCTGCCCCGCCTACCTTCGTTTGGAATTCGTGTTCATCGAGGTTTTTGAATGTTACGCTCGAGCCGTCCGCGAGTATGGCCCTGACCTCAAGCAGGTGTTCGCGGGTACTTCCAAACACAACAGAATTTGAGCCACACGAATTGTTACCGATCATTCCTCCGACCATCGCGCGATTTGCCGTGGACGTCTCGGGGGCGAAAAAAAATCCGTACGATTTCAAATGATGATTCAGATCATCGCGCACAATGCCGGGCTCAACGATTGCCCATTGCTCAGCCACATTGATCTCAATGATCCGCGAAAAATATTTCGACACATCTACCACAATGCCTGCGCCCACCACTTGGCCGGCAAGCGAAGTTCCTGCGGTTCGGGGAATGATCGAAGTTTTATTTTTTCTGGCAAAGTCGATGAGCCGAAGGATGTCATCTTGCGTTTTCGGCATGGCAACTGCGAGCGGAACCTCACGATAGGCCGATGCATCTGTAGCATACAGCTTTCGCATGGCAGTATCCGTGAAAAGTTCACCGTCCAGACCTTTTCGAAGAAGATCAAAATTCATATCCTTCAAAAATAAAAAATTGAATAGATGAGATTACCCGATTGGTTGGTAGACCGAAAATTTTTTTTAGATAGAAGAGCAAGAACGCACGTTAGTTAAGCGCGGGAAGTAACAGGCGTGATGGGAAATGAGATTTCAAACGTTGTACCCCGCTCGATCTCACTCTTTACGGTAACCGTTCCTCCCAGCGCTTCAATTTGAGTTTTCACCAGGTAAAGCCCAAGTCCTTTCCCTTCGACATGAAAATGGAAACGCTTGTAAAGATTGAATAGGTTTTCTTTGTGCTGCGTAAGGTCGATGCCGATCCCGTTATCTTCCACTTCAAGATGGACATGCCTGCCATTAGCCCGCGATCGCACAATGATCTTTGCCGTGCGGTCCGGATGACGATATTTGATCGCGTTACTGATCAGGTTCAACAAAATGCTTTCAACATAAGGATTGAGCGAAAATAGAGTGGGCGCCTGCAGGTCGGTTTCGATCAATGATCGTGTTTCGGCAATTTCCTTGCCGAGGATCGATCTCAGTTTTTCAACCAGTTCTGCCAGCACGATATTTGAATACTGTGTTGGACTGAGCCGCTGAATGGAAAGTACAGCGGTGAGGTCGCGAACGATGCCGTCCAGTTCTGTAGACGACTGGTGGATCATACCCAGGATCTTCTCAAGTTCAGTCTGATCGCTGGTATCCGCGATGGAAGTCAATCCGATCAATCGGGCGATAGGAGCCCGCAGGTTATGTGAAATGATATAGGCAAACTGCTCAAGTCTTGCGTTATGTTCAAGAAGCTCTTTGTTGGCAGAACGCAATGACGCTGTTTGGTGCTCTATTTCCGAACTGAGGCTCAGATTTTTCTCGTAGATCAACGTTTGCATTTTCTCCAGCTGGAGATTGCGCTGTTTGAGCAAAAGTGCCTGCTCCTCGATCTTTTGCTGTTGACTGGTAAGCTGTTCGTTATGACTGAGGATCTCTTCATTCTGCGCAGTGATCTCTTCGTTTTGTGTGAGAATTTCCTGCGTTCTTTCACTAACCGCGTGTTCGAGCGATTCATTCTGCCGTGACAGCAAATCAGCTTTCTCCTGCTCGATAACGCGGAGTTTGTGCGCAAGATCTACCGTTTTGTTGGAAAAGTACGCAGTGTAAAGGAGTGTCGGCACAACAATGATGAGCACAACAAGCTGAACGAGATAAATTTCGCGCTGAGCTTTTGCGTAAGCCGATTTTGCTTCGTCTGAAATTCGCTGGCAAAAGGCTGTGACACGTTCGGAAAAAGCGCGGTGCATAAACCAAACATGATATCCACGGTCTTCGCTGAAGATATTCATGAATTTTTCACGTTCCCCTGTCGTTATCAGTCGTCTCATTTCGTGCACATCGGCCACATAAGCGAAGGTCTGTGCTTTTAGCGAATCGAGTTCCTTCAAAGGATAGTTCAACGTCTTCAATGAATTCTCAACCCGGTTGAAGATGGGCGAAACTCTGGCTGCCGCGCTGTCCATAGGCGATTGTGTATTCGAGGAAAGACTCAATGCGTATCCGCGGAGGGCGAGGTCAAGCAAATGGATATTGCGGATAATATCCACGGTACTGACGCGGGCGAGCTCGGCATGCTGTTGGATCTCCAGGCTTTTTTCGAGTTTGCGGGAGTTGCGGACCATCATGAAAACTTCGATCATAAGCGTCAGCACGATAATAGCCACACTGATATAAACTGATTTCTTGCGATATCTGAATCGGGCATCCATGCATCTCTGGTCTTCGCGGAATGGGCTCGCCAAATCCTGAAATTCGAACACCGAATCGAATCTTGCTTCAGGAATGGACCTCATTAAAGATACGTGTTTCCTGATATTAGTCTATATTTCCAAAATAAGGCGGTAAATTCCACGTCTTACTAAGAAAAACATGACCATGAAAATTCGCGCCATCGTAACCGGAGCCACTGGCATGGTTGGCGAGGGTGTACTTGTTGAAGCGCTTCAAAATCCAGATGTCGAGAAGGTGCTGGTGCTCACCCGTAAGTCAACAGGCAGATCACATCCTAAAATGGAAGAATTGGTCCATTCGGATTTTCACAATCTTCAGGCTGTCGATCAGCGGTTGAAAGATTACAACGCTTGTTTCTTTTGCCTGGGTGTATCCTCTGTCGGAATGAAAGAAGATGAATATCGCAGGCATACTTATGACCTGACATTGAACGTGGCAAAAACGCTTGCCAGTCTCAACCACGATATGACGTTTTGTTATGTGTCGGGCGCTGGTACAGACAGCACGGAGAAAGGACGATCGATGTGGGCTCGCGTAAAAGGCAAAACCGAAAATGATCTGTCGAAGTTACCATTCAAACGAGCGTTGATGTTCCGGCCAGGTTTCATCGAACCGTCAAAAGGATTGAAGAACACATTGAAGATCTATAGATACCTGGGCTGGCTTGTTCCTGTTTTCAAAACACTGGCGCCTTCAACCATGGTTTCATTACAAGAGATTGGGAGGGCCATGATCAACGGCTCGAAGAACGGACATGCTACACCGATACTCGAAATTAAAGACATCAAGGCCCTCGCGAAGGATGATCGGGCAGTGTTGTAATTAATTTCTCTTACATTATTTTGCAGTCAGATGGCTGCCGTCTCAAAACTCTTTCAGGAATTTTTTCGCAGTGAGCGCTCAGGAGGCCTTTTGCTGATCGCGTGCACGATCGTGTCGCTTGTACTCTCCAATCTGTGGTCGGAATATCATGATCTGTGGACAATCAACATCGGTGGTTCAACGTTGACGCATCTGATCAACGATGGCTTGATGACCATATTCTTTTTGTTGATCGGCCTCGAACTCGAACGGGAAATATACATTGGCGAACTCTCGTCTATCCAAAAGGCAAGTTTCCCTGTGATCGCAGCGCTAGGTGGTATGCTCGTACCGGCCGGGATCTATATTTTACTGAACCTGCAGACAGACATACGGGGCTTTGGAATTCCTATGGCAACGGATATTGCATTTGCGATCGGTGTGTTGTCGCTGCTGGGAAACAAAGTGCCTGCCGGATTGAAAATTTTCCTTACGGCTCTTGCCGTGATCGATGATCTTGGCGCCATCATGGTGATTGCGGTGTTCTATTCAACTTCCATCCACCTGGCCTGGCTGGCAGCAACAATCATTATTTTCCTGGTCTTGTTTCTTTTGAATCGTTTGAAGATCCAAGTGCTTTGGATCTACCTGGTTGTGGGCGCAGTGGCGTGGTGGTGTATGTTGCACTCCGGAATTCATGCAACCCTTGCCGGTGTGATTCTTGCGTTTGCAATTCCGTTCGGTGACGGTGGAGAAGATTCAATTTCGTATCGCTTGCAAGACAGGCTTCACTGGCCCGTGGCATTTATCGTCTTACCGATCTTTGCATTGGCCAACACGAGCATTGTTTTGCAAAGTGTGTCGCTCGAATCGTTAACGGGCATGGTAACTGTTGGCATTGTTGCCGGCCTTGTGTTGGGTAAGCCGATCGGGATTTTCGGCTTCGGCTATCTTGCAACGAAACTCGGATTAAGCGTAGCTCCTTCAGACTCGACATGGCGACAGGTGTTTGGTGTTTCGATACTTGGCGGCATTGGGTTCACAATGTCTATTTTCATTGCCCTCCTGGCGTTTGACGAACCACACACAATTGATGCTGCAAAGATCGCAATCATGTTAGCCTCTACGTTGGCTGGGATCGTTGGATTTGTTGTACTGAGAGCAGCCCTCATTGAATATGCAGCTGGCGATCGCCAGGGGTAGTGTTCTACCCAACGCAAGAGGTCGTTTGATAATCAATCAGCTGCCCTGGAGGTTGGCTTGTATAAATTTTCACCGCCCCTGGGTTATTTCTGATCTGGTCACAATTCACGACCTTTATATGATGCACGGTTTTTATAATTTTCCGCTCGCGCTGCTGTTTTTGCTGACCGTTACAGCGGCAGCTCAAACACATAAGGCGCAGTTGGTGGTTGATGCTGAGCGAGCGTTTGCGAAAACATCCCGCGACACTAATACCAAGAATGCTTTTTTGAAAAATTTGAACGAAGAAAGCGTGTTGTTCGTCAAGGGTGAACCCGTTGATGGTCTCACTTTATGGGAAAGCCGAGCCATAGACAGTACGCTTCTTGATTGGTGGCCAGTTTGTGCTGACGTGTCTACGGATGGAAACCTTGGTTACACAACGGGGCCCTGGCAATATTTTCGTAAACGTGGAGAAGCCGTACCTGTCGCTAACGGATTCTATTCAACCATATGGCAAAAGCAAAAAAATGGAGAATGGAAAATTCTTCTCGATCTTGGCATTTCACTTGGAGAAATACAGGATCTACCGCGCGAACTTTATTTCCCCAAGCGAT
>CBHROW010000215.1:0-9591 GCA_966080355.1 uncultured Chryseosolibacter sp.
TGGTTGGTAGCTACAGTTATACTTCTGAAATTCGAATTCAGCAGCAAAAATTTTTTTGTCGGATTGCTGTTCATTACGCTGGGGATGATCTTCTTCATCCTTTTCCTTACGATCAGTTCAAAGATCAAACGTGTTGCGGTGGACAAGAACAAGATTATCATCATCGATGGTGACCGCAATGTTCGTTTTGAGTGGCCGGAAGTAAAATCGCTGCGGCTAATACCCTACTTCAATGTTTATAAACTGAAGATTCGGGGAAAGCGACCGATCTACTTTTTTCCTTCCAAGAGTGTTGATCCTGCTTTCGGACTTATGCAGCGCGATGCTTCCAAAATGGGCGAGATCGTTGACAAGGCGAAGAGGGAGTTCAACATTAAATAGCTTCGTGTTTTGAGCTTCGAGTCGCGAGCCGTTCTGAGGTGCAGCAACATGCGCTTCCAGATCATGGCCCTTAAATTTCAGAAAGGACAGAAGCGTTAACCAGTACAACCGGCCAGCAGTTCACGACTAACAGCTCACAGCTATTTCAACACCTTCAACTCCTTGCCCACTTCCGTAAATGCGGCAATCGCTTTATCAAGATGGTGCTTCTCGTGTGCGGCAGAAACCTGAACGCGAATTCGTGCCTGGCCTTTTGCAACCACGGGAAAGAAAAAGCCGATCACGTAAATTCCTTTTGCCAATAATTTTTCAGCGAATTGCTGTGCGAGCGGTGCTTCGTATAGCATGATGGGAACGATCGGGTGTTCTCCGGGCTTGATATCAAAACCCGCCTTTGTCATTTCAGCCCTGAAATATTTTGTGTTTTGCTCGAGCTTGTCGCGGAGTGCAGTGGTTTCGGAAAGCATGTTGAATACTTCGATCGAAGCACCGACAATGGATGGCGCGAGCGTATTCGAAAAAAGGTATGGGCGCGATCGCTGGCGCAGCATGTCGATGATTTCCTGGCGCCCTGAAGTGAATCCGCCAGATGCACCGCCCAGGGCCTTGCCCAGTGTTCCTGTGATGATGTCTACGCGATCCATAACATTTCGATACTCCGGAACTCCACGACCGGTTTTTCCGATGAATCCCATCGAATGACATTCATCGGTCATCACGAGTGCTTCAAACCGCTCAGCGAGTGCACAGATCTTATCCATTTGCGCGATCGTTCCATCCATCGAGAATGCACCATCAGTTACAACGATAATTTGTTTTGCCCCAGCCGTCCGCGCATCGTTAAGTTGTTTCTCCAGATCGGCCATGTCGTTGTGTTTGTAGCGATAGCGCATTGCCTTGCAAAGACGAACACCATCGATGATCGAGGCGTGATTCAACTCATCAGAGATGATCGCGTCTTCAGCACCAAACAGCGGCTCGAATATTCCGCCATTGGCATCGAAGGCCGCAGCGTAAAGGATTGTATCTTCAGTACCGAGAAACTCCGAGATCTTTCTCTCGAGTTCTTTATGAATATCCTGCGTACCACAAATAAAACGAACAGACGACATTCCGAAGCCGTGTGTATCAATTGCTTCTTTCGCGGCTTTGATCACCCGTGGATGTGATGACAGTCCGAGATAATTGTTTGCGCAAAAGTTGATCACATCGCTTCCGTCTGATGTTTCAATGTCAGCACCTTGCGGAGTGGTGATGATCCGTTCTTTTTTATAAAGGCCTGCTTCCCGGATGTTGTTCAGCTCTTTCTCGAGTATGGGTTTTAGTTTCGAATACATGATCAGTCGATTTTCGGTTTTGGTTTGAAAACAGGTTTTGCAATTTTCGGTGCTGTCGGTTTTTGCGTAGCATCTTGCGAAGCCGGTGCAACGGCTGGAGCGAGATTTTTGAGTTGATATTTTCTTCGGATCGGGTTGATGAGGTTGAGTTTTTGCATTGTGAAACTGTTCGGATGCATTTGCTCGAACTCGGCCCTCCACCCCTTGTAAAGTTGCGGCTCAGCTTTTAAAAAAGCCTGATGATCGATCTTTTTCGAGATAAGATACTCCTCAAAATTCACGACCTAAAGTTAATAAAACCGTGTCCTAACGCAGGGTAGGCAATTCATAATTTTATGTAATTTCGCCCGGCAAAACCGGATCGATGAAAAAAGAAAAAATTCTGATTATTGGCGCAGGCGGACAGTTGGGTTCAGAGCTCACGCAAGGTTTGTGGAACCTTTATGGCAGGGAAAATGTGATTGCTACCGACATCAAAGATCCACAAGGCATATTGTCGCAGGGAAATTTTGAGATCCTCGATGTGCTGAAGCAGAAAAATCTTTTTGACTTCATCCAAAAAAACGAGATCACCCAAGTCTACCACCTGGCAGCCGTGTTATCGGCAACGGGAGAAAAAAATCCGAAGTTCGCATGGCATCTGAATATGGACGGATTGATCCACGTACTTGATGCCGCAGTTGAGTTCAAGTTGAATAAGGTATACTGGCCGAGTTCGATCGCAGCTTTTGGCCCCACAACTCCAAAAATTAATACGCCCCAAGACACGATCATGGATCCCACCACGATCTACGGTGTCACAAAACAGGCCGGTGAGCGTTGGTGTGATTGGTACTTTCGCAAACATGGTGTGGATGTTCGAAGCTTGCGTTACCCCGGATTGATTGGCTACAAAACAAAGCCGGGAGGCGGTACTACAGATTATGCGGTCGACATTTTTTTCAAAGCCATCACCGACAAAAAATACGAATGTTTCCTCAAGCCTGACACCTATCTTCCTATGATGTATATGGACGATGCGGTAAAGGCAACACTGGATCTGATGGAGGCGCCTGCGGAAAAAGTGAAGATCCGCTCGAGTTACAATGTTTCTGCCATAAGCTTTTCGCCAGAAGAGATCGCGAGGGAAATCAAAAAACACATTCCTGAATTTGAGATCACCTATCAACCCGATTTCCGCCAGGCGATTGCCGATTCATGGCCAAAATCGATTGATGATTCAGCCGCGAGAAAAGATTGGGGGTGGTCGCACCAATTCGGATTAAAAGAGATGACAGCGGAAATTCTTCAGCATCTGCCAAGCGTCATGTCAACGATGATGGCGTAAAGCCTACTGCGTAACAATTACCTTAATGGTTTGCTGGCCGCGATCGGTGCGAATGTGCGCAAAGTAAATTCCTGCTGGAAGCTCATGAACATCGAGTTCCTGGATATTTTCGCGCAAGTCTGTTTCGATTACTGGCTTTCCCTGTTTGTCTGAGATCAACAGCTTTCCATAGGTGGCGGTTAAAATGTCAACACTGACTTTGCCTATAGCCGGGTTGGGATAGATCGAAGCTACTGCCATTGACCCTTCAAGGTCAACTTTAACAACGTTTGAGTACTCAAATGCGCCATCGAGATCTACACTCCGTAGTCGGTAATAAAAACGGCCCCCGCGAACCGAGCCATCCACATAGCTATAGTTCGTAGTGATATCCTGGCCACCGTTAGCAAAAACCTGTTTGATCTCTACGAAATTTTTTCCGTCAGACGATCTTTCTATCCCGAAGTAGTTAAAGTCCCTCTCCATCACTGTTGTCCAACCCAATCGAGCGCCTTCTGCCGTTGAATGACCAACGAAATTCGTGAGCTCAATCGGCAAGGATGACAGTGAGCCATTGGAACTGGCAATGTAAATATTGAACGGGTTGGATGGAAAGGTAAACGCGGTCCTGCGTACCCGCAGGTCGGTGGTTGACGAAGCATTCGTGCCAGCATTTCCTCCGATAGCTGCACCTTGTTGAGTGAGGCGAAGGTGGTTTACTGCGTCCGACACAGTGCCAAGACCCGTTCCTCCTGCTGTTGCGCTGTAAGTATTGGATCCAAGCGATAGGCCATTGGCGCTTGACAATGTCCAATAAGAATTAGAGACCCGTTGGATTCCCACAGTCGGGTTAGAGTCGTTAAACGAAGCCGAAGCGGAACCTGTAACACCGGTATGCTGAATTTTCAAAGTTCCACCTGTTGACAATCCGGTCAGGCCAATGTAAAACGGTCGTGAGTCTGTTGACGTGCCGATCGGAAAATACCCTGCAACGTTTTCGACTGTTACCGAACCTGTGCTGAACCAACGCGTGATGTTACCGTTGTAGAATTTACCAGCAGTGTACGACAGCGCTCCGACCGATGATGTTGAACTGCCAATGGTTACGTTGTATCCGCCAAGGTTCACGTTGCCCTTTGTCATCGTGAGAATCTTATTCACTGTGATGGCGTTTCCTGAAAAAGTAATTGCCGAAGTTGCTCCAGAACTGTTGTCGAAAGTAACGTTATTAAAGATATAGGGGGTCGACCCGGAAATGGTTTGCACAGATGATCCATTGAATGCCAGAGTTCCGGTAACGCTCCCATCAAACGTAAAAGATCCATTGTACGTCAGGTTACCGCTGATATTTAACGTCTGATCGGTAATCGTTATCACGGCACCGCTTCCAACAGTCAGATTTCTCACGGATGCAGTACCGGTTGATATTGTTGGCTGTCTGGTTGCTGTTGAATTGATTACAACATCCGTTCCCGCGCCTGGAATAGATCCTCCACACCAGTTAGCTGAATTGTGCCAGTTTGTGTCGCTATTGCCGCTCCAGCCTCCATTGGCTGTCACCGTAATTTGAACAGCGACCGATTTTCCCTGGCAGCTTGGCGTTGCAGTTAGAGTCGCTACTCGTCTATACCATGTGGTTACCGATGGAGTTGACGGTGTAAAGTCTTCCGATGTCGCCCCGCCAATGTTTGCAAAGTCGGTTGCCGTACCTGAAGTGGTGGATGATTGCCACTGATAAGTCACACCCGTCATTGCGTTTGCATCAAGCTGCGTAACAGACTCTCCACTGCAAATAAACTGATTGCCGGTAGAAATTGAATTCGTTTGACCAGTACACAAGTTTTGACCCGAACATGGGCCTGTACTACAATCGTTGTTGGTTCCGAATGTTGTTGACGATCCCTGGTTGTTAATCGTTCCGGTAGCGATCAAGTCTCCAGATCCTGAAACGCTCAGGTTTCCATTGTTGGTATCGTAATTTCCATTGACGTAAATAAGGCCACCGATGGTGATAGAACCACTGCTATTGCTATTTAGTAAAGTACCATTTACAATTATCGTAGCACCTGACTCAACGACCACAGTGTTACCGTTGTTAAACGTTGTCCCACCCAATATGAGTGTCGCCCCGGTCTTAACAGTTACTGTGGCATTTGTAAAAGCTGCTGCTCCCTCGAACGTGACAGTCGGTGTATTACTTCCATTTCCGATCGTCAAAGTTCCGCCAGTCATTGTCAGCGTGTAAGCTGTACCTCCTGAAAAATCGGTTGAACTGGCGTTTATTGTGTACGTACCTGTAGAGATCGAAATATTTTGATCGATTGTAAGTGGGTGGTTGATGTTGGCAGTCGTTGTATTGACGGGAACAGTACTTGGAGACCAAACGGTGGGGTCAGACCAGGCTCCACTTGTAACGGTATTGGTTTGGGCCGAGGCAATGCCGACCATCAGGGCACCCACAATGACAGCAAAAAGCTTGAAGATTCTCACGTTTTTTGACTTAAATATTAAAACACACTATCTCCGACATTACAAAAATGGTTCTTTTCTCGCACCCGCCAAAACATGGGGTATTATAAATAGTAGCAAAACAGGAATGGTAAGCGCAAATGGCAAAAATTTGAGGTTTCCTGTCAAATCCCAAATCCAATGAAGAAAGGAGGCCGGACCACAACGGGTCAGAAATTGGCTCATTTTACCAATTTGGGATGCCGACAACGCATCAATCTGGGAAATTGATCGCTCGGAACTCCGCTTGAGGGTTTGTATAAAACAACCTAAGTTGCGCCACAATTTTTCATGCCTATGTCAGTAATCAATCGAAAGATAACCGATGGAATTTTAACCCTTACGATATCTCGACCTGAATCGTTAAACGCATTGAATCTCGAAGTCATGACATCTTTGGGTGAGGAGATTAAAAGCGTTTACAGCGATGCCACAATCCAAGGCCTGATCTTGACCGGTGAAGGCGACAAAGCTTTCGTAGCCGGTGCGGATATTAAAGAATTGTCGGCACTCGATTCAAGAGGAACACTGGATCTTGCCCTTCGAGGCCAAAAGCTCTTCAAAGCCATTGAAGACTGTCCGAAGCCAGTAATTGCAGCGATCAACGGTTTCGCGTTAGGTGGAGGATGCGAACTTGCAATGGCATGTCATATTCGTGTTGCTACTGAAAACGCTAAGTTCGGACAGCCCGAAGTAAACCTCGGCATCATTCCCGGCTATGGCGGCACGCAACGATTGACGCAGCTGGTTGGTAGAGGAAAAGCCCTCGAATTGTTGATGACAGCCGACCTGATCTCTGCAGAGGAGGCAAAAAACATCGGACTTGTTAATCACGTTGTTGGCAACAAGGAGGAATTGATGACGATGTGCAACAGCATGATGCGGAAGATCTTGAAAAAAGGAAGCATTGCTATAGCGAACGTGATCAAGTCCGTGAATGCAGGTTTTGAGTTCGAGCAGAAAGGTTACCAGGCAGAAGCTGAATATTTTTCGGCATGCAGTTCAACAGAAGATTTCCGCGAAGGCACATCTGCATTTCTCGAAAAACGCCCCGCTAATTTCAAAGGAAAATAGATTGATGAGTACCCTCAAGAGGCTTGCCGGAGAAACGGTGCTGTATGGTTTTGGAAGTATCATTCCGCGATTCCTCAACTTCATGCTCGTACGGCTTCACACGGCTGTGTTTGCTGCACAAGAATATGGCATCATCACCAAACTCTTTGCATACGTAGCCGTGATCAACACCATCTTCATGTTCGGCATGGAAACGGCCTACTTCAGATTTGCCAATAAGGCGGGCGCTGATGAAAAACGAGTTTTCAATATCACGCAAACCGTGGTGCTTTTGATCAGCGGAAGTCTTTCGATCATTTTTATTTTGTTTGCCAAACAGATCGCATATCACCTCGATGTCGAGTCACGGCCTGACCTTGTCAGCTGGCTGGTGGTGCTGATGTTCATCGATGCTGCCGTTGCCATTCCGTTCGCGCGAATGCGATTTTTTAAGAAAGCCCTGCAGTTTGCCAGTGGGAAGCTGGTAAATGTACTCATCCTGGTCGGCCTCAATTATTATTTTCTCAAGATCGCTTATGATGGTACCACCGATGTGGGTTTTGTGATCCTGGCTAATCTGATCGCCAACGCATTTTACATTTTCTTCTGCGGCAGTTCACTCATCCGCTGGCGGCCGACATTCGACAACGCCATAACTCCGGAAGTATTTCGCTATTCTTTTCCAATCATGATCACCGGACTAGCAGGAATGACCAACGAAATGTTCTCGCGAATTTCCCTGGAGGATTGGCTTCCGAAAAATTTTTATCCCGGAAAAAGTACAGACTATGTGATGGGAATCTTTGGCGCTGCCTACAAGTTTGCCGTGCTCATGAACCTTGCCATCCAGGCATTTCGCTATGCTGCCGAGCCTTTCTTTTTTTCACAGGCGAGCGAGAAAAATTCTCCACAACTTTTCGCACGTGTCAATCACTACTTTGTGATCGTTTGCTGCCTGTTACTCGTGGGCGTTTCCGTCAACCTGGATATCATTAAGTTCATTTTCCTTAAAAGGGTGGAATACTGGGAAGGTCTGCACATTGTTCCTGTGTTGCTCCTTGCGTATTTGTTTCTCGGAGTTTATTACAATATGTCTGTATGGTTCAAACTCACGGATAAAACTTATTTTGGAACGATCATCACGCTGTCGGGGGCAATCATTACTATCGCGGCCAACTGGTGGCTCATTCCGATTGCCGGATATGATGGAAGTGCCGCAGCTGCGCTGATCTGTTATGCATTTATGACGATAGCCTGCTATGTGCTCGGACAACGCCATTTTCCAATCCCCTATAACATCTCCGCGATGTTTGCTTATATTTTCGTTTCTACCGCAATCGCGTATGCAGTTCCACTAGTGAAGATTGAAAGTCAACTCATCGCAACAACATTTCATGGTTTAACTTTACTGGCATTCGTTGGGATTATTTACATCATTGAAAGGAAACGTCTCTTTAACACGCAGGCCTGATTTTTTACTAACTTGTTCACTGTCATTCTTAGTGCACTGAACATCGCAACTTATACCGCATGAACATCATCATCCCAATGGCGGGTCTCGGAAAACGAATGAGACCGCACACACTAACTGTACCAAAACCTTTGCTTCCGATCGCTGGTAAACCCATCGTTCACAGGTTAGTCGAGGATATTGCAAAAGTTTGTCCGGAAAAGATCGACAACATCGGATTCATCATTCATCCGAGTTTCGGTAAGGAAGTGGAAGAAAGTTTGAAACAAATTGCAAAGGAGGTCGGAGCCGAAGGCAGGATCTATTATCAGAAGGAAGCACTGGGAATCTCTCACGCCTTGCTTTTTGCAAAAGAACTTTTCACCGGGAAGGTTATTGTAGCATTTGCCGACACGTTGTTTAAAGCTGAATTCAAACTCGACACATCGAAAGACGGAATCATCTGGGTTCAACAAGTTGACGATCCTTCACAATTCGGTGTGGTGAAACTGAATGAAAAGAACGAGATCATTGAATTTGTAGAAAAGCCCGCCAAATTCATATCAGACCTGGCCATCATCGGAATTTACTTTTTTCGAGACGGTGAAGCGCTGGCTCGCGAAATGCAATACCTGGTCGACAACAACATTAAGGAAAAAGGAGAATTTCAATTCACCACCGCGTTGGAAAATCTCAACAAGAAAGGCTCGAAATTCGCACCGGGAAAGGTTGCCGAGTGGCTTGACTGCGGCAATAAGAACGTGACCGTGCAAACCAATCAACGCTACCTCGAGCTCATCAAAGATCAAAAACTCGTATCTCCGAAAGCGCGGCTCAACAATGCCGTAATCATCCCTCCTTGCTTCGTTGGTGATGAAGCGGTGATCGAGAATTCGGTTGTCGGTCCGTATGTTTCTGTAGGTAAGAATTCGTACATCAAAGACAGCCGCATCATCAATTCCATCATTCAAACCAATACGAAAGTTTCTCAGGCTGTTTTGGAGAATAGCATGTTAGGGAATTTCGTTAATTTTGAGGCCCGACCTTTGGATCTGAGTGTAGGAGACTTCAACACATTGAACTGAACTTGAAACTGCGCATAATTACCGCTCTGATATTTTTTCTGACAGCATCCATTCTGCCGCACAACGGACTTGCGCAACGTAAAAAGAAAAGCGCTGACGATTCACCCCAGGGCATCAGGATGCGCGAAGCAGAGTTCTATTTCACGGAAGGCGAGAAATTTTTTATACTCGAAGACTTCGCCAAAGCGCTCTTGTATTATCAGCGATCGCTGGAGATCAATCCTGAGAACGGAACGGTGCATTATAAAATTGCGGAAGTACTTTCCAAAAGCAACAAGCAAGACGACCTGCTGAAGGCATCGCTCAGCATCGAGAACGCCATCAGCATCGACAAAAAAAACAAGTACTTCTATCTCCTTGCAGCTAACATCTATAATAGCCTGGCCCGATTCGAAAAAGCCGCGGCTGCGTACGAGACTATGCTGTCGGAAGTGAAAGGAACTGAAGAATATTTGTATGAGCTTGCCGCCA
>CBHROW010000216.1:0-9561 GCA_966080355.1 uncultured Chryseosolibacter sp.
TAGATTGGTTATGTCCGCTGAAGTACAGCCATAAAAAATTCCGCGTGTAACGGATGATCAGCCAAACCACGCAGACAAGAGCTAAAGTAACAATCAGTTTTCCTGCAACGGAAAGGAACGGTTGATCATAGTATTCGTTGCCGGCATAATTGGCCATCATGAATAAAGGTATTCCGACTAGCATGAGTCGCCACTCGCCTTTTGCTGCGCGCATTGTATCTCTAGATAAGGCTGTTAAAAATATTAACACCTTTTCAAGATAATGCTTTTTGACACTTCAGGAAAATTGAGGTGCGCCAGGCAAGCAGGTTAGCGCGCGGCAAGAGTGGTTTTAATAGGGTCGACTAAGTATGATCAGTAACACCGATGCCGTTGCAACGACGCTTTTATGCTACTATCTCAATTTAACGATAGTCTTCGAGGTGCTGCGGTAGGACGGCACAACGCCAAAGTGTTTCTTAAAGGCGACAGAAAAATGCTGGGGGTATTGATATCCCAGTAAACTTGAAACCTCATCTACGCTCAGGTGATGATCGCGGAGCAACGTGCGGGCATATTCCATGCGGAGCCGCCTGACGTATTGAATAACGCTCGTACCAAAGAGAACCTTGAAACCTTGCTTCAGCTTAAATTCGTTCAGCATACCGATTCTGCAGAGGGAGGCGAGGCTCAGGTCTTCCAGGAAATGCCCATCGATATATTCCTTGATCTGGTAAAGTTTATTGCAGTCGCTGGCATTCACCATGTTGTCATAGGCTTTGGCCGGGCGATAATGAGATCGGAATTGGTCGACCTGAAGCGATAAAAGTTCAAGGAGCATGTACTCTGCGCGTAACTTGCTGCCGGGTGTTGGATCCGGGCTTTTCAGCGTGTGGATGAGCGCACGCATACGGGGTGTGATGCCAAGAAAGTTATCAGCACCAAAAAAGCTCTCCGAGTTCGCTAATTTTTTTTGGATCATTTCTGACCAATGGTCATCACAGCCAAGCAACGAGCTGAAATAATTTTTGTCAAGTGCAACCACGAAAAGGCTCGCATTCTGCCTTGACATCTTGTGAATGCTCTTGTCGCCTGGTGTGAATTTCATGTTGTGATGACCCGTAATGAGATCCAATTCATGCGGTGAGGAATTGAACTTCGCTTTGAGATTGCCATCGATGACAAAATTCATATCAATGGAGTCTGAGGGGTCGGATTCATGCAGTACAAGATCTGTCGCGGTCTTCCATTGCACGTCCAATAAAAACAATTGTGGTAAAACAAGTTTTGAAGCGTTAAATACTCCGAGCTCGGGATGCGCAGTTTTAAAAACGGTACTCAGGCTGCCCGACCGGTCGAAAACCTTGCGTTCGGAAAAATCCTCGTAACAATGTTTCAGCTCTGGAATATTGTCCGTGTATAGATGTTTAGCTGGCATAAATCCGGTTCCCGTAGATAAATATTCCCTTTTACGTAGCTCGATGCAGAGAAGGTTGCAGATTTTTGTTCGCAAATAATAAAAAATGAAAACCCTCAAGATTGCAGGCGTAGTAATAATTTTTCTAATTGTATCAGCCACAGTTTTTTACCTATTCGCTTCCGCGGGAATAGATGACCGGATCAGCAAGCAATACGCTGTTGTTGCCGAAGAATTTACCATTCCTGCTGATAGCCTCTCCGTTGTGAAAGGCAAGCACCTGGTTGACATCAAGGGATGCAGGGATTGTCACGGAGACGATCTCGGTGGAAAAGTCTTTAACGATGACCTTCTGATTGGCAACCTGGCCGGGCCGAACCTCACCCGCGGTGAGGGTGGTTTATCGCAGAACTACGCAACCGTCAACTGGATCAAAGCCATCAGGCACGGCCTCGACAGCACAGATCATCCTTTGATCGTCATGCCTTCGCTGGAGACTTCCAGGATGTCGCAGGAGGACCTGGCGTCAATGATCGCATACCTGAACAAACTTCCCCCTGTCGACCGGAAGATGCCGAAAAGTAAGTTGGGAATCATGATCAAAACGTTGGTGTATATCGGAAAGCTGGAAGTCATCCCGGCAGAGCAGATCGATCACGAGGCGATGCTGACTAAAAGTATCGACACTTCATCACCACTTGAGTTTGGAAAATATCTTTCCGTGATGTGTACAGGCTGCCATCATGAAAATCTGAAAGGCGGTGACCCGATGGCTCCCGGTTTTCCTCCCGTACCGGATCTGACGTCAACAGGTGTAACTGGGCGCTGGACGCAAGAGCAGTTCAATAACACCTTGCGAACAGGCAAAAGGCCCAACGGCACCGAACTCGATTCCAGCATGCCCGTGATGATGACGAAGCACTACAGCGACCAGGAGTTGCATGCACTATACACCTACTTTAAAAGCTTGTAATATGAACACAACGAGAACCGCCCCAGTAGTTTTAAAAAATCCCCTGATCAAAGACGAAGTAACAATACTGGTATCGGCTGAAGAAACGAAGGGCGAATACGGTCTGCTTGAAGTTAAAGTATATCCGGGTGGCGGAAATGCGTTGCACTACCACCTCAACTTTAGCGAACACTTCGAGGTGCTTTCGGGCGTGCTCTCCGTTCAGGCAGGAAAAGCGATCCACAGGCTTCAACCTGGAAATTCGTATACGGTTGAACCTCGCATAGCTCATCGTTTTTTTAATGAGATGCCGGAGCCGGTGATTTTCATGTGCACGATAACGCCTGCATGCGATTTTGAAAAAGCAATACGCATTGGTTACGGACTTGCAAACGATGGTAAGGTTACAAAAAGTGGTCTTCCAAAGAATTTTTGGCACACCATCATTCTGTTGGATTACAGCGGAACGTATCTGCACGGGCTGCCATTGTGGTTCCAGGTGGTGGCCGTTCGTTGCCTTGTACGTTTTGCAAAACTGTTCAAAGCCGACAAAGCCGTTATGAAGTACCTGGAAGTTTATTAAATACAGATGACATATTTATGCGGCATCCAATGAGTTTCACAAAACAAACTCCTGCTATCATGTTATAGTAATCTCTCATGCCACAGCCTTCCTTTGCATCTGAAAATGCATGCGGCCTGACTTCATGCGCCTTCGATCCAACTCCCAGGTTTATGGAAATAAAATTTGCATGGTCTTCTTCAGGCTTGCGTAGTTCGTTTGGCGTTCGAAGCGAAGTTTGCGTTAACAGGAGCTCGTCACGCCATTTCAACGCCATTCCTGGAAGTGTTACGAAAAGTAGAATCATATGTGGGGATATTTGCTGATCTTTCTTTTCGCGGCTCAGTCTTTTGTACTGAAGACTCAGGCGCAGTGTACTGTAGAGGGCCAGATAGCGGTCTGTACAGCAAATGCGCATGTACCTATGCATTTTCTGAAAAGTTATCGCGTTGAGCCATCACGGGCTGACCAGGGCTATATTGAATACTCTTATGTGCTCACAAAAAATACGACCTACGCGTTAAGCTTATGTACACCTGCAGCTGGCGCTGATGGTATCGTGATCACACTTTTCGATTCACAGCGCAACATCGTGGCGACCAATAAAACACCACAGGGGCTTTTTCCCTCCATCAATTTTAACTGTATGGCAACGGGGATCTTCTACATGCGTTATACTTTCGAAAATTCGGTTCATCGCTCAGGCCTGAGTGTGTTGATGTTTTCGATGAACGAGAAGATCGCGCCATAAGTATGAGGCTGTGATTCAACGCACGTTTAGCCGCACTCGAAATTTTCTCCAAATCATGGTTGAAGTATACTCATGGCTCCGTTCGAAGAGTCCGGACATGAATCGTATTGAAACAATTTTTCTGTGTTTTTAACATGCTTATGCGATGGTGCACTATCCGCGTCAACCTGATCTTTGGGGCGAGCGTAGTGTTATGAATTCGCATTTGTTCAGGGTTTGTTCTGTAATGATATTGATCGCTTTGATTTTGCGTCCGGGGATCGCCACGGCCCAGTTGTCCAAACGGCAAATTGTCAGAAACAATTCTCGCCTGATGACCTATCGTGGAAACATCAAAAACAAATACGGATCCGATAAACACCATGCATCGGTCGGAATCACCTTGAACGCGCTGAATTACTATGGTGATCTGGCGCCCTTGCCTAACAAGATAAGCTCGGACATTTCCCTCACAAAAGTTGGCGCTGGCGTGACCTATACTTATCCTTTTGCTCCGCATGTTTCTGTGCGGGGCGGTTTCATGTGCGGAACGATCTCCGGCTCAGACGCTTCTGCAGATGCTGGTGATATGAAGAGCGGAGTTTACCGTTATCAAAGGAACTTATCATTCAGAAACAGGATTCAGGAACTGTCCATGGTGTTCGTTTTCAATTTCTTTGACAACGAATTTCCTTCGCCCGACCAACGGGCCCTTTCACCTTATGTGTTTGTTGGCGTTGCAGTTTTGCACCACAACCCACAAGCCAAAATACCGGCTACTGATCTGCAAGGCCGAATTCTTCCAAATGCCGGAGAATGGGTCAACCTCCGAACGCTCGGAACTGAGGGGCAACTCGCTAACCTGCACACGAGTGATGTCAATTACGGCAATAAGCCTTACAGCCTTATGCAACCTGCGATACCAGTTGGCCTTGGTGCGAGCCTGGCACTGGATCAGCATTGGAGTCTTTCATGCGAAGTCTCATTGAGAATCCTGTTCACAGACTACATCGATGACGTGAGCCGGAACTACGTTGACCTGGGAGCTTTCGGCAACAATGAATTGGCAAAGGCGATGTCTTATCGAACGAACGAAATTGTCAGTCCGAATTATCAATATACAAGTGAGCGCGATGGAACAACTTACAACGTTCTCGCGGGATATGGTTCCGAACACGATGGCAACTTGAGGGGAAATAAAAAAGATAACGACATGTATACTGTAGGCACGATACAGGTTTCATACTTCCTCGGCCGGTGGTTCAACAATAAGCCAAAGCATAGGTAGCTGGAAATACTTTTTATGTATGAACGATGTGCTGCGTGTTGACATGAAATCACCAATGGCTTCGAAGGCGTCCCGCGAATATTTTGTTTCCATAAGATTATTTGCCTTTCTCTTGTTTTTCGCGTTGACGGAAGTTCACGCACTTTGTCAACCTCTTTTGCCTTCGCCTGAGCCGCATTATTATACCGTGCTGGGTTCGTTCGCAATCCATGAAAATGCAAAACGCTTTGTTGCGCACCTCGCGGACTCACAAATAGCGAGTCAATACATTTTTGCCAGCGAGAAGGGGATCTACTATGTATATACAGACGTGGTGGAAGACAAGAAGAAGGCAACCGAGATCGTTTTGAATTTTCGCAAAAATCGGGAATTCTATGACGCGTGGGTAATGAGGATTCCAGCAGCTGATGAAGAATGGAATGATCCTCACGTATCAGGATTCACTGACACGAGTGAACACCGCAGGATTGAAACGAGCGATCTTGTTGTTTCTGAGAAACGCGCTTATGCCAGGATCCCACTACCTACACCCAGGTTGTTCGTCAGTGTTTTCGATGCGGGGGCAGGGCGAGCGCTTCAGGGAAAGGTAAGGATCATCGATACCGGGGAGGCCAGACAACTGCGCGAGGTCGATGCCAATCAGAGCCTGAGCTTCCCTGAATTCAAATCAGTCGACCGGATTTCGCTGATCTGCGATATCTTCGGATATAAAAAAATGCAACATGACCTGAATATTGCAGACCCTCTGAGCGATAGCACAGACAATGTCAAGGTGCTAGGTAACATGGTTGTTGTTCATTTCGATCTGATGCGTTACAGGCGTGGCGATATTGTTACCCTATACAATGTTTATTTTTACAATGATGCATCGATCATGATGAACGAATCCAGGTTCCAGCTGATGGAGTTGTTGACCTTCTTGCAGAATAATCCCGATATGCACATCAAACTCCACGGGCATTCCAATGGTAATGGTTTTGGAAGGATATTGATCTCTACTTCTTTCGAAAATTTTTTTTCCCTGACAAGAGATGTGAAGCAGATCTTCGGATCGGCAAAAGAGCTGTCTTATCAGCGAGCGTTGATGGTGAAAGATTTTCTCGTGTATAAGGGAATTGATGAACAAAGGATCACCGTTACCGCGTGGGGTGGGAGGCGGCCTATCTACACGAAACACAGTCCCAACGCAAAAAAGAATCTGCGTGTTGATGTGGAGATCACTCAGGATTGAATCATGTTTTAGCATCGGCTGTCGCCAGCTTTCTTCCCTGTACCAGCTTTAATATCGTTTTATCCTGTTGAGAAGTTTTCCCTGAAAATTCAGCCATCGGATATTTTCTGGGATGGTGACTACACAAACATGCTATACTAATTCGCCCGCATCTTCTTTAGGTTTGCAGTTCGATCAGCTTTCAGAAAATAAGAGAATGTCTTCATTGAAATTCCCGATTATCTTTTTTTGTTGGGCACTGCAAGGCGCAGTTGCCGCAGTTGGTGGGAGTAACGCAGGCAACCTGGAGGTTTTGATCTACAAGACGGATGTTGATTCTCCTTCCTTCGCGCAAATAAGCTCTTCGGCTCTTCATCCCATGTTTACACCATTGAAAGCCGGGTTTCATTATGAGCTCAGCAACGCTACGGTGTGGATTAAATTCCGGAAAAGCGATCCGGTTTCGGAGCAGTTGTTCCTGGAACTGGTGACGCCAAACCTTCACTACGTTGATTTTTATTTTCCTGATCCGGAGCATCCTGGCAAAATGCAACACAGGGAAACCGGTTTTCTCAGAGATTTCGAGAGCCGCCCGGTAGAAACCAATCCGTTCGTGCTGCCTTTTGAAACCAATGGAGCATGGTACTATGTCCGAATTCGCTCCGGCCATTTTCTCAACTCGGAGATCCGATTGCTCACTGCCGATGAGGTGATGAAGGCATCAGCCAATCGAATTTTATTTTACAGCGTCTATGCAGGTATCATGCTCATCATTGTAGCGGGCGCCATTTTATTTGTGTATTACGGAAGGCAATACCATTACTTTTTTTATGTCGGCTATATTATTTTCATCAGCACGATCAACCTGACGGAGAAGGGATTCTATTTTCAATTTCTCTGGCCTGATCATCCCGGCATCAATTTTTTCTTCCCGTTGCTTCCGTATGGCGTATCTTTTTGCCTGATGCTTTTCCTGAAGAAGACGTTCCATATCGACAAATCGTCCGGGTTGATCTATGGGTTCAATTTGTGGATCGTGACGTCATTGCTTTTCGTGCTAACCGCATTTTACCTGGCCATTGGCGATTACAGAACTGCTTTCTTTTTTGCCGAGATCCATGGGCTGGCGAGTTGCTTTTTCATATTTGTAATGAACATCGTGGCGTATGTGAAGCTCGAAGAATACAAACCGTTCCTAAGGCTGATCATTATCGGGTTGGGCTTTTTTTGCTCAGGGGTTATCATCTACCTGTTGTCACAGAATGAAGTGCTGCCGAGGAATTTTCTCACCGAGAACATGATCGTTGTAGGAACTGCCATTGAAGTGTGTCTTTTTACCGGGTCACTTTCCCTTTACCAGAATTCGCTCTCAAAGAAATATTACGATTTGATTGCCGTTCAGAACGAAGCCTTGCAAGCCGGCATTATCGAGCGCACCAGAGAACTTCAGCAAAAAAATGAGGACCTTATCAACTCGTTGGAAGAGAAGGAAAGCCTGATGAATATCGTAGCGCACGATCTGAAGAGTCCGTTGAATCAGACCAAAGCATTGAGTAGTCTGATTGCCAGGGTGACCAGCGATGTCACCGAAGTACAGGAGCTGCTCGCACGTATCCAGTCTGCGAACGATCACGGGTTGAAGTTGATCGATGAATTGAACGCCATCGCAAACCTGGAATCAAACTCTGCTGAAGTACCTTTCGAGAAGATATCCGTGATTGACAAACTCAATCCAGTGCTCAGAAATTTCGAAACGTTTGCTGAAAAGAAGAATATTACGTTGAAAGTGGAGGGCGGAGAAAACTGCATTGTATCAACGCATCCGCCTTACCTCATTCGCATCATCGAAAACCTGCTATCGAATGCCATGAAGTTTTCAACATTTGGAACCACAGTAAGGCTCGTCATTCGAAAGTGCGACAAATGGGAAATTCTCGTTTGCGACCAGGGGCCGGGTTTTTCGGATGAAGACTTGAAAAAAGTCTTTCGCAAATTTCAAAAGCTTTCGGCCGTTCCCACTGCGGGCGAGCATTCCACTGGCCTTGGGCTATATATTGTTAAACTCCTTGCCGAAAGAATAAAAGCCGAATTGTCTATCAAGAGTGAATTTGGCCGAGGAAGCGTCTTCCAGATCAGGTTCAACGAGTAACCTGCTTCGTTCAATAGTAGAACGCCTTGCTTATTACCGAGCTTGGCAATCGGTTTGCCTGGCTATTGCTCTTGCAACCCTGTCAGATTTTCGCAGATGAAAAAATCCGTTTCGCGTATCCGCAAAATCCGTTTTGCGTAACTCATGCACGGCATATCATGAGAACTTTGTGATGTCAGGTTGATGTACCGACTCATGGCTAGTCCTTAGCCGGATGAGTTTGGAGTTAGCCGGCAAAACCCCAAACCACTAGCATGATGCCAACCATTTCTATTCATTTAGAAACAACGCGATGTTGTTTTCTTCCGCCACCTGCATCCGGTATTGCCTCGTAGCACGACCGAGTTATCAGTTTGTGGTGTTAGGCCCAGAGGGTCAGTTTTCAGATCAGGAGTTTTGACAAGTGAGAAAAAAAGGAAAAGAAAATGATTAGAATATTGCTTCATCAACCATCGCATTATAGAGACATGTTGTCTTTTTTTCTGGGTAATACAGAAGGATGTTACGTAGTAGGTTCACTCGACAAGCACATCAGTGTTGAAAAACATATTCACGCAACTCAGCCGAACCTGGTTCTGCTCGATAACACCCTCGAAGACGGCATGGACGTGATGCAGCGAATAAAAAAATGCGATCCTATGATCAAGATCGTAGTGCTCACCGATGCGTCCGATCTCCCGCATGTGATCTTGAGTTTGAGAAAGGGCGCCAACGGATACCTGCTGCGAAAGAAAACGCCATTGCCAGCCCTGGTCGATTCCATCAAGGTTGTCAATGAAGGAGGTTTTCCAATGAGTCCCTCGTTGATGGGTGAAGTTCTGAGAACATTGATGCCAGACTCTAAATTCTCTGACGAAGATAACCTCAAAACGAAACTCACCAAACGCGAAAGTGAGATCCTTCAGCTGCTGGTAAATGGTTTGAGTTATAAGGGCGTTTCATTCCAGCTCAACATTACCATCGACACAGTTCGCTCTCATATTAAAAGGATTTATGAGAAGCTGAACGTTAACTCGAAATCAGAAGCTGTGGTGAAGGCGCTGAAAGAAAACGTTGTCCTTATGATTTGAGGAGAATGTTGCGACCATGACAGGCCCGCGCGAATTTTGATCGCAGCTGGTCAACCTGGTCTTGAACGAATGGTTTCCCTTTTCTTATAAGACGACTTAAACGGTTGAATCAGGTTAACACCATGAAAACAGATTCCGATCACATTAGATTTTTGCCACTGCCGGGGAGAAAACAAGCCATTGGATTTTGCAAATTTCAGCTAT
>CBHROW010000217.1:0-9534 GCA_966080355.1 uncultured Chryseosolibacter sp.
GCTTGTGGAAATGAATTGTTTTCCTCCGACATGAAATTCGACTCAGAATGCGGGTGGCCAAGTTTCGACCGCGAGATCGAAGGCGGTAAGATCAAAACCCAAACCGACACAAGCTACGGTATGGTTCGAACTGAGATCATGTGTGCCAAATGCGGCTCACACCTCGGTCACTTGTTTGACGATGGACCGACATCAACGGGCCTGCGGTATTGCGTGAACTCAACTTCATTGCAGTTCAAATCAGACAACAAAAAGTACACGACCTCAACTGCTCATGTATGCCACGATCCATCCAGGTCGTGGCATAATTTTTTTACAACGGGAGCCCTCCAGAGAAATCCCGAACACCGGTAAAGTAATTCGTTTTCGTTGTGCGACCTTTTGTCGGTGATAACAACCATCCAAAGACCGCAAGGAATAATTGGAGTTACTCGTTTCCGGAACTTCGTATATAATTGAAATGCACCCATTCGAAATGGACATTCAGATCAATTTTGTTATCGGCAAACTTAATGACGAAGAATTCGCTGCACTTCAAAATGGAGTTTCGGTGATTTCAAAAATCATTGTGAGCCCTGATGATCGGAAGCTCTTCCGTTACAAAACCGGTGACCGCATCCAGGTTGAAACGGATGCAGGAAACCGCTTGTGGTGCATTATCAAAGAGTTGGAAATGCTGGAAGGCAATGACGACCTGCTTGCCATTTTTACACTGGTTCAAGCTCCAAATTGATCACTTTTTTTGTAACAGGGTGAGAAAATCGTTTCGGTAGGTCTGGCCGATGGGGATCTGATGCTTGCCTATGATCACCATATTCCCTTCAATGTATCGAAGTTGAGTAAGCGAAACTACAAACGACTTATGCACGCGATAAAACTGCCTTGCCGGTAATGTTTCAAAAAATTTTTGCAACGGCATGTGCACAACAAGCACCTTATCGGGGAGACAAACCTTGACATAATCGCCCATAGCTTCTGCAAAAAGAATTTCATTCAGCAAGACCTTGTGCATTTTCTTATCAGCCATAAGCATGACGAAATCAGGATTCGATCCGTTTTTGCCGCTCGCATCGATCGCTTTATTCACCGCGCGCAAGAAGCGTTCGAAGGAAAACGGTTTCACCAGATAGTCGACAGCGTTCACCTCGAAACCATTCACGGCATACTCGGGATACGCAGTTGTAAAGATCACCATTGGCGGATCGGATAACGATCGATAAAAATCCAATCCGGATAATTTGGGCATAGTGATGTCAAGAAAAAGTAGATCGGGGTCCAGTGTGCGAAGTTGGTCCATCGCTTCGATCGCATTGCTGCAGACCTTCAGGAGGTCGAGCGAAGGACAATCCGAAATAAATCGTTGCAATATCTCTTGCGAAACGGGTTCATCTTCAACGATCATGCAAGTAAGTCTAGTCATGCGTCCAGGCTGATCGTTAAATTTACGGTAAATATTTTTTCCGAATCATCGATTTTGAGCGTGTGCCGGTCCGGGTATACGAGCCGTAATCTGTTTTGAATATTCTTCAACCCGACTCCACCCGGGCCCCATTCGTTTGAGCCTTCAGCATTCTTGTTATTCGATGTTCGGAAACGAATCACTTTTTCATCAGCGAAGAGATCAATGTCGGCAAATGCCTCGCTGCCTATTTCTCCTTTCACACCATGCTTAAAACAATTTTCCACCAACGGAAGAAGTATCATAGGCTCGATGAAAATATGCTGTTTTTGAATTTCATGATGAAAAGAAATTCTAGCGTCAGTCGAAATACGGTATCGCTGAAGATCAATGTAATTGGAGATATGTTGAACCTCGGACGTTATCTCCACCTTGTTTCGCGATGCATCATAGATGACGTACCGAAGAATATCAGATAGCTTGACGACTGCCGCTGCAGTCTCCTCCGATCGCTTGAGCGCAAGTCCATAGACCACGGTGAGGCTGTTGAAAAGAAAGTGCGGGTTGACCTGATTCGTCAGGGCTGTCAATTCCGCGTCAACCTTTTCTTTTTCGAGTAAAGTCATTTTATGTCGAGTGTCCTGGAGCTGAAACCACTCCCACGAAAGATCGAGCAACGTGATGAGAAAAATGTACACGAAGAAAAATTTCACCAGGTCGAAATATTCGTAGTACGAGATGAAGTAATATCCCGGAAGTATGAAATCGATAAGCTTGTCGAACAGCAATTGATTGAACACAGCACCCGCCATAATATTAAGCGCGGTGAGCCCAATGAACCAACCGTAATAATTTTCTCGAAGAAATCTTTTTTGGATCACCCATTCGTTTACCGTTCCAAAAATGATCAGTGTTCCGAGAAAGATCGAGGTGTAGATGTGATCGATCAGCTCCCACGAGCTCGAGCTGGCAAACATGCTCAGTAAAATAAAATAGGCAGAAACACCGAAAACTATATCCTTGATCCACCGACTTTCTTTGGCCAGCGGGGAAAGAAATGATAATGCGCTCATGGATGAATTCTGGTCAACGTTAATTTCACGGCATTGTCACCTTCGAACGCTGCATCATCGTTGCCGTATTTTCTCAAAAATTTTCGAAGCTCTGAGGTCGAGGCAGTCAAAATGTAAGTTTTATCCCCTTCGTCAGCCTTAATGGGATCAAGAATAGTTTCATGGCCGAGCATCACCCGATTTTTTCCAAAGAGGTCAGCCAACCATTCTTCCTTAAACCATTTGATCGATACCCGGTCACGTTCGATTGTCTCAACTTTTGCCACCGAATGCGTGGGCATGATATGCAAATCGAAGATCGCCACTGACTCTGCGTCACTGCTTATCGGAAGAAAATCCAGGTAGAGGTTATTGTCAAGCTTAAAGAGGTGCACCAGAAATACACCATCTTTACCATCCTTGCTTGCCGTCATTTCGTATGCATTCGGTTTTTCTTTGACTGGTGAGATCTTCCACCTATTGCCATCATTGTCGGTCCAGGCATCGATCAATTCCGGTTTAAAGACTACATCCTCTTCCGCGAAAAAAGGATGTAGCGACTTAACAATACAGCCTTGAACCAGCATGGCTACCAGACCTAACACAACTAAGATTTTCTTTTTCATAATTTCTTGTGATTTAATGATGGCGAAAATTCCCGCGATTCTGTCGGTTATTGAAATTTTTTCGATGAACGAGGCGATTCTATGGCCAAACGCTGTCAACAATCGGAATTTAACCAGCCAATAAATGAAAGGAGGAACACAATTTTTCCCTTGATTAATCGGCAGAGGCGAATGAATATGGAGCACAACAAAACATTGGACGATAAACTACATTGGTATAAAGATGCTGTCATTTATGAAGTGCACATCAAAGCATTTCGCGATTCAAATGGTGATGGCATAGGCGATTTTCGCGGGTTGATTGAAAAGCTCGACTATCTCCGCGACCTGGGTGTGACTGCCATATGGTTGCTGCCATTCTATCCTTCGCCATTGCGAGATGACGGATACGATATTGCAGACTATTTCAACATCAATTCATCTTACGGAAACATCGATGACCTGAAACTGCTGCTCAAAGAAGCGCATGACAGAAACCTGCGCGTTATTACCGAGCTTGTCATCAATCACACTTCTGATCAACACCCTTGGTTTCAACGGGCCCGCTATGCGCCAAAGGGCTCGGATCACAGAAACTATTATGTCTGGACAGATGATCCCTCGCAATACAAAGACGTGCGAATTATTTTTCAGGATTTCGAGACGTCAAACTGGACATGGGATCCCATCGCAGGTCAATACTATTGGCATCGATTCTTCCACCATCAGCCTGACCTGAACTTTGACAATCCACTGGTGCAGGAAGAAGTGTTTCGCATTCTCGACTACTGGTGTTCGATGGGTGTCGATGGGTTCAGGCTCGATGCAGTGCCTTACCTTTTTGAGCGCGAGGGCACCAACGGGGAAAATCTTCCGGAGACTCACGCGTTCCTCAAAAAACTCCGCGCGCATGTCGACCAAAATTTTCCCGGCACGTTACTTCTTGCGGAAGCAAACATGTGGCCGGAAGATTCAGCTTCTTATTTCGGCAATGGAGACGAGTGCCACATGAATTATCACTTTCCGGTAATGCCGAGGATGTTCATGGCGCTTCAAACTGAAGACCGTTATCCGATCACCGATATCTTCGATCAAACTCCTGATATTCCAGAAACCTGTCAATGGGCGATCTTTCTGCGCAATCACGATGAACTGACGCTCGAAATGGTGACCGATGAGGAGCGTGACTACATGTATAAAGTTTACGTGAAAGATCCGCGGGCACGCATCAATCTGGGGATCCGGCATCGCCTTGCTCCGCTGATGGGCAACAGCCGGAAAAAAATCGAGCTGTTGAATTACTTATTGTTCTCACTTCCCGGAACGCCTGTGATCTACTATGGCGATGAGATCGGCATGGGCGACAACTTTTATCTCGGTGACCGTGACGGGGTCCGAACTCCGATGCAATGGTCGTCAGATCGGAACGCAGGTTTTTCTGAAGCGAACCCGCAGAAACTTTACCTCCCGGTGATCCTCGACCCTGAGTATCACTACGAAGCGGTGAATGTTGAAATTCAAAACTGGAACACGTCTTCGCTGCTGTGGTGGATGAAACGCATGATCGCCAAGCGAAAACAATACAAAGCTTTTAGCAGGGGCGATATGAAATTCATAGCCTGTGAGAATCCAAAGATACTGGCTTTCACACGCACCTATGAAGATCAAACCATGCTGGCGGTGGTTAACCTCTCGAAGTATACACAGCCGGTAGAGCTCGACCTTTCGACTTTGAGCGGCTATGCTCCTGTAGAAGTATTCAGCAAGAATAAATTTCCATCGGTAAAAGAAGACAGTACCTACTTCCTTACGCTCACGGCCCACGAATGCCTGTGGTTTATTTTGGAAAAACAAAGTGTTCAGCGTTCGGCCGATGGAACAGTGTCAGCGCTCGAGCTCGCGATATGGCAGGACTTGTTAAAGGACCCATCACGTACTGTGCTTGAAGAAAGGATTTTGCCAACTTATGTGTCAGGCATCCGGTGGTTCGGGGGAAAAGGAAGGTCAGTTGAATCGTTGTCAATAGCACAGCAAGCAGAAATAGCTGCAGAAAATCAATTGATCAATCTGCTGGTACTCGACATTTCGTATCAAAGCGGGCTACCCGAAAGCTACTTTCTTGCTGTGGCCTTTGCAAAAGACGTGCTTGCACAAAAACTGCGTGAACATTGTTCGAAGGCAGTGATCGCGAAAATGACATTGAATGGCGAAGAAGGTGTTCTCTATGACGCCTTATACGGCCTTCCCCTTCAAGAATATCTGCTCAAAAAAATGGCGGCCGGATATGAAGATCGCTCACTGGATAGTACGATCCTGTTCAAAGCAAATACAAGTTTCTTACAATTTGCGGATGGTGAAAAACTCCGGCCGCGTGTGCTTGGTGGAGAACAAAGCAACACGAGTATCATCTATGGAAACAAATTATTCCTCAAGGTTTACCGAAAAGTAGATCGCGTGATCAATCCAGATCTTGAAGTTACGCGATTCCTCTCCGAGCAGGGATTTCATCACATTCCTGAATTCATCGGTTCGATCGAGTGGGTGTCGAGGGGAACTATTGTGATCGCGATGATGCAAAGGGCAATCGAAAACAACGGTGACGCGTGGACTTATATGCTCGAGCGTTTGGACGACTTTAACGACCGTGTGTTGGCCGGGCAATTCAGCAACCCGGTATTACCACAGAAGCTCGGAAGTCTCTACGATCCCATCAGTTACACGCAGATTCCGATTGAAGTGAAAGAATTGCTCGATGCCTCCGTTGCAGAGCAAGTCAAGATTCTCGGAATACGGACTGCACAAATGCACAAGGCGCTCGCTTCGGGTACAACTCCGGAATTCAAACCCGAGGATTACTCTTTGCACTACCAGCGCTCGCTGTTCGCAGGCTTGCAGACTCTTGTGCGGAGTACCTTTCAAAACCAAACAAAAAATCTTCGCAAGCTTTCGGATGCCGCGCGTGCGGAAGCAGTTGACGTCCTCGGAATGAAAAACGAGATACTCCAGGTGCTCAAAGATATCTACAAGAGAAAGATAACGGTGAGCAAGATCAGGATCCATGGCGATCTGCACCTGGGCCAGGTGATTTCTACCGGTAAAGATTTCGTGATCACGGATTTTGAGGGAGAGCCTGCGAGGAGTTACAGCGAGCGAAGACTTAAGCGAGCCGCAATGCGCGATGTTGCCGGAATGGTCAGATCATTTCATTATGCTGCATACGCAAGTTTGTTCCTCGACAATCGCATCAGAAATCAGGATTACGAAAAACTCATCCCATATATCGACCAATGGTATCATTATGTGAGTCAAATCTACGTTCGTGCGTATCTGAAAGAGGCTGAAGGAAGCATTTTTGTCCCCGCCAGGAAGGACGATCTGATGATCCTGATGCGTACATTCCTTATTGAGAAAGCCATCTACGAGCTCAATTACGAACTGAATAATCGTCCTGACTGGGCGATCATCCCGTTGCGCGGAATTAAGAAGCTCATGGGTCGCGAGAAATTACAAGGTCTCGAAATAACAGACGAGGCTGGGTTGGAATTAGTTCACACAAAATAAATTCGTATGGCAGCAAATTTGATAGCACGCGCTGAAACTACAATCGATGCACCGGCATCTGAAGTCTGGAAAGCTATTACTACGCCCGAGATCGTGTCTGAATATCTTTTCGGCACACATGTGGAAACGGATTGGCGTGTAGGCAGTCCGATACGGTTCACAGGCAGTTACCAGGGGAAATCGTACGAGGATAAGGGCACAATCCTCCAAAATCTTCCGGAGAAAATATTGCAGATGACATACCTCAGTTCAAATTCCGGCCTGGAAGACAAACCGGAGAATTACTTCAATGTTTCGTACGAGCTCGAGGAGGAGAACAACAAAACCCATTTGCTGATCCGCACGGAAAATCTTCCCAATGAAAAAGCGCGAGATCATGCTGAAAAAAACTGGCAAGGTGTAGTGGAAAAGCTCAAGGAAGTTGTGGAACGAAGAAAAACAGCCAGCCCCGACACATTTGAAATCCAGTCAAACCTGAAATAGTTGACAAAATCAACTATTTCAGGTACATTCGGTAATGCGATCAAAATTTGCCGAAGAGGTCCGTGCATTCAACCGGTATTACACCAATGTGATCGGCCTGCTCAATCAAAATCTGCTCGACAGCGATTTTTCATTGCCCGAGTGCCGTATCCTGTACGAGCTTGGGAAAAGACGGAAATGTACAGCCAGTGATCTTATCCGGGAGCTGAACATGGATCGGGGTTATTGCAGCCGCGTCATCCGCAGCTTTGAAAAACGAAAGATCATTGTTCGCAAACAGTCTTCCACGGATGGGCGTTCTTTCTTCCTATCGCTCACAAATGGTGGTAAAAAGGCTTTCACTCAAATCGACAGAAAATCGCATGACGAGATTACAGCACTGCTGCGGCCATTGAGCAGCGCACAGTCGAAAAAGCTGGTCGCGCATATGCAGGCAATCCGGGAATTATTAAACACATCGCGGCCATGACAACAACCACCCTCAGCGACATCTCCATCCGCACGGAATTGCGTCCAGGTGACATCGGCATGGTCACGTGGCTCCATGGTTCTCTTTACAAAAAAGAATACAACTATGGGGTGGAATTCGAGGCATACGTTGCAAAAGGCCTGGCAGAATTTTTTGAGCAGTACGATCCAACACGGAGCCGTGTCTGGGTCTCCGAACATCATGATCAAATGGTCGGCTTTTTATTATTAATGGATCGCGGTAAAGCTGCACAATTGCGATATTTCATCATCAGGCCTGAGTACCGCGGTATCGGACTCGGCAAGAAGCTCATGACGCTCTATATGGACTTCCTGCGCGATCGCGGCTACCGATCATCCTATCTCTGGACAACAGATGAACTTTACACCGCAGCTCATTTGTACGGTTATCATGGTTTCAAGCTCGTGGAACAGAAACCTTCTGATGCATTTGGCAAGGCGCTGAGGGAGAACAAATATGAATTAATATTGTGAAAACCTTCCTTACGTTTCATGCGAAGATTTGTCCGTTTCATTTTGCTGCATCCGATCTTGTGGTTGATTAACCGGTTTTCGTCCGACCCCGACCGAGGCAGGATCTTTGAAGCACTTTCGGCCCTCAAGCAAAAAATGGAAACAGATCAGGGTAAAAAAGGATTTGTAATTCCATTCGATCTAAAAATCCAAAAGTTCATTATTTTTTCAGACCAGCATAAGGGAGCGAAGAACGGAGCTGATGATTTCATGAATGCCGAGCCCTCCTATCTGAAAGCGCTCGAACATTATCATCAAAACAACTTTCACTTCATCTCGCTCGGTGATTGCGAGGAGCTTTGGGAAAATACCTTGCTTCAGGTTCGAAAAAATAACAAAGATTCGTTTCAGGCCGAAGGAAAGTTTCTTGCTCGAAATGCCTTCACAAAAATTTTCGGAAACCACGATCTCGATTGGGAGATCGATCCACTTGCTCCGACTTATCTCAAGGAGATCTATCACAAAGAACTGGTTGCGCTCGAAGGGGTAATACTTCGATCTACGATCGGTGGGCAGGCTTTTGATATTTTTTGCACTCACGGCCACCAGGGTGACCTTCAAAGTGACGGAAATTGGTTCAGCAAATTTTTCGTCTCGAAGATCTGGGCGCCACTGCAGGCCTACCTGCTCATTAACCCGAATACGCCAGCGTATGACAAAGGCTTGAAGACACTGCACAATTCGATCATGTATGAATGGTCTTCGCGCGAAAAAAATCTGATCCTGATCACCGGCCACACGCATCAACCGGTTTTCGAATCTCTGACACACGTTGAACGTTTGGCGCGGAAACAACAGTTGGCCATTGCCAAGAATAATATAGCCTGGGCAAGAGCCATTGAAGACGAGATATCCTGGCGAAGGAAGTCGGATGCAGACGATATACAGCCGGATTATTTGAAAATGCGTCCATCTTATTTCAACTCCGGTTGTTGCTGTTATGCTGATGGCGACATCACGGGGATCGAGATCGCTGACGGATTTATTCGCCTGGTGAAATGGAAACAGAAAGACGGTGCGATCAGTCGTGAAGTATTGGAGGAATCGAAGCTTGAAGATGTGGTCAATGAACTTCGGAAGAATAGTTCATGAATGATGCAGCTCAACAATCCAGGCTTTATCTGTAACAGATCTGTGTATACGGGCAAAGCTTGCAGTGTTCGGTATCGTGAGTTTGGTCGAAGGGTTGGTCGGGATTGAATATTTCTTCAAAAAGCATTTTCAAGCGCGCTTCAAATTCCGGTATGATCGACTCTACATCGGTGATCTGATCTCTGCCCATCTTCAATCCAAACGAAAAACCTTCATCAAAAAGATTGATGCGATTGATCAAGCCCGGCAATACTTTCCATGATCTGTTCTTGCCCCTCAAAAAATTCTCCCGATAAAGAAGCGCGTACAGCAAAGTTTGAAAAGCGGCCTTGTTGCGTTT
>CBHROW010000218.1:0-9515 GCA_966080355.1 uncultured Chryseosolibacter sp.
TGGGAACAACGGGGCGGGAAAGACAACATTGTTTCGAATGATCCTCGATCTCGTTCGTCCAACGGCAGGTACCGTTTCTATCAACGAGACGGATGTTAAATCGACTGATGACTGGAAGCATTATGTTGGCTCATATCTCGATGAAAACTTTCTGATCCCATACCTGACACCTGAGGAATATTTTTCTTTCGTTAGCAAGCTTCATGGGTGGGCCAGCGCAGATCTGCAAACATTCTATGGGCGCTTTGAAGAATTGTTTCACGGTGAGATCATCGGTACAACAAAATTCATCGGTGACCTTTCGAAAGGGAATTTGAAGAAGGTGGGAATTGCTGCAGCATTCATCGGCAACCCGCAAGTGATCGTGCTCGATGAGCCGTTCGAAAATCTCGACCCCACGTCACAGATTCGCCTTAAGCAATTACTTGCTCACGAGCGAACCACGCGCAGTCTCACTTATCTCATCTCGAGTCACGATCTCAATCATGTTACCGAGATCTGCGACCGCATCGTCATCCTTGAAAAAGGCAGGGTGAAAAAAGATCTGAAGGATAGCGTGAATGCGCTTGCGGAGTTGGAAGAATATTTTCGGGCATAGCCATTCAGAGCGCTAGGTGCTGGGAGTTAGTTGCTGGGAGAGATTGGATTAAACTCAAAACTTTTCTAACAACACAGATTACTCAAATGCGGCTAGGTGCTTGGCCGTGGGAGCTAGGCATTTCCCAGCTCGCAGAACCTGGCACCAGCACCGATCTATAAACTCCTACCCTGATTTGTTTTTGCACACTTTGCGTTAGCAACTAAACAACTCCCTGGGCTTGCATTGCTTTTGCCACTTTTAAAAATCCTGCGATGTTTGCTCCGACCATGTAGTTGCCAGGTTTGCCATATTCATTCGCTGCTGCAAGAGCAGTGTCATGAATATTCTTCATGATCATTTTCAATCTCGCGTCAACTTCTTCTGTCGTCCAGTTTGTGCCCATGTAGTTTTGCGTCATTTCAAGACCTGATGTTGCCACACCTCCTGCGTTTGAAGCTTTGCCGGGAGAATACATCACTCCACCGTTGATGAGCACGTTGATGCCCTCAATTGTGGTCGGCATGTTTGCGCCTTCGCCCAACAATTTCACTTTGTTTTTCACGAGGTTCTCGGCATCCTTCTTGTTCACTTCGTTTTGCGTAGCGCAAGGAAATGCGCAATCCGCCACGTGCGCCCAGAGTGGATTGTAGTCGGCTTTTGCATCGATGTCCTTGTACACGACACCCTTGAATTTATCTGCGTATTCTTTGATCCTGCCTCTCCGGTTATTCTTCAGATCTTTCAAAAATTCGAGCCTGTCAGCATCGATCCCAGCTTCATCAAAAATGTATCCGGTGGAATCGGAGGCAGTCACAGCCTTCCCGCCAAGGTGATTGATTTTCTCAATTGCATATTGAGCAACATTTCCCGAGCCTGAAACCAAACAAATCTTTCCCTTGAGTGAATCACCCTTTGTCTGCAGCATATTCTCGGCAAAATAGATGAGCCCGTACCCGGTTGCTTCGGTGCGAATCAAACTTCCACCCCAACCGATTCCTTTACCCGTGAGAACGCCAGTGAATTCGTTTTTGATCTTTTTGTATGCTCCGAACATATAACCGATCTCTCTTCCGCCAACACCGATATCTCCAGCAGGAACATCAAGGCGATGCCCAATGTGTCGCGCAAGCTCTCCTATAAACGCCTGGCAGAATTTCATCACTTCGTTATCGGATTTTCCCTTTGGATCAAAATCACTTCCGCCTTTCCCTCCGCCCATCGGTATCCCTGTCAATGCATTTTTGAAGATCTGTTCGAAGGCCAGGAATTTCAATACGCTTGGGTTGACGGAAGGGTGAAAACGAAGTCCGCCTTTGTATGGGCCGATAGCGCTGTTCATCTGAACGCGATAACCGCGATTGACCTGTACGTTTCCTTTATCGTCAAGCCAGGTTACACGAAACGAAATAAGACGTTCAGGCTCGAGCATACGTTCGAGAATTTTCAACCTAGCAAACTCCGGATTCTTTTCCAGCACTGGCGAGATAGAAAGTATAACCTCTTCGGCAGCTTGCAGGAATTCAGGTTCGTTCGGATTTTTTCTTTTGACGATGTCGATGAGTTCGTTCGCGTTCATAGGTTGTTTGATTATTCAACCCAAGTTAGCAGAACGATAGAATTGATGATCAATCCGGAAGAGAATTTTTGAGGAGGCCGTAAGTCCATGTTCCGGCAACAGCGGATGCGAATGTCACGATCACAGCAAGATAGCCTGAACCGATTTGCGCATACAACGGACCAGGACACGCACCTGTCAACGCCCATCCGAATCCAAAGATCAAACCGCCAAAAATCACTCCGTGATGATACGGCTTTGTTGGCTTTTGAATGACCTCTCCATCAACAGACCTGAGCTGAAGTCTCCTGATGACAATAATTGAGAGCGCACCGATCGGCACCGCTGTCATGAAAATACCATACATGTGAAAACTTTCGAAAAAAAACATTTCCTGAATACGATACCATGAGATCGCCTCCCCTTTCGTGAGCGCCAGTCCGAACATGATACCGACCAGAAGATACTTCAGGTTTTTCATAACGCGAGGATAAATGGAAGAACGAAATGGCTGAAAATAATTCCTCCAACGAAGAAGCATGCAGTGGCAACAAGTGATGGCCATTGAAGCGCAGCGAGTCCCATGATGCCATGCCCGGATGTGCAGCCCCCGGCCCACCGCGTTCCAAAGCCCACCAGAAAGCCTCCAACGACCATGAGTAAAAATCCGCGCAAGGTGAGAACCTCAGAAAAATTGAAAAGCTCTTCAGGCAGCAACCCATGAACATCGTTCAAGCCCCACTGATAAAACATGTTGAGTGTAGCGGCAGAAACTTTTACGGGTTCAGGATTTGCAAAAACGTAACCACCCAGGAAACCTCCGATCAAAATGCCAATAACGAAAAACAAATTCCATTGTTGATCTTTCCAGTTGTATTTGAAGTATCCGATGTTGGCAGGCACACATGCAGCACAGATCTGCCGTAATGTGGATGAAATGCCGAGGCGTTTGTTACCTAACAAAAGTAAGGTTGGAACAGTGAGCCCGATCACTGCTCCGGCAATGTACCACGGCCACGGTTTGTATAGGAGTTCCATCGTTTACGTAAGTTTAGTTGGGCTCTTCGCGGTGAAGTACGGCAAAGTATTTTAATTTTCGTATTCACTCATATAAAAATGAAAAAGGCAAAGATCGCAATTATCGGTGGCGGAAATCTGGGAGCAGCAATCGCGGAAGGATTGATCAAAAGTCAGTTTGTGAACCCCGACCAAATCACGGTAACCAGACGAAACACAGACGCCATCCAGCATTTGAAAACACTTGGCGCCAAAGTTACCCATGACAACGCGTCTGCGATTGCAACCAGCGAAGTTATTGTTGTCGCGCTTAAGCCCTATAACGTGAAAGAAGTTCTCGAGGGATTGAAGAAAGAGTTCGATCCTTCGAAGCACATCGTCATCAGTGTTGTTACCGGAGTCTATCTGAATGAGCTTGCTGCGATTGTCGATCGTGGTGTGCCGATCTTTCGTGCAATGCCGAACACTGCAATTGCGATTCAGGAATCCATTACCTGTTTGTGCCACCTTGGAGCAAGCAATGAGCAAGTCAACTACGTTGCCGAGCTTTTTAATCAACTTGGCATTACCATAGCGATCGATGAAAAACTCATGGACGCTGCAACGGTACTTGGTGCATGCGGTGTGGCCTACGCCTTGCGATTTATTCGTGCCGCAACGCAGGGCGGAATTGAAATTGGTTTCGATGCAAAGACAGCGAGCCTCATCGCGGCTCAAACTGTAAAAGGTTCTGCAGAATTGTTATTGAAATTGAATCGTCATCCCGAAGAGGAGATCGACAAAGTAACTACACCGAAAGGCTGCACCATTGTCGGACTGAACGAAATGGAGCACCAGGGGTTTAGTTCGTCATTGATCAAGGGGATTGGGGCATCGTACGATAAGATCGTGAAGTAAGCTATGGCTATTGGCTACTAGATGTTGTGCAAAGGCTTTTGCGTTTCACGCTCCACGCCACACGCTGTTTTGATCGAGTTTTTTGAGTTGCGTTGAAAATCGGCTTGCGGTTTTGAGAATAAGCTAGACGCAGCTTGAAGCATGAAGCTTGCACCGTGTGCGTGAGCTTACTTCTACACCTTTTGCCTTTGCGCACGCATCGTGTTTAGAACTTAATCTTCACCTCATCCTTATAATCCACCGGCACCCTGATGGGAAATCCGTGATAGGTTAATTTCAGAAAGCCTTCGTAACGCACCGTAAATTTTTTTCCACCGATTACACCGAAGAGCGTATCCATAAATCCAAGCTCTTTGATGGCAAGCTTCACCTCGATAGGAACAGTAAACTCAGCTTGTGACGGGATGACGAGCTTGAAATCCTGGTCCACATGACCAGCTTTCTTGCCGTTTACATAAATGTCGACTTTTATTTTTTTGATCTTCCCGTGCGCTTTGTTCGGATTGAAAAAAATGGCGTTTGCTTTGAGGGTCGGATCGCTGGTAGCATCCACCACAACGTCTTTGATACGTTTCAATTCAATGTCTTGATCGGGCTTGTCGCATGCGGTGAGCAATATGGCAACGATGATCAACAGAGAACTGATCGTCTGATTAAAAAAACCCTCTGCCTTTGAAAACTTGTTCATAAATTCATTGACGGTCGTAAGTATAGACATTTACCTTTTAAATTTGTTACAATGTTAAGCGTATTTGATTCTATTGCCGATGATCTCGCAGAGCACGGCTTCGCGATAGCCGATCAATTCCTGAGCCAAAAGGAGGTCGATGATATTCTTGCGTTGGAAGAATTTCAACAAGGTTTGGCTTCATTCAAGAAAGCAGGCATCGGAAAAAACCAGGATCTGCAGATCAACGAAGCTATTCGAGGTGATTATATTCAGTGGCTTGACAAAAATTCCAGTCCGGCAGCGGTGAAGGTATATTTGAACCGGCTTCAAGATCTCGTGCAATACCTGAACCAGGCCTTGTTCCTGAGTATGAAAGATTTCGAAGTTCACCTTACAGTTTATCCGGTCGGCAGTTATTACAGACGACATCTCGATCAATTCAAAAAAGATGATCATCGAAGACTGTCGGTGATCTGTTACCTGAATAACAATTGGACCGAACAAAACGGGGGACAGCTTCGAATGTATTTGCCCGATCACACACATGATATTCTGCCAACCGCAGGAAAGCTGGTGTGTTTCCGAAGTGAGCGAATAGAACATGAGGTGCTTCCGGCTGACCGGGAAAGATTGAGCATCACCGGGTGGATGCTCGATCAATTGTCTGACTTGCGACATTTGTAACTTCTCTTTTGCTTTTCCCAACTTTATTGCTGTCCATCCGTTGAGGTAAAGGTCTTAACCCTCGATGCTATGGTTGCTCCATCAGCGAACATTCGTTCAAATCGGATTGAATCCATTGATATCTTGAGAGGCTTTACGCTATTCGGTATCATCATCGTGCACATGGTAGAGCAATACTACGCTGGCCAATTCCCCAAACAACATGAAAATGCCATTGGGCAGAACATGGCTGACCAGGTAGTGCAAGGCCTTGTTGGCATGTTGATCATTGGGAAGTTTTACATGATCTTTTCCTTCCTGTTCGGGTTGAGTTTCTACATCCAGTTCACAAGAAATGATTCTGAAAAAAATTTTTTGCTTCGATTCGCATGGCGGCTACTTATTCTCTTCGCCATCGGCATGATCCATCATCTTCATTATCGCGGAGACATACTCTCCATTTATGCGATACTGGGCGTTGGTTTGCTGATCTTTCATCAGCTTCCGGATAAATATCTTTTGTTATTGGCTGGCTTTCTCGTCCTCAACATCCCAACGGTGATCGTTCGCGCAGTGCAATTTGCTATGGGCGACACATCGAACATTTTCGATCAGGACCAGGCTTCACTGCTCGCATATTACAACGCAGTGAAGTCGGGCACTTACCTGGACATACTCAATGCCAATTTGGATTCATTCGCATTCAAAATGATCTTCCAGGTTTTCTCCGGAAGGCTGTTCATAACACTGGGGTTATTCCTATTGGGTGTCTATGCCGGACGGAAAAAGTTTTTCGAAAGGGCCGAGCATGAAGTGAAGATGTTGAAAGATTTTCGCTTCAATGCTTGGATGACGATTCTCGGTGCAATTGCATTTTCCTTGCTGTTCTTTGGCGGGGCCGCGCTATTCAAGATCAAGTTTCCAGACGGTTTGAATATGCTTATCGGTGGCTTTGTGTCTGATCTATTCAACGCAGCGTTAGCGACCATCTATGTGATGTGGATATTGCTCTGGCTTCAAAAGGAAAAGTGGCAAAAGCATCTTGCGAATTTGTATCCTGTCGGCAGAATGGGGTTGACGGTCTATCTTATGCAAACGCTTTTCGGCACGCTGATCTATTTCAGCTACGGACTAGGATTGCTTGGAGAATTCGGTGCTTCTTTGAGCCTCGTGCTTGCGCTGATGATTTTTGTCGTCCAAATTGTTTTTGCGAAAATCTGGTTCACCTATTTCAACTATGGGCCGGTTGAGTGGATCTGGAGAGATCTGAGCTACCTGAAAGTGTTCCCTATTCGCAAAAAGGATCAAATTGAAGTTGTCGCCTGACGACTTTTCGCGGTCTGACGACTAATCGCAACAAACTTCAAAAAGACATGTTATAGTGGTCAGACTACCTGGAGGTCGTCAGACCACGATTAATTGAAAAACACCTCATCGACCATCAGCCATCCTTTTTCTTTTTTGTTTTTTAGGAAGTCAGGAAGTTTAACAAGCGGCTTCGCGATGATCTTGTACACACGATATGTTGAAGGTGGGAACTCGGCATATGCCCCCTCGATGCGCACAGAAACGTAATCCTTCGGTTGTTCGGGCCGGATGGTCGTGAGCAGCTTGAGATCTTTCAAATCGTTTCCTCCCCATACCTGCATTTCACCAGGCGCAAAACACCACGAATAAGGATTACGCGCATAACTCAACGTTGCGCTTTTCAGCGTAGGAATGTTTTTCTCGAAATAGAAAATTGCTTCGAGATTGTTTGCGCGGAACCCCATCCACACCGGATCACGATAAAAATCAGGCATGCCTTTGCGCGAGTCGATCAATGTTGTTGCACCTTCGCCCATGTAGCGATCTTCCGGCTTTGTAAGGAGATCGCCTCGATCAGGTTTAACGCCAACAGGAAAGAAAATATATTCTCCCGGATTTGAACTCAGCCATCCTTCCTTGATCGCACGCGTTCTGATGATCGAATAACGTGACACCTCGATCGGTTCCTTGTAAACTTCACCGGAAACACTATCGGGCATCGAACCATTGACCGTGTAACGAATAACAACTCCGGGAAGATTGTGCTTGAACGATACCCGCTCGTTTCTCTTCAACACTTGGCCTTCGTTTCTCAAAATTGCCGGACTCAGCCGAAGCGTTTCATTTGGGTCGGGATGAAACCCATCGTCCCAGATAATTTTTGAAAACTGCTGTCTAAGTGCTTTTACTTCGGCATCGGAAACACCGGTGTTCCAGAGATAAACTATTTCGAGAGATCTTATCTTGGCAAGGTCGGCAAGAAACTTTGCTTCGATTTTCGTTCCCGATAGCGACAAGATTTTCAATTTACTTAAGGTGCTCAGGTCTCTAAAGCCTGCACCTTTTATGTTCGTCTGATTTAAAATCAATTTTTCGAGGTTGCTGAAGTCAGCGATCACCTTAAGGTCTTCATCGGTGACTGGCATTTTTGAAAGATTGATCGTCACCAATTCTTTGCGAACAGACTTTAATTCATCGAGGTATTTCTTTTCGTAGGATCCGCTGAGATAAAAATCAGCTTGAAGCGCTGGCTCGTTTGCCGCCACCTGGAACACCGTCCTATTCGGAATGTTGAGCTGTTGAATTTTCTCTGCTGAAACAAACTCGAAGGGATATATTCGTTCCGAAGAAATTTTCGAATGATATCGTTCCACAATATTCTGCGCAAGTTTCTTAACGGTGTCGTCAGAATGTTTCAATTTGGTGTTGAAGTCAGCTCCATTCGCGATCCAATAGGTTATAAAACCGAGCTCGTCTTTTGTGAGTTGTGCCTTATCCTTAGGCGGCATGTGTTCCTTGACATCGAGCGGCAAATTCAATCGCTCGACCAACAGACTTTTTGCAAGATTGCCGGGCACGATTGCCGCTCCATGCTTTCCTCCTTTCATAAGCAACTCCTTCGTTGTCATGATCAGCTTGCCCTTAGCTTTGGTCTCGTTGTGACAGCCGTAGCATTTGGCTTCGAGAACCGGCTCGATGGATGCCGAGAACACAGTTGAGCTATCGCTGAGTATATTCGGACTTACTTCTTTCTTACGAATGGGAGCGAGAACAAAATCTTCTCCATGTGTTAATGTTGCGCCAAAATGTCCAGCGATCAAGAGAATCAACGTGGTCGCGATCAACGTTGGACGGATCAATCTGAAATTCAGATCGAGTGAAATGATCGCCCAAAGTATAAAGCTCAGCGCAACGCCAAACCACTGATGTCGAAAAAGCGTGGCCTCGTCATAACCGCCTTCATACGAAAGGATCAAACCCATGAACGCAGTCAACGAGGTAGTTAGGGCTGTAATTGAAAGAAGAAAATTGAAGAATCGATTTTCAGGATCGATAAAATATTTTCGCGTGAAAGCAAGAAGCACAACAATGAGTAAAAGTCCGATCGGGACATGCAGCAAAAGCGGATGCATTCGCCCGACAGTTTGTAACCAAAGTGGAACCTGAACGCGATCATGAAAGATCAGAACAACAAGAATAAGGACCTGTACGAACAGAACAGCATAGGTGATGATTCTCTTAAATACGTTCATGGCTACGCGATAATGGGCTTAACAACTTTGCCCGCAACGTCTGTCAATCGATAGCGCCTGCCAAGATGTTTGAATGTGAGTTTTTCGTGGTCGAGACCCAGCAAGTGAAGAACCGTTGCGTGGAAGTCGTTTACATGAACAGGGTCTTTGACAATATTGTATCCGAACTCATCAGATTCTCCGTAGGTCATTCCTTTTTTGATCCCGCCTCCTGCCATCCAGATCGTGTAGCAACGTGGATGATGATCGCGTCCATAATTCTTGTCGCTCAGATCTCCCTGGCAATAATTTGTTCTTCCAAATTCACCGCCCCAGATCACGAGCGTCTCATCGAGAAGGCCACGTTGTTTCAGGTCGAGCACTAACGCGGCAGAAGCACGGTCGGCATCTTGCGCCTGTAAGGGCATTTCACCGGTAAGATTGCCATGTTGATCCCAACCCTGATGGTAAAGCTGAACAAACCGAACACCTGACTCAGAGAGCTTTCGGGCCAGCAAACAATTAGCGGCATACGTTCCGGGCACAAGACATTCCGGTCCGTACATCTTAATGATGTGATCGGGCTCTTTTGAA
>CBHROW010000219.1:0-9505 GCA_966080355.1 uncultured Chryseosolibacter sp.
ACTTAAAATCAGTTGACTTCTTTGATGTTGAAAAATTCCCGACAGCCGCTTTCGCGATCACCAGAGTTGCAGCGGTGGATAGTGAAAATATGAATGTTACAGGCATCCTGGTTATCAAAGGCGTGACAAACGAAGTCACTTTTCCTGCTAAAGTGGAAGTTAAGGACAGGGTCGTCACTGCTACGGGCAAATTGACTATCGATCGGACAAAATGGGAAGTCTTTTATAGGTCGGGAAAATTCTTTGCCAGTCTAGCGGATGAAGCGATCTCGGATGATATTCATTTTGACGTGAACATTGTGGCGAAGAAATAGAGCCATTAACCGCGAAGAGCGCGAAAGAAGACGCAGAGAGCGCAAAAGTTAAATGCCTTAAAACTTTAGCGTACTTAGCGCCTCCTTGGCGACCTTCGTCCACAGGACTCCTTTGGAGCGGTTCTGTATTTTAAAATAGTTAAATTAAGACATGATGAATATGACCATTCGAACTGTTTGCACAGTAGTATTTACTGCAGCAGCCATCATTAACGGCTCGGCTCAAAGTAAAGCCGATAAGATCGATAAGCTCGTAAGCGCCTATGCGGACTATGGAGAATTCAATGGATCCGTTCTGGTCGCGGAAAAAGGCAAAGTCATCTATAAAAAAGGTTTTGGCTTTGCTGACATGGAACACAACGTTTCCAATCAGCCTGACACCAGGCACAGATTAGGTTCGATCACCAAGCAATTTACCGCCTTGCTCATCATGCAACTGGTCGAGCAAGGTAAATTGAAACTGGACGTGCCCATCTCCACTTTTCTTCCCGATTATCCTAAAAAGAACGGAGATATAATTACGCTGCACCACCTGCTCACGCACACGTCTGGAACACCCAACATGACTTCCTTTCCAAATTTCGGCAGGGAGATCATGCGTAAATTCTACCGTCCGGAGCAGCTCGTGAAACTGTTTGCTGACTCCACGCTTGAGTTCAAACCCGGAGAGCGATTCAACTACAGCAACTCGGGCTATATACTGCTGGGCTACATCATCGAGAAAGTAACAGGCAAATCGTATGAACAGGTGTTACAGGAAAATATCTTTACTCCGCTCAAGATGAACAATACTGGCTATGATCATCGCGAAACGATCTTGAAGAACAGGGCAGCTGGTTACGAGAAAAATGGCAGGCACTATTTCAACGCGGGTTTTATCGATATGTCGGTGCCATATGCTGCCGGATCGATGTATTCGACCGTGGAAGATCTGTCTCTATGGGATCAGGCGTTGTATAGCAATCAGCTCTTACGCAAGGAGAATATGGATCTGTTGTTCGGGAAACATATTCAGACCGGAGAGTGGCACTATGGTTATGGCTGGTGGGTTGGCAACATGACCTTGGGCAACACGAAGGATCAGGTTGCAACCGTAGGACATGGCGGTGGCATCAACGGTTTCAACACGAAGCTCACGCGCATTCCGTCCGACAAATCGTTTATTGTGTTGTTGAATAATACAGGAGGAGCACCACTCGATCAAATGACAAGTTCCATCGCAGCCATTCTTTATGATAAAACCTACGATCTTCCTAAAAGATCGGTTGCTTATTCATTGGCAGACAAAATAGACAAAGACGGGATCGCGACTGCACTTGAATATTATAAAAGCATCAAGGATTCGCCAACGTACTATCTCAATGAAGGCGAAATGAATGGGACAGGATACGAATTTTTCCAGGCAGGTAAATTGAAAGAATCAGCCGCCATCTTTAAGCTCAACATGGAAGCGTTTCCCAAATCGTGGAATGTGTACGACAGCTATGCGGAAGCACTGATGGCATTGGGAAATAAAACGGAGTCTCTCGAAAATTACAGGCAGTCCGTGAAGATGAATCCCGGCAACGAGAACGGCATCAAGATCCTTAAAGCCAATGGCGTCAAGACAGACGACCTTGTCAAAAAGGTTCCAGCCGAATACCTTAAGCTTCTCGAAGGCGAATATGTGAATGTCGACAACAAAGAATGGAAGATCAGGTTCAATGTTGAAGAAGGCACACTCTATGGTAATGACAGAGGCTATCGTTACAGGGTCCTTCCGTCCGGGGAAGAGCAGGGCACGTTTATCAATCCCGATGACGGAGCTTCACTGGTCTTCGACACCAAAGACAAGAACGCGATCACAATGGTGTTGTTGGGAAGAGTGAAGTTTGCTCGGAAATAGATTTCCAGTTTCAAATTTCTGATTTCAGAGTTCTGAATTCTTTGCCGCTCCAGACAAAGTATACCGGTATAGCGAGTCTGCGTTCGGGAGACTGCTCAACGCCTGCCTGCCAATCTCTATTTCTACCATGGCGTGCCCCTTTGCCACTACGCAACCTTGGCGCGGGTCGCGCTTTCGCTACTCGCCACCCACCGCGCTTGCCACTTCGGGCTCAAACATGCGCTCAATCGCTCACGCTGAGGTGATCATTCGATCGCGCACTCCTCACCCGAGCCGGTGCATCGTTCGATATTTCAAGTTTCTGATTTCTGATTTCTGATTTCTTCCCGCTACGGACAAGCCTATCGGGATGAGCCAGTCCGCGTTCACGAGACTGCTCAAATGCCTAATTTCTAATTCCTGGTTTTCGCGCAGCTCGAATTATACATCCGTGTGATCGATTCCATTTCGCTTCTTCTCAGTGCTTTGTTTTCAATCAGTGAGCGTACGTTAGGGCAGTCGCTGAAATATTCGAGCATATCGTTTCTCCATCCCATGGTCCTGGGTTGTTTGAGGGGGCCATTGCCTTTCTGGAAGATCAGATCTTCAACGGTGTAAGTAGCGCCACCCGAGTAGCCCGTGGCCGGATTGTATGAGCCACCCGTCTGTGTTTTGTAATAGTACCTGTAGAGGCGGAGCGGACCATCGATCTCGAGTTTCAAAAAGATTCGTTTCGGTCTCAGCAGAAACCCACCAGCACCGATCGTGTTCTCGACAGAGATCATGCGCACTTCCATGCCTTCATAGTCGAACGATATCTCGTCAGCATCTGTTGGCTTGAGCGTTTGCAGGTTGCCGCGCTCATCGTAGTAGCGGATCTTGTATTGCGTGCGCTCGAAATTCGGTTCGTTGGCGAACAACGGCACCCTCACTTCAAACGTGACTTCTCTTTTTTCTGCGCCCGCCACAATGAACCCATGCACTTTTCTGGCATCCGCGTGAGCAGACAGGAATACAAAGACAACAATAACGAACGAAATTCTCATAACCGGGCGTTAACTGAAACAGCAAGTTAATTGTTTCCGCGGAAGGAGAGAAGTCGTCTGACGACTCCAAGTGGTCTGACGACTACACGTCACCTAGGTGAAGCAGCAGGTTGCAAGTAGCAGGAGACAAGAGGCAGGTGCCGGTTTGCCGGTTGTCGGGAATGCATGAAGGCACAGTGTCTATAATTCTATATTCCTTTTCCGGCCTGACGAAGCTTGGCTGTATAAGTTCTTGAGCCTGCTGGCATGAGGAAGTCAGAGAATAGTTGGCATTAGTTTACGTGGCTCGCGCTGTTTCATTGCTTTTTATCTTCCTTCCACCGATACCTCACCACATGCTCAAGTGGAAACCCCTTGTCGTAGAATTTTTTAATCCGATTGTTGAATATGTCGAGTAAGCCGTTGTCGTGAGCATAATTGTAATCAGGCTCGTTGTAAAATGTTACGGTGAAAACCGGCCACCACTTTATGCGCTGGACCTCTATTAAAGGTGCTGTTATCGGATGATGGTAGAAGACCTGATAAAGCTCCTCGTATTCCTGACGGTCTGCTTTCGTCCTTTTAACAAATTGATACCAGGTCACGCCCAACAGGCAAAGGACTGTAATGTAGTATAATAGGCTTAGCATCGTTTGCGTTTTATCAAACCTTATATCGCAGCAATGTCCTTTTTGCTTTTTTATTCTTGGCCGTTATCAAGATTGCTCCGCAGCTGCCGTTGTGTCCAAACAAGGCTCGAGCTTTGTCTGCGGCAATGACTTCAATTTGTTTTATATTTTTAGTCGTCAGCTCTTTTGCCAGTTTTTCAATGGCTTTCCTGTCCGTGTCATTGGTGATCTCAATATAGTGCCCATCAACGAGAAGAACCGGGCGGCAGAGTGCATCTTTCTTATTTTCGTTTTTCCCCTTTTTTAAAATCTGTCTGTCACCGATGTTTCTCACGTAGACGTTTGTATCGACTAAAATTCTTGCTCTGATAATTTCTAGCTGAAACGAAAAGTCCTTCTCATCGCGAAGCTTACTAGTCCAGGCACGATTCTCTTCTTCAGTCAGAATCAGTTGCCCGTTAACTTGATGATAGAGGAGAAGCCCAAATAAAAATGTCAAAGTTTGTAGTCGCATTGTATATGATTCTGCAGCGCCTCGTTTTTTCTAAACTCAAAGGATCTTCCCACTTGACAGCCTTAACCCTTTAACCCCAACGTACGGTGTGCTAAGTTCGATGTACGATGTAGGCGAACTCAGATCAAACATCGCACACCGCACATCGCACCTCGTACCAACACTGAAAACCACGAGCCGTTCCCTCATGTCACCTTAACACCTACCTCTGCGAGACGCTCCGGCAGGCAGGCCTTAACACTTTAACCCCAATGTACGGTGTGCTAAGTTCGATGTACGATGTAGGCGAACTCAGATCAAACATCGCACATAGAACATCGCACCTCGCACCATCACTACCTCTCCACCACATAATCCAGCGCAGCAACTCCACTGGTGAATTGTTTACTCGAAAGCAGTTTCAGTTTTATTTTGTCTTTGATGTCTGTGAACAATGGTATACCGCGACCGAGTACAATCGGATTGACAAAGAGCCAGTAGCCGTCAATTAAATCTTGTTGAATCAGCGCATGAGTTGCCGTAGGGCTGCCGAAAAGAAGAATGTCTTTGCCACCGCTTCTTTGTTTTACTTCATTGATGCCGGCTGTAAGGTTGTCGCTGATGATCGTTGTGTTTGGCAGCTGCTTGCCTTTCATGGATTTCGACATGACCACTTTGTGAACGTTCTTGTACCACTTTGAATGTTCGATGTCGTGCTTGCTTGCCTTTGGATTGTCTCCTGCAGTAGGCCAATAACCTTCCATCAGGTCGTAAGTGACACGGCCGTAGAGTGCAGTGTCGCCTTCGTTGACTCGTTTGCCTACGTGATCGAAGATCTCCTGGTCGACTTTGATCCAGTTCATTTCTCCTTTGGGTCCTGCTACAAAGCCGTCAAGCGATATGTGCATGAATGAAATTATTCTTCTCATATATTTTTGTTGTTTGTCTGTTTGAGTTAGGCGGTTCGTTCAATCGTCAATGCGACTCCTGTCGGCTGCTTTAATGTATTGTTCCAGTTTTTTCAGATCTGCAAAGATCGGACTGAGCACATCAACGAACTTTTGTTGCGTGGTTTTTGAATCGGCATAGGCATAGAATGCTCCGGCTTCAGGATCAAATTCAATGTGACTTAATAATCCTTTGTTGAGCTTTTCGAGGATCTGTGTGATGTGTCCTTCCCAGCAATATCCATTTCCGGAATATCCATTGCGTGTAAAGACCGGGTTGTACGCTTTGAATAATTCAGCGCTTTCGATCTGTGCGCTGATGGTGTAGTGCCCGTCTTCTTCGGTTATTTCAAATGGGTACGGACTGATGTTCATTTTGCCCTTGTTCTCCGATGTCTGCGAAAATACATTTATCGACAGCAAAATAATGGAAGAGAATATTATTGTTAACCTCATATTTGAAATAAACTGGTTAGAGCGGTTGGAGTACGCCCTGAAGTTGAAAGTAATCAATTACTAAATATTCTTGTTAGCCATTCTCATTTTAAATTTTAAATCCGTTCTCTTCACAGAACGTAATCAATTGATCCTTATGCGTCTCAGACTCCAGAACGAATTTGAATTTTGCTACCTTGTCGCCAAAAGCAATTTTCATCAGGTTGTCATTACCGTTGTGAACCTGGTATAGTGCTATCGGGTTATTGATCGCCTGCCCCTTGTATCCAACAATTTTTATCTGAACATCGTTGGTGTTCGTGATCCCCAGTTTTTCTTTTCCGATATAAATGGAATCTTTTGTTAATTTGAGAGTCACAGGTCTGTGACCTATAGACGGAATGCGACCTGAGGTTGTTATTTTTCCTATGATCCACACGATATACGCGACAAAGAAAAGGTGGATCGCATAGTCGAAGTCCAGGAGATATAAAACAACACTGAATAAAAAGATCAGGATCCCGATGTAATAGGGCCTTGCTCTCATAACTCTTGTATTGTTCGTCTTTTCTTCGTTTTCTTTAAAGATGTACGTGGAGAATTCATCCATAGAATTGCGTCATTTTACAACTGGCTATGCATTTTATCAAACACCGCCATTGTTGCCTTTTATTTTTGCTTCGTAGTCAATCGCAGTTCCGTAATTACTTTGTTCCCTCCGTAAAAAAGTTGTCCCCAGTCGGAGATCTCGTTTTCAATTCGCTCGAGCCGCTCTTCAACCGAGTACTTTCCTTTGTTGGTCAGAATGTAAAATCGCACGTTGCCCAATTTTGGTAATGGGAATGAATCTACCGGTTTCATTTTGGAAAAGTGGTTTTGCCCTATGGCAACAAACTCCATTGCAGCTTTTCTAACGGCCTGGTGCGCATAACCTCCAATCACGCCTCCGCCTGTGCTTAGGTACATGCTCGCATTCCCATCAAACACCGAAACCAAAGTTGCTACCGTGTTTCCACCCATTCCGATGTCCATGACGATGGCGTAGGGTTTCTCGTCATTGGTAGCTGGTAGTCCTATTTGCTCAGGAGTGGCTTCAAAAATCTGATTCCTCAATCCGAAGTAAGGATTGTCCTTCTCATCAGTTGCTCCTGGAGTCGGTTGACCATTGACAACCTCCGGATTGTTTCTGGTTTTGAGAAAGTATATGAGTCCACCAGCGATTATGACTCCCAATATCAAGTATGTCATCTCATTCTATTTTTTAATTCTCGCTCGATAAGCCTGAAATAATTATGTCTAGTGCATTGGTAGCGGGGGTTAACCGTTAATGAGACTTGCTTCGATTAAGATAGCCTGATTTCAATATCCGATCTTCTAACAAATCGTTTCGCGTGCACGGACAAAACGAGATCGCCTATGGTCAATGGAGGTTTCTGCCTGATCAAATCCCTTCTGTCGGCTAAAGAAAGGATCAATACTCTGATTAGACGGTATGGCAACAGTAAAACATCCGAAACCGATAATACTTCTTCTTCAAAATATTTTGAGTAGTCGAGTCCTTCAAGTGTTACACCGAATTCTTTTTGGTATTCTTCCACAAACGAATCCCAATCAAGCCCAATCACTCCGAGGTCGTCATTGAAGGATGTTCTGGAATTAATTTCGTTTACACCCAATGTCCGTTGAACGAGTGACTTCATTCTAGCCATAGTATCCTTCAGTTCACTGAATCTTATGTTTATCATTGGTCTCATTAAATGAGGTTGCGGTTTTGTTTTATGTCCTCAGCGAACAAGATGTTCCATGTGTCCAGTGGAATTGCCAGCTGATCCTGTTCATCATCAAACACGATCCACGCGTTAGCTTTACGGGAGAGCTGAATTAATTGGTTGATGTCTTCCTGGGTGATCATCTCGCGGCCATAGTGACGCGGCCCGGAAATTACCGCATCCCACAGAACATACTCGAGCCCTTCCATCCAGCCAGCGCTATAACACCGCTCTGAAATTTCACTCATGAGTTCTGTGAGTTGTTTTTCGGTGGGAGAGAGGTTGTTGAGCATGAATTAACTATCTGCTAATTTTTTTACTCGTTCCTGGAAATTTGCAGGTTGTCAATATTATTTGAAACTCAGGAGTATGACATGTGCGTTCACGGCCAACCATTTGCCTTCCCTCTTCATATAAATGTCCTGATAGCAATTTTTCCCCGTCATTTCTTTGTCATCAATTTTCACAACAAATGTTGTGTAGGCTGTTACAACGCCCACGTTGTCAGTCAGGAGTTTTACATCAACGCTGTCGATGTTTGTCGACAAAGTCTCCTGTTTTTACAGGTTGGCGATCATATCTTGTTTAGTAAATTTCGCTCCCTTATGATTTATTAAAACAAAGTCGTCTGCAAAAATTCGATTCAACGTTGCTGAGTCGCGGGTCAGGTATGAATTGATCCAGTTGCTGTTTAACTTTTTTAAAATTTCAACATCCCTGGTTTGAGAAAAGCTAACCTGACTGAATAACATCAGGATTGCAGTTATAGTTGTAACTCTCATCATTACTTTAAAAATTGTTACATGAGGTTAATTTATAGGATATCTTTCAAAGATATGTTTTTCGAACGTCATCCTTTGAAACAAAAATTCTATTTACCCGTGGTTGGATCATCCATATACCGATTGGCCAGAATATTATTTTAAATATATCGGTGAAGTAGTCGTTGATGTCAATTTCCTCGGTGGTCTCATTTGCTTTAAGTGTCTTTGCCGTGAATGTCGCGATCCAAAAAATGGATGCAAAAACGTAGATGGTAAAAATCGTTCGGGTTGTCTCATTACTGATTATTTGATTGACAGCGGAAAACAATCGTCCGGTGCTCGTAGTTACAATGAGAAGGATTCCGATACAGAAAAATATCTTGTATGCGGCTCTTGTCAGCGTTCCGTATTTTTTGGCCTCGAGAGATCTGCCAGTTATCAAGATCCATCCAACCATGAACGTCACCACTCCAACATACAAAAGGTCAGATACCAGTTCGGGTACGATGCCTACATAGGCAATCATGTCGACCGTCTCGCTGATGATTGCAAGCCCCAGAAAGAGTCCGAATATTTTTCTGCTTGAAGCCTTAACTATTTTGTTCATTATATTAGGAAGTTATTCTTCTACTGGGGTGGTATTGTCGCTAAAATAAAAATCTCAATGTTCTTTGTAGTTTATCCAGTGCGTACCGTAGGAGGCGCACCTCGGCACTTTTTCACTTACTCGCCCAAACATCGTGAATGGCAGTTCACATGTTTGAGCAGGCTCACATCGCACGTAGAACATCGCACTTCGCACATCACTTTGATCCAGCCGTTCCCTCGCAATCAATATACGATGTACTAAGTTCGATGTACGATGTAAATGCTGTCACATTTTCGAGCAGAGTCACATCGCACCTTGCACATCACTTTGATCCAGCCGTTCCCTCACAATCAATATACGATGTACTAAGTTCGATGTACGATGTAAAATGCTGTCATATTTTCGAGCAGAGTCATTTCGCACGCAGAACATTGCACCTCGCACATCGTACTTCGCACATCGCACTTCGCACATCACACTTCGCACATCACTTTGAGCCAGCGTTCCCTCACACCGCATTCCCGACTTGTTGTGCCAGTCCGATGAGCAACCCCTCAACCCCGCGAACGTAACACAGCCGGTAGATGTTCTCATAATTAACTACTTCTCCAACGACCTCCGCACCATGCTTTGCAAGCCTCGGGAGCAACTCGTCAAGATTGTCTACCCTGAACAT
>CBHROW010000220.1:0-9488 GCA_966080355.1 uncultured Chryseosolibacter sp.
CACGGAGCATTTCATTTGCGTCACACCTTCGATGAATTTCCCGGAGCCGCCAGCACGCCCAGCAAAAACCTGATGGACTACAATGGCGGAACCGAGCTGAAGAAATACCAATGGGATCTGATCCACGATCCGGAAGCGATGATCGGGTGGCTGCAGGAGGACGATGAGAGTGCGATGAGCGGAACGCTAGTTGACGAAAAGCACACTGAACTTTTCGATTACATCTATAAAAACAATCACATAGGAGAGCTACAGTATCTTACCGAAATAGAGCGTCTAATTGCAGTTGATCCATCTAAGCAAACAATAGATTTGAATTATAATGATAATAGCGAGCACAAGGCATGGGTCAACTCCTGGAAAATCAGAGTAGTCAATTCGGAAACAGTACTTAATAACACCATCAAAGTGATCCAGGAAGCGAAGAAGGGCGAAAAATTAGGAAGGGTTTATTTGCGACCCAATCATATTTACATCGCAAAATATAAATACAACGATCAAGTCTATCCAATAGCGATCTACAACGCTGGAAAGGCCGAAGTGATGGATAAGGTTTTTACCAAAGTTGAAATCACCGATCGCGATCAGCTGAATAATGAGGAGAATAAGAAGCGTGTATATATTGAAGAAACTTACTTTAGCTATTTCATTGTCGCATTCTATGAAGACGGAAAAGCAACACCCACCTTAATGATACAGGTTGAGAAATTTCCGCTCTCCGATTTGATACACAACTCGATGGAAGAATGGTTGAAGTTTCTTACAATCTTAATTGAAAAACCAGATGATAAAGATGACACTCCACATTACGATGAGTTGTCAGTGATTAGTAGTGTGGAATGGGTAAGTCAGTTCGATAGTACATTATTTGGTGACAAAGCTTGTTTTTGCAAACTTAAAGCAGATAGCACATGCATGAATGTTTGTTGCAATGTGGCCTCAAAATATATAATTACGCAATTCGGTGCGTCACCAATAAAGAATTCGAATTGTCTTGCGGTTAAGAATTCAGCGAACGACTATTCCACCGCTAAGGCTTCAGGGGATTTTGAGAAAGCACTCGAAATTCTTGAGACATATATAAAACCGAAGGATGAAGGCGGTGAGCCAATTTTGATAGGAGTTCACTATCCTAAAACCGCCTATCCAGGGTATGAAAATGACTGTTCGGCAACTTTCCATTATATGGTAGCAGTTGGAAAAGGATACGATTCAGAAAAGAAGAAAAACTATTTTAGGTTTTATGATGTGGGGCGTACAGATGAGTCAAATGGTGCGGATCCGTCCAATCGACTATATGTGGATAAAAAGAATAAAAAGATATCCGGGATCTACAAAAATAAAGTTTACACCGTCACTGAAGTCAGATCAAATCATGAATAAAATATTTCCAACGTTACTTGTGCTGTGCTGTTTTAAATGCATCTCTCAGGATCTAGGTCAACTAGAGAAGTTGAAAAGCCGATTTGAACCGAGGTCGATACCGTTCAACTCTGCGTTTCTAAATGAGAATTCAAGCTTGATAAAAATTAGTAAGAAACGACCATTATCTGAGGACGAGATCTTAAGGTACATTCTCGCGGGTCATCGAAGTAAGTTAGAGTATAGATTTGAGAAGTACGATATGGAGACCGGAGAGTCTAAAGGTTTCGAAACACGTAGCTACAAATTTTATCCCGTCTATAGAATCGAGTATAAAGAACTATTGATACTAGTTGTTCTAAGAACCAGCGCAAACACTCAATCCTATTTTCTATCTGTTTATAACACTACAAATGAAAAGACAAGTGAAGCAATTGAAATTAATAAGCTTGATGCGGAGGATGAGTATAGGCTTTTCCAATGTTCATATTTAGATGAAAGCCTTCAATTAAGAATATTTCGGTACGAGATTAACCCAAGATATCTAAAGAATCTCAAAACAGAGCCAGATAAATCAATTGTTACCGAGACCAACTACGAGATTGCCGAAAATGTAAAATTGGTTGGTAGAAAATCCAGACATAGCCATTGCAGCGTGGTTGACTTTTATGAAAAGAATAGAAAATGCGCGGATGAAGATCCTATGAAAAATTTGCCAAGTAGTAATCCATCGAATTAATCAAAGCTCCTGATTTTAGCTGTTTTTTCTTTTTTCAACAAGCGTTGAGCCTCATCCCACCTTTTTTGACCGCGTCACGATGTTTCTGAACAAGCGCTTGAGTTAATCTTGGCTCAATGAACCAGGAAACAACTGCTCCGGCCCTTCCACTGCCGAACACTGGCAAAACATTGTGCAAGATCGTTGATAATCAAACTTACCAGAGATATCCAATAAAGACTCATCTCGTTACCGAAGCAGACGATATCCGTTTACTCACGAAGCAATATGTCTCTGCCTTCTTAAAAAAGGACGACATCCTTTTTATCAGCGAGCGTATCGTGGCGATTACCCAGGGAAGGGCGTTTCACATCAACACGATTAAACCTTCATGGCTTGCGCAAACCCTTTGCCGCTATGTTACCAAATCTCCGCACGGCATTGGAATAGGCAGCCCATATACCATGGAGCTAGCTATACGAGAGGCCGGATGGATGCGCATAGTGTTTGCTGCTGCGGGAGCGGCAATCTCAAAACCCCTCGGCATTCGAGGCATTTTTTATCATCTCGTTGGCAATAATATCAACGCAATCGATGGCCCATGCTCTTACACGTTGCCTCCGTACAATGAACATGCGAAACTCGGCCCTGCTCAGCCTGATAGGGTTGCAAAGTCAGTAAAAAGCGAATGCGGATGTGAAGTTGTGATAATAGATGCCAATGACCTCGGAGTTCGTGTTCTTGGACGGTCTTCAAAAAAAATTAGCAAAAAGTTTTGTTGTGCCGTTTTTCAGGATAACCCACTTGGCCAATCATCCCAGCAGACTCCAATGTGTATCGTGAGGGTCACTTGATAGTAGCAGGCGCATCCGAAAATTTTGATAGGATTGTTCACGTTAGTGGAGACTAACTCGAAACACTTCATTTCCTATTCCTTGTTTGAATCCAATTCATCGCTGAGCCACACACTTTCTTCCAAGCGCCAGCCTGCCTGCCGGAATGACAATGTACGCATGGCGCGACTAACCCACCAGCTATCAGGCCTCTGCGGCTCTCAGCGTGCATTCCCTCCAATACGCGCTGACCAGGATTGCACTCGTTTTGAGGTTCGGATGCACGAAATGTGTAAATCAAAATATCCTCTGCTATAAACCTGCATCCCTTCGCGCTCTCCGCGCCTCCTTTCGCGCCCTTCGCGGTCTGGATTTTGCGTTTCCGCATTCCTTCTTTTTTTCTATTTTTATCGCGCGCTATTAAGATCCCCTCACTAAGCCGGAATTCGAAAATGCTCGTTGATGATGTCTCCATCGTAAAAGATGTGCAGACTCCGGAACAAAAAATTCACGTCAGATGTGACTCTTGAATGCAAAACGGAACACACGCATTTTGGATCCTTCATGACAAGAAGGATGACGCATTCAACCTGAAGGGATCGCCCACATGAAGAAGTTTTTCTTGAACGTCAAAATAGTTTGTGTTCTGCTCGTGTTGTCAGGCAGCATTTGCGCGCAGAATATTTCCAATTCAGGAAGGATCCAACCGGACTCATTACGCGCACGAACAGATTCGCTCTCCAGCCAGAAAGATATTGTCGATGTTTTCTACAGTGTTGTACATCGCGAGCCCAGGCTTCAGATCTATGAAGCGGAGAAGAACAAAGTTCACTTCACCCTGATGCCTGCAGGCGGATATACACTGCAGACGGGCTTTGCGATCCTGCTCGCTGCCAATGCCGTTTTTTATAGCGATAAGAATGACCATTCGAGAGCGTCAACCGTTCTCGCGAGTGTGGCTTACACACAATACAAGCAGATCATTGTTCCACTGAGCGTTAACATCTGGTCGAAGAATAAGAAGTACAATTTCATTTCCGATGCGCGATATATGAATTATCCATCGCAGACTTATGGCCTCGGTTCTGAAACAAAATTTTCGGATGAATACATGATCGATTTCTCCTACCTCAAATTGCATCAAACCGTTCTTCGTAAAATGGGCCGCGGTTTTTTCGGTGGAATTGGCTACTACTACGACTACTTCTGGAATCTGCATGAAGTCAATCCTCCGGCCGGTCCCACAAGCTTCCAACAATATGGATTGTCTGACAATGAACTTGCCTCCAGTATTTGCTTCCAGGGACTGATCGATAAAAGAGATAATCCGGTAAACCCATCAAAGGGATTGTATGGAAGTTTCAGGTATCGCCTCAACGACAAGTGGATGGGCAACATTTCAAATTGGCATTCGGGAATAGTGGAGTTGAGAAAGTTCATTCGCTTTCCGCAGAACTCCAGGAGCGTGATCGGCTTGTGGAACTATAACTGGCTGACGCTTTTTGGAAAGCCGCCTTACCTTTTGCTGCCGAGTACAGGGTGGGACGATTTTTTTAACACAGGCAGAGGATATATCCAGGGAAGGTATCGCGATTTGAATATGTCGTATATGGAAGCGGAGTATCGTTTTAATTTTCTGCGCAACGGGTTGTTAGGAGGAGTTGTGTTTGGAAATCTTCAGACGTTTTCAAACAGCATCTCGGGTTTGTATCGCGTGGCTGTGCCGGGTTATGGTGCCGGACTTCGCGTGAAGCTCAACAAGAACTCGAACACCAACCTTTGCATCGACTATGCTTTCGGTGATGAAAGATCACGCGGGTTCTTCATCAACCTGGGAGAAGTTTTTTAGCCGCGAAGGCGCAAAGGCACAAAGATTTTTTATTTTTCCCGATACCGTCAACACGACTACGCCCTCAGCTATCAGACCTCTGCGGCCCTCCGCGTGCATTCCTCTCCTTGCTCTTTAACAAATAGCATGTGTTTTCGAAGTTTTGATACGCTCAATAACTCACGCAAATATCCCCTGCGGTAAAACGGCATTTCTGCATTTCAATCGGCATATTGGCTAATCGTCACATCGGCTAATTATTCACATGCATTTCACTGAGTCGCACAACTTTCACCCCAAGCGCCAGCCTGCCTGACGGAATGACAATATAGGCATTGCGCGACTACGCCCTCAGCTATCAGACCTCTCTGACCCCCTGCGTGCATTTTTCTCTTGCTCATTCGCTAGAAAGCAGTAAAGTCAAAAGTTTCAATGCATTTTATTAATTGAGCAACTATTCTCCGCGGTAAAATAGCATTCCTGCATTTCAATCGGCACATTGGCATATTGGCATATTGGCACATTGGCACATTGGCATATTGGCATATTGGCTAATTGGCACATTCCCCGCTCTTCGCGGTTTGTATTTCTGCATTTCAATCAAACTCCTCCTCAAATACAACAACCTCCTTCTCATTTTTCAATCTTGCATAGTCGATCGAGCCGATACCATCAAACATAAAGATCAGGCTCACCACTTTTCCAAAATCTTCTTTGTAACGTTCGCTGAATAGCTTTTTTCCATTGAGAAAAATTTCAGCGCTGCGGTCTTTCACGCGGATCTCAACGTCTTGCCAATCGTTTAGCCTGCAACCCAGTGATGAAAGATCATGGCGATCACCTTTCTTCGAGATCTCTCCGAGTTTGTATGCAGCTTGGTTCTCGCAGCCTTTTTGAGTCAGCGTTACCGACAATGTATTGACCTCGGTGACCACAACAAGATCCATCCAGCCACAGAGCTCATGGAATACGCTATCGGCTTTCATACGGGTTGCGATGGTGAAGTTGTCTGAATCGACATTGCATTGCTGACTGTTGGTGATGCGCGAGTGAAATCGTTTGTTGAAATCCACGCCACGCTTAATGAGAATTTTCTTATCGATGTGAAATTGTCCGTTTACGATGGTGTTCTCGTGCTTCAGGTCGATGAGCTCCGGATCCGAGTCGCTGCGATAGATGTGAGGCTCCCATCCGTTGCTGATGATGTGTATCGGTTGTGTGGCGATAACAGAATCATTGGCGACAAGTCTGGCGCGATGATACCCGGATTCAAAATAAATGTTGCTGAAAACCTTTTGCGTTGGATCGATGGCTACACGGTTATTCTTATTCCACGATTGTTGTATATAAAAAGGAGTCAGCGGTGACATTGGAGAGATCGTATTTGAAGATCACGGTATTCGGAATGCCAACCGACACCGTCTTCTCGGCAGTGAATGCAACAGGTCCTGAGATTTTCACCGGATGTTTTGATCCGTTGTTGCTGCGTTGAAAAGCAAAGACAAAGACCGTTGCCGTCAGGGCGAAAAAAATAGATGCGGTAACGAGCCATGATCTTTTTGTTGCAGTTATGTCGGGCATGTGGTCGCGGTTTACGGATTTGAAATCCTGCCAGTGTTTGTAATCGAGCAGTTGGGCCAGTGCATCGAGGGTGGCGAGTTGCGGGCGTTGGCTGTATGAACCTTTCCAAAAACGTTTGAGCGTGGAAAGACTTATGAGCGTTGCCGTTTTTTCCGAGATAAGACCACCGACAATTTCCAGGTCGCGTTGTGAATAGCCATGGCCATTGCCGAAAGAATATTTTTGCTCGATTTGTTTTTTGAGGAGGTCGATGAACTCCTGCTCCGACTTGATCATAAATTGAATTTAAGTCAAAAATGCTGTTTTGCCCACTTTGACCGGACTTTGGCCGCGATCTGAACACTCCGGATCATGCGAAACACTGCATCATTGCAGAAAAAAATAATGAAAACACTTTTTGTATTGATGATCATCGCCCACAGCCTCACGCTGTATGGACAAAAACAAATTGACTTAAACGCTGCCGACTGGGTTGCCGTTCGTTGCAGTGCCGAGTTCGAAGGAGACGCGATTCATGTTCGGAATAATTCAGAACAAACCGCGTTTCTCTGGATGAGGGATGTGAATTTTAAAAATGGAGCCATCGAGCTCGATCTCAGGGGCAAGGACGTGCGCGGAGAAAGTTTTCTTGGGGTTGCGTTTCATGCCGCGAGCGATACCTTATATAATGCCGTTTATTTTCGTCCGTTTAATTTCCGGGATCCGGAGCGGAAAGATCATGCAGTTCAGTACGTGCGTGTTCCCGGCAGCGACTGGGATGTGCTGCGCGAAAGATTTCCCGGCAAGTACGAGAGCACGGTTCAGCCCGTTCCTGATCCCAACGACTGGTTTCATGTGCGCATCGAAGTAGCATACCCGATGATAAAAGTATTTGTGGAGCATTCCCTAACACCTTCGCTCGTAGTAAATCAGCTGGACAAACAAAAGACAGGCAAGCTCGGACTTTGGCTGGATTGCAAAGAAGGTTGGTTTCGGAAGATCTCGATCTCGAGGTAGTCGACTGACCACTCCTCGTGGTCTGACAACTACTTGACCGCTTAAGAACATGTGTGCAGTTTACGCCTTGGTTATATTTCCTGGTTCTACCTATTTGCAATATGCGTCTCATACTCATCGCCTTCTTGCCGATATTTCTTGGCTGTGCATCCAAGCCGGACACTGCAGCTGTAGAGGCTCAGACAAACGTGAAAGATTCTTCTGAGTCCCTTGCGAACCTGCCAGGGCAATCTTCTCCCTATACGGCTGAGCTTGAAAAACTGCCTATGGAAATTTCCTCATCGAAGGTGGGCCTCGACATGTTTGCGAATAGATTTCAGAGTGACGACAAAACGCAAAATGACCGATCGCTGAAAGACTATCTGGAATTTCAATCGAAGCTGATCGATTCGCTCAACGAGAATCTTGTAAATGATCCGCGTTACGATGCAATCGAGTCGATGATCTACGAGGACTCAACCAAATGGGAGTACGGTCGGAAAAAAGTATGGTGCTGAACTGGAGGCGAACGGACTTTTACTGCTTTCCACCGAAGGCATGCCGTACATCGACCGTGATGTAAAGATGATCAGAAAATGTTTCTACGCACATCTGAGTGAGCCGACAAAATTGTTCTTCGATCAGTATGAGAAGGAAGATCTCGAAGGCTTTAGCGAAGATGGCGGCTTGATCATTTCACTTACTGCACTTGCCGAGAGGATAGGATTCTGGATAAGTTTTCAAAAGACAATCCTGACAATTTGTTTTATGAGAATGGTAAAGGCCGTAGGGATATTTACAGATACTATCTCATTGCCGGTATGGACAACACATGGGCGTTTGAAGATGATGGTAAGATAGTTCCTGAGTTTCTCGAAGCTCATCGCTACTACTTGCACAAATACCCGGACTCTGAAAGCGCGAAAGTAGTAGGAGAGTATCTTTCCGTTCTCGAGAATTTGGGCTGGAAGAAATCAGTGAAGGTTGAAAGTTTTATTAAAACCGTGGAGAATTGAATGACATTTCAACTGCAGCTGAATTGATCGGGTTCAGCCGATATTAAACTGGCGTTCATTCCGCTCATAGGAATTTTCAACGCAAAGACGCGATGAACGCAAAGTTTCGCACACCTCACCCTCGTTCCCTCTCCGAGGCGGAGGGGGATGACTGTACCTACTGCTTGTTTGAGGAGAAATACGCCTGTTGGCAATTCAAGAAGATTTGGCAGAATAGTTTCGATTGAACGCACAAAGGATTTTCAGCGGCCCTCAGCGTGCATTCCTCTCCTTGCCCGCTAGCAAATAGCATTGCGCTCTGAAGTTTTGATACTCCCAATAAATCAGACATATATCCTCTGTGGTAAAACGGTATTTCTGCATTTCAATCGGCACATTGGCATATTGGCGAATTGGCACATTGTCTGCGCTCTTCGTCCAACGGACTCCTATGGAGCGGTCCGCATTTTCATTCGCACGATTTCAAAAACTCCATCAACACGATCACCCTGCTCGCCATCTCGAAGAAATCCGGGGGCAGGTCTTTGTATTCGTGGAGGATGTAGATGTTATAGATCTCCATGAGTGTATCGCGGTATTGTGCAGGGGACGCAAACTGGAGCATATTATCCAGGTTTTTCACGATATCCTCATTCACCTTCGATTGTGCCGGAACATAGATGGGTTTGAGTTCTTCGTAGGGAATGTCGTGGGTGGAAGGCATGATAGTTCTTGGTTTGCTTGAAAGAGTTGGGTATAGGGAATAACCTATACAATAATAAGAAATTAACCATAGGGAATAGCCTATACCATAAAAATGTTTTGGTGCTTCCTTTAAGTATGGCCAAGCAACAAATCCGGTTTAGATATCAAAAGCAACTGATCAAGCTTGGTCAGCATATCCGCAAACTCCGGGAACGCGAAGGCATGAGCCAGGAGCAGCTGGCTGGCGATGCTGAGATTCCCTATAGCAGTGTCAATGAAATTGAGGCGGGAAAGACTAACCCGACAATTGCCTCGCTGATGGCGTTGGCGGAGGCGTTGGAAATTTCATTGAAAGAATTAATGGACTATTGACCGGGCTAAAATTTTACCTATACATTTTTTCACTCTAATAAATATTGTAACCCCGAACAAATCTTCATACACGCAAAAACTTTCTTCAATGACGAAGAATGGTCAGGCTTTGAGGAAGC
>CBHROW010000221.1:0-9486 GCA_966080355.1 uncultured Chryseosolibacter sp.
AACGCAGCTGTCGTTGAACGGCAAATCTTCCAAAGTATTGAACCCGGAGTTCACGCGCTTGCGCCTTACCCCCTATCGCGAGAACGCTGGGCTCGGAATTTTTATTGAAGACAAAAAAGGAACGAAATATTTTCAGCACTCTGGCGCCAATGAGGGGTTTCGATCTTACTACATCGGAGACATGGAGAAAGGCAATGGTGCGATCATCATGATCAACTCCGACAACGGAGAAATTATTCCGGAAATTTTGTTCAGCATTGCGAAAGTTTACGCGTGGAAGGAATATGAAGATTCAAACGTCAGGTTGTCTGCAGCGCAGCTAAATGCGCTCGCAGGCTTTTACGCGTTGGATGGAAACACCGAAGGGGCACACCTGCAAATCATTGCCAATGAAAATGATATTTCCCTTCGTCAACTGTGGGATGGGCAGCTCATCAAGTTTCAACCGGAATCCGATCTGGAATTCCTCAACAAGAATATGTCGTTTCCTCTGAAATTCACACGCAACGACAAAGGTGAGATCACCGAAGTTCTCGCTTTTGGCCGGGACCTATGGAAGCGTGACAAAGAATTCAAACCTGTGGAACGCAAGCAAATTTCGATTGGCGCAGACAAACTGAAGGTGCTGACGGGTAAATACCAGGTGCGTGAGAACAAAGCACTCGTTGTAGAGATCACCGCCACGGGAGAAGAATTGAATGTGAAACAACTTTGGAATGGTCAGCTGATCACCTTCGTGCCTGAATCGGAGACGTCATTCTTTATAAAGGGCAATCCCTATAAGAATATCCGTTTTGTAAAAGGTGATGACGGTGCGGTAAAAGAGCTGGTTGCGTTTGAGAGAGATACACTAATCAAGATAGAATAGCTGGCAATTGGCAATGAAGCCAGTTGGCAAGATGTGATGAGGGTTCCAAGCAGCAACAATAAAATCAAAATTGAAAAGAATAAGTTGACGCTGTCTTCGCTTAACCCAAGCGCCTACAATGACTAACTCAACTGGCTTACTAGCCAACTGCTAACTTCTCAAAGAGACGCCATGTCTATCACAAACCTGTACCTTACATCTCCTTTCAGCATACGCTCGTAGGCTTCGTTGATGTAGTTGATGTTGATGACTTCGATGTCGGAGACAATGTTGTGTTTCGCGCAGTAGTCGAGCATTTCCTGTGTTTCCGGAATTCCTCCGATCGAAGAACCGGCCACACTTCTCCTTCCGCCTACAATACTGAATGGAGGAATTTGCAACGGCTTTGATGGGAGGCCGACCAGGATGTGAGTTCCGTTGGTTTTCAACATCGGCAAATAACTCTTAAAATCGTGTTCAGCCGAAACCGTATCGAGGGTGAAATGGAAATAGCCACGAACTTTCTTCACCTGTTCGGGATCGGATGTAACGACAAATTTGTGCGCGCCCAACGCCAACGCATCTTTTTCTTTTTCAGGCGATGTGCTGAGCACTGTAACCTCTGCACCGAATGCAACTCCGAACTTCACCGCCATGTGACCCAGACCGCCCAGGCCCAGCACAGCGAGCTTATGGCCCTTTCCCACTTTCCAATGACGAAGTGGCGACCATGTGGTGATGCCTGCGCAAAGTAGCGGTGCAACTGCCGCGAGGTTCAGCTTTTCAGAAACGTGAAGCACGAAATCCTCGTGAACAACAATGGTATTGGAATAACCGCCATAGGTTGGCGCGCCATCTTTCTCACGGCTGTTGTAAGTACCTACAGCTCCGTTGAGACAATACTGCTCGAGGCCATCTTTGCAGTTCTCGCATGTGCGGCATGAATCCACGAGGCAACCTACTGCAGCGAGCTCTCCTGTTTTAAATTTTCGTACTGACTTTCCGATCTTTGTTACACGACCGACAATCTCATGGCCCGGAACCATTGGAAAGATCCCCGGGAACCAATCGTTTCGGATCTGGTGAAGATCAGAATGGCACACACCACAATACATGATGTCGAACTGAACGTCATGATCGCGAAGCGCCCTCCGTTCAAACTTCCAGGGAGCTAATGGTGACTGATGATCTTGTGCTGCGTATGCTTTTGCTTGTATCGCCATATTGTTCAATGCTGTGTTAAATGAATTTTCTTTTTGTCAAATCGAAGGCCTACGACATCGCCCTTTCTCGGCAACTTCGCATTTCCCGGCAATCTTACAAAAATGGATTGACGTGCAAGGCGTGTTTCGATCTCCAAATAGTTTCCAAAGAAATTAACTGAAACGACCTTCGCCTCGATGAGATCATTTTTTGAGCGGGTGATCCGCACAAACTCCGGCCGCGAGATCGCAAGGTGGCCGCGTACATCGGTATCGGGCAACATCGATTTTACAACCGATCCTGGAATGATGTTGTAGCGACCGAATAAACCCGCAGCATACACATTGACAGGGCGCTCATAGATCTCCATGGCTGAGCCGGTTTGTATCAGCTTCCCGTCTTTCATGATCAATATCTTGTCGGCCCATGGCAGAATGTCGAGAGGGTCGTGTGATACGAGAATGATCGACATTTTCAAAATTTCAGAGAGGTGGATCAGCACACCCTTGAGAATGTTCTTCTGAACCATGTCGAGATTGGTGAACGGTTCATCGAGCAACAAGAGCTTCGGTGCTCCGATCAGCAATTTGGCCAATGCGATGCGCTGACGTTCGCCCCCCGACAGTTCATCCGTTCGTCTCTTCGCGAGGTGATCGATTGCGCAGACTTCGAACAACTCTTTTGCCGCGGATGAACTGATCTTGTTGGCGTATTCCAGAACTTGTTCCACACGCAGAAACTGTTGCAATTCAAAATGCTGCGAGAGATAGGCAATATCTTTGTGGCCCGGAACCAAAGTCTCTGCGGGGCCTTTCACAATTTTACCTTCGAAAGTAACGATTCCCGAGTCAGCTTGTTCGAGGCCAGCGATAATCTTGAGAAGCGTACTTTTGCCCGATCCTGTTTCACCCGCGATCACAACCTTTTCCAACGGAAGTTGAGTAAAGCTGATCGCATCGATAACGGTCTCCGAGTTTGCCAATTTGCTTACGTGAGCAACCTCCAGGAAACTCATGCCTGACGATTTTTATTTTCCCAGGTATCCATTTTAATCTTTTCGATGAGGAGAGAATTTTTGAACTCGTGAATGAGCTTGTCCATTTCCAGGTCGCGCGTTTGAAGTTCCTTGAAATCTTTTTCGTGTTCTTCGATAACCGGCTTGAGTCGCGATAAGTTTGCAGTCATGTTTTCAAGCGCTTGGCCGATGTGTTGCTTCTCTTGGTCGGGCGTTTCGGGGTCGTCAAGTTTGCCTTTCATGATACCGATCATTTCGTCAATGAACTGAAGCATATCCCACGGGTTATTCGGCCTGTTCCAGGTGAATTCAATGTTACATCTGCGGCATTTGTATCGGTTGCTCTTCCAACCCTTTTCATTTTTCTCGGTGCCTGCGAGCTTCAGCATATCTTTTTTTCCACAGTGCGGACATGATGCATCGTCCTTCACGAGCTTGTTGAGCGAGTCACGTTGTCCGAGGATAAAAGCGCGCGCATCGGCATGGCGCTCCATCTGTTCGATGAACCGATCAACGGTCTCACCAACCTTCCGGTGCTCTTCTCCAAGCCGTCCTTCTTCGATGAGTTTCCTGCTTTGCTTTTTGAAGAATGTGGCAACCTTCACAAGCTCTCGCTCATTGCTTTTGAAATTCTTGTTCATCCCCATGGTTTTTCAAAAATAGACAATCGGCTCTTGCGACAAAACCGATTCAGTTTTGAGATTGGCGTTCCAGGTAAACTTTCAGCAGTGTGGGATATTTGTCGTGGTCTGCGCGTGTCACTTTCATCCCGGGGAAATTCTGGCTCACGTAATAGTCGATGTATTGATGAACGAGTGCATCACGCGAGCCTGCTTCCTGATCGAACGCGTTGATAAGTAACCTCCGCTCATCATCGGTATCGGGCTCGATCTTCACCGTAACGATGAAAGTCTGGAGCGTGCGCTGAATGCTGGAGTGTCTGGTTCTCATGACATAGTAAAGATATCAACCCCATTGCACCGGTTCAACGAATTGGCTGCGAAAAAAAATAGGCATGGCAATCGAATATAGCTGGTGGATGCTATCGCTATAGCCATTCCGCTGTCGCTCGATGATGTGCCAGAAAATCTTATCTTTGCCCCCTTATTTTTAAACCTCATGATCTCAGTTGACTCGGTAACGGTTGAATTCAACGGTTCTGCGCTTTTTTCAAATATCACCTTCAATATCAACGACACCGACCGTATTGCCCTGATGGGTAAAAACGGGGCGGGGAAATCCACCTTGCTCAAGATCATTGCCGGTGTGAATAAACCCACACGTGGAAAAGTTTCTGCGCCAAAAGATGCGGTAATCGCTTACTTACCACAGCACCTTTTGACTGAAGACAACTGCAGCGTGTTCGAGGAAGCATCAAAAGCATTTTCGAAGATCCTGGGCATGAAGAAACAGATCGATGAACTCAACACTCAGCTTGAAACGCGCACAGACTATGAGTCAGACGAATATGCGGCAATCATCGAGCAGGTGTCAGAACTCAGTGAAAAGTACTATTCGATCGAAGAGATCAATTTTGATGCTGAGGTTGAGAAAACATTGATGGGTCTTGGGTTCGTGCGTTCGGATTTCACCCGGGCTACAAACGAGTTCAGCGGTGGATGGCGTATGCGAATTGAGCTTGCAAAAATTCTATTGCAGAAACCGGATCTCATTCTGCTTGACGAGCCAACCAACCATATGGATATCGGTTCGATCCAGTGGCTTGAAGAGTTCCTGGTGAAGAATGCGAAAGCGGTGATCGTGATCTCTCACGACAAAGCGTTTGTGGACAACATCACGAACCGGACGATCGAGGTTACGATGGGAAGGATCTACGATTACAAGGTTCCTTATTCGCAATACCTGCAGCTCCGGAAAGAAAGACGTGAGCAGCAGCAAAAACAATTTGACGATCAGGCAAAACAGATTGCCGATATCCAGGAATTTATTGAACGCTTCAAAGGCACATACTCCAAGACATTACAGGTTCAGTCACGGGTGAAGATGCTGGAGAAGATGGAAATTGTTCAGGTTGATGAAGTCGACACATCCTCGCTGAACCTCAAGTTCCCTCCTGCGCCACGTTCCGGCAACTATCCGGTCATTGCTGATGGTGTAGGCAAGCGCTATGGCGATCACACGGTATTTAAAGATGCGTCATTCACGATTTCACGAGGTGAGAAAGTGGCATTTGTGGGAAAGAATGGTGAAGGAAAATCCACCCTGGTGAAGGCCATTATGGGAGAGATCGATTTTGATGGCCGATTGCAGCTCGGGCACAACTCGATGATCGGATATTTCGCCCAAAACCAGGCTTCTCTTCTTGACGAAGACCTGACGGTGTTTCAAACCATCGACACGATCGCGGAGGGCGATATTCGCACGAAGATCAAAGACATTCTTGGCGCGTTTATGTTTAGTGGCGATACGATCGATAAAAAAGTGAAGTTTCTGTCGGGGGGAGAGAAGACGCGCCTTGCCATGATCAAACTTCTGCTTCAGCCCGTTAATCTTTTGATCCTTGACGAACCGACTAACCACCTGGATATTAAGACAAAGGATATTCTGAAAGATGCCTTAAAAGCTTTCGATGGAACGCTCATCCTCGTTTCTCACGATCGCGATTTTCTCGATGGGCTGGCGAACAAAGTGTATGAGTTCGGCAACAAGCGGATTGTTGAACACTTCGAAGACATCAACGGATTCCTGAGAAATAAGAAATTGGAGAACCTCCGCGAAATTGAAAGAACTGCGTTGCTGCAAAAATCGTAGGTTTGGCTATTGGCAGTTTGCTGTTGGCCATTGGCAAGCGCGCGGAACTTCTTGAACGCGTGGGTATCCGTTAGTCAATTCGCAAAAAAGACAAGAGCCTGATTTTTTACACTACCACCAAAGCTAATGGCCAAGAGCTAAAACGCTAAGGGGCAAAAGACTTAAAGGCAAACAACTAGGCCTTTATTACATCGCGCTTCTTTGCCTTCTTCAGAGCCGCGCCCGGGATCGGAATTCTGCGCAGATCTTCCAGTGTTGCCCCGGACAGGATCTTCAGCGTTTCATCGCGCACCGCACTGAATAGTTTGTTCACGCGACAGGTTGCTTCGTCTTCACATCGGCCGCAGCTTTCGTAAAAGTTCAACGAAACACAAGGCAACATGGCCACCGCGCCATCGATCAGGCGGACAATTTCCAGAACGGAGACTTCTTCGGGCTTGCGCTTGAGATAGTAACCACCGAATTTTCCCTTTCTGCTTCCCACGATGCCGGCATTTTTCAGGTCGACCAGGATCCCTTCGAGGAATTTCTTTGGAATATTCTTCTGGTCGGCAATCTCCTGGATAGTAATGCGATCAGAATCCTGATGCTCAACGATATAGATAAGGGAATGTAAAGCGTATTGACACTTTTTTGAAAGCATAGTTCAACTCTTGAAGTATGCAAAGATACTGAAATTCTACCGTATTTATAGGTATTAACGTATTGGCTTACAGCTGCTTCCTCCTGGGGAAATTGAAATGCAAATTTCCGGCCTTTTCCGCAAGTTGCCAGATCACGGTGAACCACAAAATCCCTGGCGCTGGAAGGCACGATTTTTTCAATGCATTCCCGACATGCTTTACCATGAAAACCGACAAAAAAGAAATCCTGCGCGAGTTGCTCTTGAGTGAAAACCGCGGCTATCTACTTTCTATCAAGCTGCGTGACATGGATCGTCCGATCAAAACCGCGGTGAAAAATGTCAATCATAATAAAATAGTTTTTGAGTCGACATGCATTTTCGGTCATCCCCTTGATCGCACCGTGGTAACCCTCATCGACATCGAGTGGGTGAAGCGCTATAAAGTTCTCTTTAACAGTCCGGTCTACGAAAGCATCCGGATGATCAAAGATAACATTCGCATCATGCGCGACCGTATTGGCGTGCTCAGCTGATCCTCTTCATTCCATCTAATTGACGATTTTATTGTGGCGCGGTAAAGTCAGACCTCGCAATACAGGCGGCAAGCCGAATGGAGCCAGATATCAGCCCCGACTTTCGAACCGCGTTTGCGAAACTCAGTGTCGTTCTATCGCTCATCGGGGTCGTTGATCTAAAAGCACGAGACCCGAAAAAAGCATAGCCATACCGTGACGCAAACGACTGCGTAAAAAGTTCTTCGTGAAGTGCTTGAAAGCCGTTCGGACGGGTGTATTTTACATCACCCTACTAAAATCCCGAATGAAGAATTTCCTGAGGGCCAATTGGATCATCCTGGTCATTGGCGTTGCGTTCATCACCAGTACTATTTTCGCTTTACACAATCAAACTGTCATCGAGAAGAATCACGTTATCATTCAACAGACCGATCTTGTGCGGCAATCCACGCAGGAGATCCTGACGCGGATCATGCATGGCCTCGATCTGGGTGTGCGCGGTTTTGCGCTTACACGGGATGAGAAGCTGTTGATCCCCTATCGCGAAGCTATTGAAATGACACCGCCAATTTTCAGACGAATCGATTCTTTGCTCAATGTCCAGCACTATCCGGCACGCAGTGAAGCTTCAACCGTGATGGAGGAAGTCCGCAAATACACGAAGCTCAGCAACGCGATGATCGAACAAGCACGTACGGGCGACATGGAAGCCTTCGTAAGCTTGCTCAAGGAAGATCGCGGTTACGAAGTATGGTCGAAGTATAATCAATTCTCCACCCCACTCTTTGTCTATGAAGACAATCTCAAGAGGGAGTCGCTCGATGATTATCAATTCGCAATTAAAAGCAATCTTTTTCTTCAGGTTGGAATCCTGGTTCTCGGTCTTCCGTTGCTCTATCTATTTGTTTCGAAGGTGAACGCAGAGCGCAAACGCAGACAACAAACTTTATTACTGGTAGACCGGGCTGACCGCACATACGTATTTGACGATGGCGAGCGAGATTCACCGGTCGATGAAGAGATCAATACACGTTCCGTGAGCCACGTGAGGCAAGCTTCTGAATTTATTTCTTCTCTTGCATCAGGCAATTACCAGGTAGAGTGGCAAGGCCTGACCGAGACAAACAAGACATTCAATGAAAAAACACTTGCCGGTAATTTGATCCAACTCAAGCAACGCTTGAACGAGGTCAAGCTCGAAGACGAAAAGCGCAACTGGACAAATGAAGGCCTGAGCGAGTTCTCGGATATTGTACGCAAAAATCAGAACGACCTCGAACAACTGAGCGTTCAGGCCGTGTCGCACCTGACCCGGTATCTAAAAGCGCAGCAAGGAAGCCTGTTTGTTATTGAAAGCAACGGAGACGAAGAACATCTTCGCCTGGCAGGCTGCTATGCTTTCGATCGAAGAAAATTCATTGAAAAGAAAGTGGATATTGGTGATGGCTTGCTCGGCCAGACATTTCTCGAAGGCGAATCGGTGCTGATCAAAGCTGTTCCGCAAGGCTACATTCACATTACGTCAGGGCTTGGTGAATCCGCCCCCGGCTGTCTATTGATCGTTCCGATGAAACATGAAGGGAAACCGGTTGCTATCGCGGAGTTCGCGAGCTTCGATGTATTCGAACCGCATCACGTAGCGTTTCTTGAAAAAGCCGGGGAGTTCTTCGCATCAGCGCTCGTCAATACGCGTACTACAGCGAAGATGAAAATATTGTTAGATGAAGCTTCAATGCGCGAGGTGATGATGAGAGAACGTGAAGAGGAGCTCCGTCAAAATATGGAAGAGCTTCAGGCAACACAAGAGCAACTCGAACGAAACCGAAAGGAGCACAACGCAATTGCGTGATCAATTGCAACCGAGATCAGAAGTTGAACGCGTGTCGTCATGCGGAAGTCCTTGCCTTTGCAAATGGCCTATACCCGAAGTGCCTTTTGTATGCCGTTGAAAAATGGTTCGTGTACTGATAACCCAGTTTTATAGAAATTTCTTCAATGCTGATGCCTCCCTTGCTAAGAAGCTCATGGGCGTGCTCCATTCTCAACCTGCGCACATATTGAATAACGCGTGTACCAAAAAGGGCTTTGAAGCCTTTCTTGAGCTTGAATTCATTTAGGCTCGCCTGCCGGCACAAGCTGGCAATAGTATGTTCATGCAAAAAATCCTGTTCGATAAAACGCTTGACCTCGTGCAGTTTCTTTCTGTCGTCAGCTGAAATATCGCTTGGAGGTTCAACTTTCGGAAAGGCGCATGCAGGCGCAATGACGTGAAGACCATGTTGGTCGAAAGCCATCGTCTGCGTGTACAGGCATTCGAGCGGCAACGGTTGAATCGGAGCGTCAGAGAATTGCTGCAGTTGTCCACGCTCGTTCGAAGGTGCAATAAAAAGGTGAGTCGGTTCCTTCAAAACGAAATTATTCACCTAATGGTTGGACGATTGCTGAAGAAGTAACATTCTTACCGTTTGCATTTTTGTGGAAATTTTGAATTCAAAACATGCTTCGGGTA
>CBHROW010000222.1:0-9438 GCA_966080355.1 uncultured Chryseosolibacter sp.
CGTTCCCTGGTTGATGGCTTGTGGATAGCGCTCGAGGATCACATGGTCCATGAGACCATCGTCAATTGCGCGTAGGGTCACCGTTGCGAAATTGACCAGCGTTGTGTCCTGAACAAAAAGGTTGCTTGCTTGCGTAACTGGTGCGCCCTTCGGATATAGTTTGTGGCCCGCGCGTATCACCAGGTTGTTCATGATCAGTTTCTCGCCACCGCGCGCACTAAAAAATGTGAAGCCATCATCTTTTGAATTGTAGATCGTATTGTTGAAGATACGGTAATAGCCGTCCGGTAAGTATAGTCCCATGACACTTGCTGTTCCGTTAAAGCCATCTTCGCCCGCATTGAGCACAATGTTGTTGAAGACATCATTATTTCCCATTCCCTGGAACATGATGCCGTGACCGCTGCCCGTGTCAATGAGATTATTATAAGCCTTTCCTGTCACTCCATCGGCCAGCATCAGTCCCTCGTTATGAGATCCATGTCCGCGCATGCCGTAGTTTCGAACAACGTTGTTGTAGACTTCACAATCTTCATCTGCATTTTTTATCTGGATACCATCCCAGCCAGTGTTTTCAACAAGATTATGGTGGACGCGTAAACCCTTAATAGAGTGCGACCACGTCTTGAAAGGGCACTTCAATTCTTTTCGCCCGCTGTAAAATCCATGACCGATATACATTCCTTCTCCGCCAGTGTCGTGTATATAATTATCGTGAACACTCACGTTTCTCATGGTCCACGCCTGGCGTGTGGAATCGCGAAAAAGATTGCAGTCTTGATACGGACTTGTCTTGATACCCATTCCTGCAAAACCGGAATCCTTGCCATCACCATTCTTATTATATCCGGCAACTTCAACACGGGCTACTTCAAAATCTGTAGTGAACATTTCGAAGGTCAGGTAAAAGCTTTTGTGTGTCCTTACTTTTATACCATACTTAATGTCGGGATCACCATCGCCAATAAGCTTAAAATTCTCGGAGTTCTCCACGCGTAATCCCTCCCAAATCACCGCTTGCCCACCGCAGTTCCTGATGATGACAGGATTCAATTTGGTTCCTTTGATGTATGATAGTTTCACGGTCTTGTAATTCATGGATGCGCTGAAACAAATGATTTGTCCAGGTTTGACCGAAAGTGTTCGTCCATCGTTGTGGTAACCATTCACGAGGAAGTCGCACTCCATGCACGAGAAAGCCTTGCGTCCCCTGTCGAAATCGATCCGGAAATCTGACCGGAATCCACCTGCAATCAGGGCCGCTAGCGCGATAAGAAAAATCGGAAAAAAACGAGATGTGATGATATTCATAAGAAAAGGCAATGAGAATTTATACCAAACTTGTTCCAGACTGCTGCTTTGCCAGGCACCGTGCAAAATGTGAATCGGCTTCCCCATTATAGACGCTTCAGGTTCTTGTGGGAATAATTTTTTCGCCTCTGCATGTACCCAGGTTGCTAACTGGTGAGATCCGGCTGTGAAGTTGATTGTGAAGTTGAATATAAATGACGCTCTATGTCTCCCAAAATGCTCAAACTGTTCAGATCCATCCAGGTGCATTTTCCTTACCTGCAGGATTACAAGTTCTCGGTTCAACGGCAAATGCGTGCGCTGCTAAACAAAACACACGAAGAGGATTTCGAGATCATTCCTCACCTCCCGTTGAATTCAACCACGTTTGTCGACATCGGTGCGAACAGGGGTGATGCTATCCATTCCATTCTCATGCGATCGCCTCGCGCTGAAATAGTTGCTTTCGAACCGAATTTATTCCTCTGCGAAAAGTTGGATCAACTCTACGGAAGCAATTCGCATGTCAATATTCAACGCTGCGGACTTGGTAATGCCAATTCCAATTTCGACCTGTTCATTCCGTTCTACAATAACTATATGTTCGATGGACTGGCGTCTTTTAAGGAGCAGCATGCGCGAGATTGGCTGACCAACCGTATTTATAATTTTGACAAGAGCAAACTGCAAGTGAAGAAAATGAGTTGCGCGGTTCGCAAGCTGGACGATTTCGAACTCAACCCCGGATTTATCAAGATCGATGTTCAGGGTTTTGAATATGAAGTTTTGGAAGGGGCAGTGAAGACGCTTGCAGCAAACCGCCCAATCGTGTTGATGGAAAGCCCGGGACAAAACGAGTTGGATTTCATGAACGACCTTAGATACGAATCGTTCCTGTTCAAGGATCGTCAGTTGATCTCCGGCAGTAAATATTATAATATCTTCTTTGTCCCTGTCGAGATGATCGATAAGGTCTCGCGGAAAGTGCCCATGAGATTTTCTGCACCGATAGCCGCGTAACTATTGAAATTCAGCTGCACCGATGTCGTAAGCCGGTCCGCGAAGCCTGGTCTTCTTATAGAAATCGGTTAAGATCTGATGGCTGGAAATGTCTGCGCCCTTGTCGATGAGCGGAGAAAATGCAGCGGGTCGATAGTTATTACTTTCCGCGTCAGCGAATTTTGCATCATCGATCGATGTGCGAAAAAAATTATTGCGTAGATCAACGTTGACCGATTTGTATTTATAAATAAAAGAGTCTTCCGGTTTTCTTGGATACACGTAGCGACTGTAATTGCCAGGATTGATGATGATGTTGTTCACAATAACATTCATCGGCACTTCGTCAGCATAAATTCGGATCCCATCATTGAAAGGACTGATGATCGTATTGTTAATGAAGACAAATCCGTTTCCGGTCGTATATCGGTTATCGCAGAACACGCCCATGTCGCCAGCGTCTACAATGATGTTGTTGCTGATGATGTTGTTGGCAAGACCGAGTACGTTCATTCCATTTCCAGTTCCGTGATTGATGTAATTGCCGTAACATACTCCACCAGTTCCTTCACCGAGTTGCAAGCCGTTTCTCTGATTGTATGTATCCAGCACACCGTAGTTTTCTATCGTATTGCCGTAGATCTTTGCACCCAATGTCGCACAGCCAACTTGTAGTCCATCCCAGCCTGAATTTTTCACCGTGTTGTTGAACACCCGCAGGTAATGTATTTCATGAGGATAACGAATTCCGCATTCCGTATTGACGCCCGATTGGTAAAATGAATTCCCGATGTAAAAGCCTTCGCCACCCGTGTCATGCACATAATTATAATTGAGCGTGATATTTTTCATCGTGAAATTTTCTCGCCAGGTTGCCGGATCGCAAGTCGGATCGGTTTTCGCCATGATACCTGCGAAGCCGGTGTTCTGAATTTCTACATGGTCAACTTCGAAGTTGGTACTCAAGTCACCAAGCGCCATGCCGATGTGGCCGTTGGTAATTCGTATACCGTACACGCCAAGCGTATTTCCTCCCGTGATGCGGAAGTATTTGCTGAATTGCATTTTTAGTCCAAACGAAAGGTCCGTTGCGGTAAGGTTAGCCTGCCCTCCGCAGTTCCGAATTGTGATCGGGTTCTCCGCTGTCCCGATGATGTTTTTAAAGAGGAGATTCTTGTAGGCTATGGCTGCGCTGAGACAGATCACATCGCCAGGTTTGAGTCCGAGTGCCGCACCATCAATAAGGTGAGTTTTGTCGGGAACGATATACGTACAAGTTGAACAATCATCATCGGAAGCAGCGAGTGTATGAACCACAGTATCGGAATAAGAAGGAGCAGTTGGACTGATCTCAGGATCGGAAGAGCAGTTTTGAAAGGTCACAACAAAAAAGAATAGGACGGCAGCTAGCAGCCTGGAAAATTTGATCATACAGCTTGCGGGTTTAGTGTGTTCGGAAGTTAAATTTCCGGTCAGACAAGTAACGCCATAAGCAGCAGTAAGGGAAGTTAAAAATCCTGACAGCCGCATCAATGTAAGAATTTCGCCAAAGCTGCTTGATCAGGAGCCGGCAGCCAGCCATACCGTTGCGGAATTAAAAAAGCCCGTCTCATTTTGAAACGGGCTCAAACCTAAACCTACTATGAAAAATAATTTGCTACCTCAGTATTCAAAGGCTCCTACATCATAAGCGCTGCCTTTCAATCGTGGCTGGAGTAAAAAATCTGTGGTGATACCATAGGTACCGATGTTGTAACCTTTGTTTACCGCAGGTGAAGAACTAGTGAGTGCAAAATTGTTAGCGGAGACGTTCATAAATTTCATCGAAGCAATGTCTCGCGTCTGCTGATTGTTGGACGAAACCACGTTCATTGTTTTGCTCAGCAGATATACATACGCATCGTTACCCGTTCGCGGATAAGTGTATTTGCTGTAGCTGCCCGGGTTGACAATGATGTTGTTCCTGACCTCATTGCTTACCTTGTCGGAATACAACCGCATTCCATTGGTTCCCGGGTTGATGATCGTATTGTTGATGAACTTAAATCCAGGACCTGTCGCAGTGCGCTCATCGACAAATATTCCATCTTCACCCGGACCAATGATCACATTGTTGTAGACAAAATTCTGTGCGTTGCTAAGAATGAAGAGCGCGATACCTTTTCCACCTTTGATGTAATTGTTGTAGAATTTACCGGGCGCACCTTCGCCAAATTGAACTCCATTCTTTTGATAGGTTACGTTTTTAACACCGTAGTTCTCAATGTGATTGCTGTAAACTTCAGCGCCACCCGGTGTAGAACCCACCTGAATGGATTCCCAGCCGGAATTTTTAATTGTATTGTCGTGGATCTTTACATTCTCGAGAATATGGGGAAGGCGAACTCCACAGGAAGTCTTCACACCATTGAGATAAAATGTATTGCCCACATAAAACCCTTCTCCACCTGTGTCATGAATATAGTTGTGGTGAAGAAGCACATTGCGCATTACAAAATTTCCGCGGATCGTTGCATCGTCACATGTTGGATCTGTCTTCGCCATAATTCCTGCGAAGCCGGTGCTTCCAATTTCTACGTGATCGACCTCAACGTCTGACGTCAGGCTTTCGAGCGTCATGCCTTGCTGGCCTCCGTTGATCTTGATGCCATACGTTGTGGAGGTTCCACCGGTGATATGAATGTATTTGCTGTATTGTGTTTTCAGCCCGAACGTCATACCTGTTGCGTTCAAGGTAACAGTGCCTCCGCAGTTCTTGATCGTGATCGGGCTGGTTGCTGTGCCCACTAAATTTTTGAACACAATATTTTTATATGCGTTGCCAGCTTTCAAACAGATCACTGCCCCAGGCTTCAGTCCGAGAGCTTTCCCGTCAACTGAATATGTATTCGATGGAACGGTATATGTACATCCGCAGTCTGCAGTAGCTGTCGCGCTGGTTGCCAGGTCGTCTTCCGCGGATAGCTGTGTGGTTGCATCTTCAATGATCTGGTCATCGGAGCAACGCGAAAACAAAAAGATAGTGGCTACCGTCAATGCGGCAACGGTTTTTCTCAATAGCATTTTGTCTACGGTTTTATGAAAAGATATTTTTCAGTTGACGGTCCGGCACGCGCAGCTTCATTCGCAACTTCCACCAACAGGTTATATGTTATTTTGCGCACGTTCCGATCGTGATCGGAGCTTTTTCGCTTCCTTCAACATTCGTAAACGTGAGGTTTCCGTATTTTTTTGCTGCGTCAAGGCAGATTACACTTCCAGGTTTCAGACCGAGTTCTTTACCATCTACTGTTTCTTCTTTGCCGACTACGACATAGGTACATGTGCTGCAATCGACTTTTCCTACAAACACGGTGTGTGTTCCTTCAATCGTGAGACTTCCAACCGCTGGAGTTTCATCCGCTGCAGTAGCTTGGGTTTGAACATCTTTTGTCACTTCGGTTAATTCATCGTCCTGGCAACTGGTCATTGCGAAGAGAGATGCGAAAACAAATACAGAGGTTTTGATGAGGGCGTTTGACTTGGTGAATTTCATCATGTGTTTTTGTTTTAGGCCAGGTATTGGCAGTTAAAAAATTGGTTTAAGGAAAAAATTATCTGAAGACGCTTCGTGATTGGGTCTATTACGCTGGTTAAAAAATTCCTGACGATCAACCTTCATTTTTTTCCGATGCAAACCTAACGGGCCTTTATGGATTTTCGTTTGTACGCTTACGAATTAGGCGATTGTTGGCATTTATCCACGATAAACCACGGATTGAAGAAAATATTTTACAAATTCCACACTTCTAAATAGCTGGTTCACAAGTGAATAGCAGGCGGCCAGCGTATAGCCACCCCGATATGTCTTACAAACTATATACTAATCTGTATATTAGTCTTACAAAATATAAAGAAATGAGCAAGGAATATCTTGGCGAATTCGAGGAACTTGTCCTCACCATGGTCGGTATTCTGCAAGAGGAAGCATACGGCAATGCAATCGTGAATGAGATCCGCGAAAGGGTTGGGAGGGAAGTAAATTTGAGTGCCGTGCACGTAACGCTTTACCGGCTTGAAGACAAAGGCTATGTAAAATCGAGCATGGGTGGAGCGACCAACGCACGGGGTGGCCGGAGAAAACGAATTTTCAAAGTGACGAACGCTGGCCTGGCTATGCTGCGCGCGCTGAAAGAAGCCCGCATCGATCTGTGGAAGCTTATCCCTCAATTAAAATTCAGCTAGTGCGCAACCGCCAGCCTCATATCAGTGACAATATGTTTTCGCGTTTTGCTTACAAGGCGGGAGGAATGTTTTGGATCGCGTCTGGTGGATTTGTGATATTGGTGCTTGGGGCGATGTCGATTATTGTGAGCCAGACCAAGCGCGTTTGTTTTGAAAGATCCTGTGCAAACACTTCCATATGACTGAAGGGTTAAACCATTACCCACCGGGTGTGATGATCAAATTCCTGCAGTGGTTTTGTCCTCCGGAATTGCTGGAAGGGATCGCGGGCGATTTGCAGGAACAATTCGAGGCCGATTTGCAATTGCACGGAAGCCGTATTGCGAAACGGAACTTCGCTATGAACGTCTTCAAGTTCTTCAGACCGGGAATTGTTTTGAGAAATAAATTCGATGTCCAACTAACCGATCTTATTATGTTCAGCAACTACCTGATGATTACCTATCGCAATGTGCTTAAAAGCAAAGTATTCTCGGGAATCAATGTGCTTGGGCTTGCACTCGGCCTGGCAACGTGCCTTTTTATCTTTCAATTTGTGAGCTTCGAGTTGAGTTACGATAAATTCAACAGCAAATTCGACCGCATCTATCGGGTTACCAACGACCGATTTCAGCATGGTAAGCTTATTCAGCATGGCACGATCATGTATCCGACTATCGGCCCTACCATGGCGAAAGATTATCCGGAGATCGAGATGTATACCCGGATGATGCCTGGCGGAGATCTTAATGTGAAAGCCGAAGATAAAATATTCACCGGGCAAACCGCGATCTTTGCCGATGAGCATTTTTTCTCAGTATTCGATTTTCCGCTGCTGGCTGGCGATCGGAAGGCATGTCTGAAAGAAGGTTATTCGATGGCCCTTTCTGAATCAACAGCGAAAAAATATTTTACGTTTAGCGAAGGAAACTATTCAGAAGTGCTGGGTCGTGTTTTGTATTGGGGAACTGACCCTCAGCCGTTCAAGATCACTGCAGTTTTTAAAGACGTTCCGGATAACAGTCACTTGCAGTTCGAGGCGCTCGTCTCTTACTCCTCACTTTTTTCTCCTCAAGACATGGGTGCAGACAACAGCTGGACGTGGTCTGACATGCGCCATTACCTCGTATTGAAGCCGGACGCTGATCCAAAAGAACTCGAGGCAAAATTTCCGGCATTCAGCGATCGATATTTTCAGGGCGATAAAGTTTCAGGCAGCGTTGAAAAGTTTTATCTGCAACCCCTGAAAGACGCACATTTGTTTTCGAATTATGAATACGACATTGCGAAGACCGCGAGCGGAAAAGCGGTGTGGGCAATGCTGATCGTAGCCATTTCCATTCTCGTACTTGCCTGGATCAACTATATCAACCTCACTACATCGCGGGCAATAGATCGTGCAAAGGAAGTTGGACTTCGAAAAGTGATGGGTGCATTCAAGTCACAATTGGTCAGGCAATTCATACTTGAATCGGTACTCATCAGCTTTGTAGCTTTTATCCTGGCGATGGTTATCGTCACCGTTCTTCAGGGCTCGTTCAACGAGCTCATCGAAGCCAATCTTTCGTGGGGAAAAATATTTGTCGGCATCGGCTCTTCAACGATCTGGATCTTTGCAGCTATCATGTTTTCCGGTATGATCCTTTCGGGCTTTTACCCAGCTTTCATTTTGTCATCGTATCAGCCCGCCACCGTGCTCAAAGGAAAATTTCAACGCTCTGGTCGCGGTCAATACTTGCGCAAGAGTCTTGTCATCTTCCAGTTCACAGCTTCGGCAGCCCTCATCACAGCAACGCTCATCGTGTCGCGTCAGCTCAAGTTCATGAATGAAGCTGACCTTGGTATCAACATTCACAACACAATCATTGTTTCGTCTCCCATGCGAACTGCGTGGGACTCGACCTTCATTGACCGCGTGGAAACATTCAAAACCGAACTGGGCAGAGTTCCCGGTGTGATCAGCACAGCGACAAGCAGTTCTACACCGGGAGACCGCACCGGCCGTGCATTTGGCATTCGCCTGAAAGAACATTCGGCCGATTCGCACTATACCATGAGTGTTGTCAATGCAGACTACAATTACTTCGACACCTATCGTGTGGCATTGGTAGCGGGCCGCAAGTTCACACCGCTGGATCACAACGTGGAATGGGAGAAATTGAAAACCGTCATCATAAACGTGCAGGCTACAAAACTTCTCGGTATCAGCTCGCCAGAGGAAGCGATTGGTAAAGAAATCATCTGGGGAAATAACGGAACTCGCGTATGGACCATTGTTGGAGTTGTCAACGATTATCATCAGGAGTCTCTTCGAAATCCGAAGGAACCGATGATCTTCCGTCCTTCATACAGTACCTATCATGATTTTTCGGTTTTGGTCGAAGCCGGAAATCCAAAGCAAACCGTTGCACGCATCGAGGACGTATACAAGAAGGCTTTTCCTGACAATGTTTTTCAGTATCGTTTCCTGGAAGAGAAATACAAACGTCAATACCGTGACGACACCCGTTTTGGAAAAGTAGTTACCGTGTTCATGATTTTGGGAATCGTGATCTCGTGCCTGGGTTTGATTGCACTTTCATCGTACACCGCTGTTCAGCGGACAAAGGAGATCGGGATCCGTAAAGTGCTTGGCGCATCTTTGACCAGTATCGTTTCACTCTTATCCACTGATTTTATAAAGCTCGTTGTCGTTGCCGCAATTCTTTCTTTACCGTTGGCATGGTTCGGGATGGAAAGCTGGCTTCAAGGTTATGCTTATAAGATCAACATTACCTGGTTGATGTTCTTCGTTCCGGTAGTACTGATCCTGATCATCGCTGTGATCACCGTCAGCGTCCAGGTTTTGAAAACTGCACGGCTCAATCCTGCAGATACATTGAAGCATGAATAATCACCGCGCTCCTGAATTCGCTCACCGGTTCCTTCGATGGTTTTGTCCCGATC
>CBHROW010000223.1:0-9435 GCA_966080355.1 uncultured Chryseosolibacter sp.
CACTTTTGCTCGTTCCATTCTACTCTTTCGCGCAACAGCAGCCGAGTGCATCGCAGATCAAACTCAAACTTAAAAAATTAAATTTCCTCGGATCGGTATTATATGTCGCGGCCCATCCTGACGATGAAAATACGCGTGTGATCACTTACCTCTCCAACGAGAAGTTAGCGTCAACAGGATATCTCGCCATGACGCGCGGTGATGGCGGTCAAAATCTGATCGGTCCTGAGATTGGAGAATTGCTGGGCTTGATCCGAACACAAGAGCTCCTCGCTGCCAGACGCATTGATGGTGGTCAGCAGTTCTTTACACGCGCTATCGATTTTGGATTTTCAAAATCGGCAGATGAAACATTTTCGATCTGGGGAAAGGAGAATGTGCTATCGGATGTGGTGAAAGTGTTCCGCCAGTTTCAACCCGATGTGATCATCACACGTTTCCCTCCTGATGAACGCGCAGGCCACGGTCATCATACAGCGTCAGCCATACTTGCGGGTGAGGCGTTCGATGCTGCGATCAATCCCGAATCTTTTCCGGAAACTGCGAAGGAGTTCGGTGTATGGCAGCCGAAACGACTCTATACCAACACCGGACGCTGGTGGAATCAAAGCATCAGCGAAACGACACCGGGCGTTGTATATATGGACGTAGGTCAATACAATCAGCTCCTTGGAAAATCTTATCCTGAAATTTCTGCGCTGAGCAGCAGCCAGCATAAAAGCCAGGGCTGGGGAAGACGTGGCGAGCGTGGATACCTTCCTGAATTCTTTGAGTTCATGAAAGGTAAGAAAGCAGAGAAAGATATGTTCGAAGAAGTTAACACGACCTGGACGCGCATCAAAGGCGGAGAGATTGTGAAGCCACTCGTTGAAAAAGCGATTGCCTCATTCGACATGGAAAATCCTTCTGCCATCATTCCTCAGTTATTCGACATCCGAAAAGAGATCATGGCGCTTCCTGCAGGTGTGTGGCGCGACCGCAAGCTGGCTGAAACGGAACAGCTTATCCAGGATTGCCTCGGCTTGTTCATCGAAGTGACGTCTGGTCATTTTCAATCATCACCGGGAGAGAAAGTGAGGTCATTCATCGAGTTCGTCAATCGTTCAGGCGTGGATGTAAAATTAATCGATATCAAGTCACCGTTGTTGAACTGGGATACTGCCTACAATGCAACACTTGCCAATTATAAATCGGTGACCGTTCGCACGATGCCTACGCTGAATCCTGGCGCGAATTATTCGGCACCATACTGGCTGAGCGAGCCACATGGCATCGGATTGTTCACAGTCACCAATAAGAATTTAATCGGCCTGCCTGAAAATCTGCCCGCTGTCGATTTCATTTTCAATTTTTCAGTGATGGGCCAACCGCTTCAGGTGAAAAAACCATTGATCTTCAAGTGGGTTGACCCGGTGAAAGGCGAACTCTCGCGGCCTTTTGAAATCGTGCCGCCCGTGTTTGTAAATCCAACCGAGCGTGTGACGGTGTTCCATACATCAGACCCGCGCATGATCAGCGTGCTGGTAAAATCTGGCGTGGAGCGCCTATTAGAGGGCAAATTGAAATTGCAATTGCCACAAGGGTGGAGGTCGGAGCCGGCACAAATCGATTTCAAGCTTGCTCACAGAGACGAAGAGAAACTTCTTACGTTCAACATCATTCCGGGTGCGGCAAGTTATTCCGGCAAGATCAACGTGGTTGCAGAAGCCGATGGCCGCGCTTTCGATCGCGCCATTCAATTGATCAATTACGATCATATTCCGATTCAGACGTTGATGCCGAAAGCGGAGATCGATGTGGTGAAGATGGACCTGAAGAAAGAAGGAAATCTTGTAGCGTACATTAAAGGTGCGGGCGATGAAGTGCCAGCTGCATTGAAGAACATGGGTTATGAAGTGTGGGAAATGAAAGATGAAGAAGTTACACCCGCGAACCTGAAAAAAGTTGATGCGGTCGTGCTGGGAGTTCGTGCCTTGAACACCAACAAGCGGATCCATTTTTACATGGATGACTTGTTGAATTATGTGAACGAAGGTGGCACGATGGTGGTGCAATACACGATCAACGGCCAGGAACTTGGCAAGGAAAAGTTTTCACCGTTCCCGATGAAGTTGAGTCGCGATCGGGTAACAGAAGAGAATGCGGAAGTCCGGATCCTGAAACCGGAACATCCTTTACTCAATACACCCAATAAGATCACGCCAAAAGATTTTGAAGGATGGGTGCAGGAACGCGGATTGTATTTTGCGAACGAATGGGATCCCGCTTATGAAGCCGTGCTCTCCATGAACGACAAAGGCGAGACGCCAAAGAACGGTGGACTTCTTGTCGCAAGGTATGGTAAGGGCTACTACGTCTACACAGGGCTTTCATTTTTCCGCGAGCTCCCTGAGGGTGTTCCAGGGGCGTACAAACTTTTCGCTAACCTTGTTTCCTTAGGCAAAACTAAAAAGCCCGATGCGCAAAAGATCGGCAACAAAACAAAATAGGTGATGGAGCCTGATGACAAAGCACCTGTTTTTAAAACCTGGAAGCGCTGGTATGTTCTTGTGCTGGGCATACTCGTTTTGCAAATTCTTATTTACTTCCTGATAACCCGGTCGTATTCATGAACTACATCGATTGGGTTGTTCTATTCTCAACCATTGCATTTATCGTTGGGTACGGAACGTGGCGAACGCGCAAGACTGACACTGTCGAAGGTTATTTGCGTGGCGATAACTCCATGCGATGGTGGATGATCGGTGTGTCGATCATGGCAACGCAGGCTAGTGCGGTTACTTTTTTATCGACACCCGGGCAGGCCATCGAGGACGGCATGCGCTTCATTCAATTTTACTTTGGCTTGCCACTCGCAATGGTGATCATTTCCGTTACGATGGTGCCGATCTATTATCGACTGAAAGTTTACACCGCCTACGAATATCTCGAAACACGTTTTGATCGCAAAACACGGACCCTGGCTGCCCTGTTGTTCCTGGTGTTGAGAGGATTGTCAGCAGGGATTTCCCTCTTTGCGCCAGCACTTGTTCTCTCCACGATTCTCCGATGGCCTGTGGGTGTAACCACCGTTCTCATCGGCTCGATGGTGGTGATCTATCTGCTGGCTGGCGGAACCAAAGCAGTAAGCATTACCCAACGTCAGCAGATGGCGGTGATCATCAGCGGTATGGTGCTCGCTGGAATTCTTGCATTTTCTATGCTGCCAGATCGAATGACATTTGCGCGTACCGTTGATGTTGCGGGAGAGCTGGGAAAATTGAATATCGTCAACCTCGAATTCAACATGAACGATCGCTACAACATCTGGTCGGGTTTGATCGCGGGAATGTTTTTGTCTCTTTCATATTTCGGAACAGATCAGTCGCAAGTGGCGCGTTATCTCGGAGGCACATCGATCACGGAAAGCAGGCTTGGGTTATTGTTCAACGGATTGCTCAAAGTGCCGATGCAATTTCTCATTCTCTTCATCGGCATTTTGGTTTTTGTTTTCTATCTGTTCAATCAGCCGCCTGTGTTTCACAACCGTGAGTTGAAGGAACGGGCGATGGAGACGCAACACGCTGCGACCCTCTCCGCACTCGATCAACGGTACGATTCGATCTATGTGCAAAAACGCGTTGCTGTTGACCGGCTTGTTTCAGCGCTCGAAAAAAACGATGCGCCATCCATCAAAGTACAACGTGATGAGGTGAAAAGATTTCAAGCCGATGAGCAGGCTGTGCGTGATTCGGTGAAACGAACCATAGCCGCGGCTGTTCCTGGAGCCAAAACGCAAGACCGCGACTACATCTTTCTGAATTTTGTTTTGGAGAACCTTCCACACGGCATCATCGGACTTTTGCTTGCTGTCATGTTCTCAGCAGCGATGTCGTCAATGGCGAGTGAGCTCAACGCCCTGGCTTCGACAACAACGGTCGACATCTATAAGCGATCATTTGCACGCGCGATGGAGGGAACTGCCATGTTGAAAGCTTCACGCGGATTTACCGTGATGTGGACAGTGCTGGCCATGGCGTTTGCAATGTTGGCGAGCTTTGCAGAGAACCTCATTCAGTTCGTCAACATTGTTGGCTCGCTGTTCTACGGCACAATCCTGGGAATTTTTCTCGCGGCATTTTATGTAAAAAGAGTGGGAGGTACGGCCGTTTTTTGGGCTGCAATACTTTCCGAAACGCTGGTATTATATTGTCATTTCTTTACGGGCATCGCATATCTGCTTTATAATATCATCGGTTGCGCAAGTGTTATCGTCTTCGCGATCCTTTTGCAAAGTGCGATGTCAATGAAAAAATTGTAAGGGCTCAAAACGCTGCTCTACACTTCTTTCATCGTGTGCAAGCGGCAACATGTTGTAGTCCTATTTTGCCACTCATCGAATGTATCGACACATTAAAAATCTCCACGATGTTGGCCTTCGTTTTTAATCATGAAAGAAAAAATTGATGATTTATGATACCCGATAAAGTGATTTATACGGATGGAAGAGATGTGGTTGTGACAGATTCGACATTCAAAGTAAAGAACACCGCATACCGGCTCAATGGAATCACGAAATTGTGTATGTGGACGATTCGTCCTGACCGGTGGCCTGCAGTATTGCTGATGCTGCTGGGTATCGCAGCTGCGGTACTGGGATACCTTGGTATGTTGCCGTCAGACTGGGTTGTCGATGCAAATGGAAGCCCGTTGTCGGCAAACGTCATCGCGCTTTGGAGCGGAGTGGGTTTGTTCCTGTTGGGAATTTTAATCCTTGCAGTTTCGAAAGAACGTTATGCCGTTCGTATTGCCACTGCGGAAGGAGAGAAGAATGCGCTGGTCAGCTACCGGAGAGATTACATTTCTCAGATCGTAGATGCTATTCACAGCGCGTTCGATCTTACGCACGGTAATCAGCAAGTAGTAGCGAGCAAAGAATAAGTTTAGTTTCCTTTTAAGACCCTGGAATAAGCCGGGGTCTTTTTTTAAATCAGAAATCAGAAATCAGAAATCAGAATCAGGAATTCCATCACTCCGGCAGCGCAAAGGCAACATAACTCTCACCCTTTTTTGCGCCCAGCTTTGTCCCACCACACGCGATGACGATATATTGCTTGCCTTTAACTTCATACGTGCTTGGTGTTGCAAACCCTGCCGCAGGAAGTTTTGTTTCCCACAAGAGCTCGCCATTCTTCTTATCGTAGACGCGGAATTGTCCATCTTTGGTTCCCGCAATAAACAGCAGGCCCGATGCCGTGATCACAGGACCACCATAACTCTCTGCTCCGGTTTGAGGAATTCCTTTCGCCATCAGATCGGGATATTCTCCAAAGACTTTCTTCCATTTGTATTCGCCCGTGTTCAGGTCGATCGCATTCAATGTTCCCCATGGAGGTGTGATTGCCGGGTATCCATCTTTGTCGAGGAATTTTGTAAAGCCGGAGAAATTGAACCTCGGTTTCGGAGCTTTGACTTCGGCAACTGCTTCCTCCTTGTCTTCAGCCTTGGCATTTTCGCCATACAGGAAAGCCACGAGGTTGTTCAATTCTTTTTCGGAGAGTTTTTTAAATGCTGGCATCATGCCTTTGCCTGAAGAAATGACTTTCGTGACGTGTTCTTTTTGAAAGCGACTTGCAAGGTTGACGAGCGAAGGAAAGCCACTCGCTGAGTTTCCTTTCCGTTCCGATCCATGACACGATGAACAATTTGCAGCATAGACCTGCTCTCCCGGATGGATTATTTTTTTCTCATCCACGGCTTTCGCTTCGTTGAGCGCGAGCAGCCACGCCATCTCGCTACTGTTCACATACATGATGCCTTCAGGGTCAACCGCAGCGCCTCCCCATTCTGCACCACCATCGAGCCCGGGAAACACGATCGTCCCGTTCCGCGAAAGCGGTGTAAAAATTCCTTCGCTTCGCGCGATCTTGAATTTCTGGATCAACTCCTCCCGGTTTGAAGCGGAAGGATTGATGTCATCGAGTGTCACCCGCTGACGTGCGTAGGGTTCGGGTTTGGTCGGAACTGGTTGCGTTGGCCATGCTTCTTCCCCGGGAATGTCGGAAGCCGGAAATGGTTTTTCTTCAATGGGAAAGAGCGGTTCACCATTTTCACGATTGAATAAAAAGACGAGACCTTGCTTGGTCACCTGGGCTACCGCATCGATTTTTTTTCCATCGCGGGTGATGGTTACCAGGTTGGGCGGTGCAGGGGCATCGCGATCGAGAATATCATGGTGCACCATTTGAAAATGCCAGATGCGCTCACCGGTCTTTGCATTCAGCGCAAGAAGGGTATTGGCATACAAGTTACTGCCTAACCGGCTGGCGCCATAGTAGTCGAAGCCTGCAGACCCGGTAGGGACGAACACCATGCCGCGCTCCCTGTCGATGGCCATGCCCGACCAGTTGTTTGCCGCGCCAACATCAAAGTTTTTATAAGCATCGGGAGGCCAGGTTTCATAACCGGGTTGACCGGGGTCAGGAATGGTTTTGAAAACCCACGCAAGTTTTCCGGTTCTGATATCGAAGGCTTGAATATAGCCGAGCGCAGCATCACTGCCTTCTGAAACACGGATCGGCATGATGATGAGGTCTTCGTAAACCGTGCCGGGCGTGTTGGAGATTACGAATTTCTTTTCAGCTGTTGGTCCCAGCCCGGCTTTCAGACTCGCCTGACCATTGTCGCCAAAGTCGCGTATAGGCTTTCCGTTGGTGGCATCAACCGCGCAGAGGAACGATTCTTTCGTATAAAGGATTCGTTTATCATTTCCATTTTCCCAATAAACAACTCCGCGACTTGTTCCATACCAGGTTGTGCCGGTAGTGTCACGCACCCGCCACAGTTCTTTTCCTGTAGCTGCATCGACTGCGAAGGGTTGGACAGTCGCGGTCACTGCGTAAAGCACACCATCAACAACGATTGGATTACATTGGATCTGCCCGCTGTCTTGCGTGTGATATTCCCAGGCCCGGACCAGTTGTTTGACATTTGAAGCGTTGATCTGATCGAGCGTGGAATAATGATTTCGGTCAGGCCCACCCAGGTATTCTCGCCACTCGCGGGCGCTGTCATCTGAGCGATTTCCACGTAAAAAATAAATTGAAGCCCCCACAACGAGCAGAAGCAGGATTAGCAACGCGAGGTAACGATTAGTCATTTATGATTTATTGATTTATGATTTCTGATTTCTGATTCCTGATTAAAATGACCATTGCCTCGATGTTGGGATACAGATCTTTCACGTTGAATTTTGTCCCTGAGGCTGAGCCCGATCGAATCGGATATCGCACCTCAGCATAAGGCGATTGTTTCCGATGAGGAAGGTAGACATTCGAACCGCTCCCGCACCCGATAATACCTATCCGGATCGTTTTCGATTGCAGCCTGGCGCCAGATGAAAAGATCGGTGTCAACAAGATCCCTGCAGCCGAGAACGCACGCTGTTTCAGGAATTCATTTCTGGAAATTGGCATGGCTGAGATGTTGAATAGTCAATTTACTCAATCGAACCAATTCTATCACAGCCACTTAAAAAAGTTGTGTCATCGGCAATTGATTGATGGGTCAACCGAACCATTTTATTATATTTGATTAGCACGAGCACGAGCTCTATTGAAAATCCCCCACGATGCAAGACCCCATTAAGATCGAACATTTCAGGAACCTGGTATCCTTGATCGCAGCTGATGGCAAGATCGAAGATATCGAACGAATGACCCTTTCCAAGATCGCTTACCAGCGCGGTATCCCACTCGACAGGTTCAACATCATGCTGGACAAAGCGCACGAGTATAAGTACCTGATCCCGCAAAATCTTTTTGACCGCGAGGCACAACTCCAGGAGATGATCGAAGTTGCCAAGATCGATGGCGAATTCGCGAACGCGGAACTGGATCTGATCATTATGGTGGGAGAAAAACTCGGTTTTACCCGGCTTGAGATCGACCAGATCCTCAACGCCAACAAATAGCCTAAAACTTTTTCTTTGTCTCCGTCATCATAACCGGAGTTCGTCAGCAAAAAAGATCTGTCGACCGGCAATAAATTCCACTCGAAGGAGTTTATCCATTAAACCTTTACCTCACAGTTTTGAAAGGACCCTTCGCCATTTCAGTTCTTCGGGTTTTCGTACTTCTTGTGCTGCCCGCAGTTCCTGTTTTCTCTCAGAACATCAGCGGACGCGTCTTTGATGAACACAATAACCCGGTACCCTTTGCAAATCTCTTTGTACAGGAGCTCGAGGTCGGGGTTTCAGCAAACGATCAGGGAAAATATTTCATTACCCTTGACCCCGGAATTTATCACATCGCCATTTCATCCATCGGCTTCACAACAATAAGATTTGAAGTTATTGTTAAGGATAAGCCGCTGATACGCGACTTCACCATTCGGTCGTCAAGCGTAGAGTTGAATGAGATCGAAGTGAGGGTGAGAAGGCGCGACCCCGGATTCGAGATCATTCAGAAAGCAATTGCCAACCGGGAAAAATACCTTGGACAAACTACAAGCTATCGTGCGAATATTTATGTGAAGGCCGCTGAAGTGGTCGACCGGAAAAAGAAAAAGGAACCGAAGCCCGAAGAAGAGCCAACGAAAGACGGTGAACCTCCGAAAGACCCCTTTGAAGAAGCGCGGAAAAAAGAAGAAGCACGCCTGAACAACATCAACCTGCTCGAGATGCAGGCAACGGTGTATCATCAGGCGCCAGGGAAATACAAAGAAGAGAGAACCGCCTATAAGGCCTACGGTAATAAAGAGGGTCTTTTTGTTCCGGTGTTCAGCGAAACCGATTTCAATTTCTACTACAACCTCGTGCATATGAAAGGCATTGCTGAAGTGCCTTTGATCTCGCCCATCAGCAGAACTGCATTGTTATCGTATAAATACAAGCTCGAAGAAATTCTAAAGGAAAACGGCCAGGTGGTGTACAAGGTAAAGGTGATGGCGCGAAAGACAGGCGAAGCAACGTGCAATGGATACCTGTTCATCAACGACAGCACCTGGAACATCAACAGACTCGAACTCACCTTGCACAAAGGCGGTCTGAAGTTTTTCGATGACCTCACCGTTCGCCAAACCTATGAAGAGATCGACAAAGACGTATGGATCCCCATTCGGCAGGAATTCGATTACGTGACGAAGGCGGGGAAAAGGACTTTTCGCGGCAACACGGTGTTGATGTACTCAACGTTCGAGCGCAACGTAGTGTTCCCTTCAAAATTCTTCGGGAACGAAGTTGCATCTACGTCACAGGAAGCTTACGACCGTGATTCAACATTTTGGAATGACACGCGTCCTGTTGCGTTGAGCGAGGATGAAAAAAAGGTAATTGCTTATCGGGATAGTATTGAAGCGGTATTGAAATCGAAAAAATATCTCGACTCGATCGAAGCCAAATACAATAAGGTTACGCTCGGTGAAGTGCTTTACAACGGGATCGGTTTTCGCAACCAG
>CBHROW010000224.1:0-9402 GCA_966080355.1 uncultured Chryseosolibacter sp.
TTTGCTGTGCGTGTCGAACAAGCTTGCCGCAATCAGGTTTTCTCCTGAGTAGACATCTTTCAAAGTTCCGCTGATGGTAAATTTTTGAGCATTTGCCGTGAGCCCTAAGAACAAGAGAGAAATGGTCAGGTAAGGGTGCTTCATAGAGGGTCGGGTGCCGGTACAACGCGAAGAGACTACTATTTATTGCGCGATTGGTGGTAAGGTAGCTAAAAGCTTAAAGCTGAAAGCCGAAAGCATGAGCATCTGCACTTTTACTGTGATCACCTAAGCGGTCCGAAGTATAATGGATAAACGGCTTCGGTCGGGTACAAAACCTTGATTGCGCAGCTTAAAGATAGGACGGGTTGATTTAACCCTTCGATCACGCGGCAGATACCTAAGGTTATGGTTTCTTAAGCTTTCTGCTTTTAGCTTTCGGCATTCAGCTTCTCTTTTATAACTTTCGAAAAAATAATCTAAATGAAGAGACTTTCCGCTTTAGCCCTGATCGCTTTTGTGATGTCATCGTGTATTGTAACGAAGAAAAAGTATGATGATCTGCTCGCCCAGAAAGTGAGCATGGAAGCTGACCTCGCAGACAAGAACGCAAAGCTCGAAAAGGCCAATGCCGATCTGAAAGACCTCGATGAAAAGATGAGGAAACTGAAAGAGGATACTACTAACCTGGGTATCGATGTTCGGAACAATACTCAAAAATTGTCTTCGTTGCAGAAGGAGCACGATCAGCTCAATACCTATTATAAGAATCTGATGGCGAGCAGCGGAAAGCTGAATCGCGATATCGCGCAACAACAAGAGCAGCTTGCGGTGTTCCAGGAAAATCTTTCGCGCACCCGGAGAATGAACGACTCGCTGAGCAACAGCCTGGCCGAGCGCGAGAAAAAAGTCCAGGAACTCGAGCAAGTGTTGGCCAATAAAGAAAAAGCTGTGCAAGACCTGAAAAATCGTATCAGCAATGCATTGTTGAATTTTAAAGAGAATGACATTACCGTTCAGGTGAAAAACGGAAAAGTTTACGTTTCGCTGGCCGAGCAATTGTTATTTGGAAGTGGCAGCATTGATGTGGATGCGAAAGGGGTGACGGCTTTGCAACAGCTCGCGAAGGCGATTAAAGATCAGAAAGACATCAACATTATGGTGGAAGGCCATACGGATAATGTTCCGATCTCGAAAAAATCTCAATATATGAGCGACAATTGGGACCTGAGTGTGATGCGCGCTACTTCAATCACAAAAATTCTGACCAAGGCTGGTGTCGCTCCTCAGCAAGTCACTGCGTCAGGCCGGGGTGAGTTTGTTCCACTCGCGGCAAATGATTCACCGCAGAACAAGCAAAAGAATCGCAGAACTGAAATTATCATTACGCCTGATCTCGGTGAGTTATTCAGAATCCTGGAATCCAACTGATATGTTTCGACTGATACCCTTCCTCATCCTGGTTATCGATGTTATTGTGATCATCGATATTTTGCGCAGCAACAAAGACAATGAGAAAAAGATCTTGTGGGTGATTGCGGTTGTATTCTTGCCTGTGCTCGGACCAATTCTGTATTACGTGATGAACAAAAGCTGAAAGGTTCACAGTCGACCGTTCACAGTTCACTGTAGTCCATCAACCTCATAACTTTTCAAAAAAGTCTGATTTTTGTAGCTGGATACTCTACTGTGAACTGTTAACTGCCAACAGTGAACTCAACGCTCACTATTTCGTGAGTACAAACTCATAAGTTCCTTTGATCGATCGAGTTCGCCCTCCATCGGGCGCATACGTTTCCTGGTCCCAATCGAGTGAAAGAACAAGATTGTCTTTCGTGATCTCTTTGATTGTTACTTCCTTATTATCCTGGCCGCGAATGATCACCGTAGCTGTTTCGTCTTTGAACGACCACGTATCATTTCGCAGCCAAACCGGTGAGGTGCCAGTCGTTGTCAGTGTACCATCACCGAATGTGATCGAAAATCCCTGAAACAGATCGGATGTTACATCGAGACCGTCTACCACCACACCCGCTGTTGAAGGAAGTGTCCAGGTGCCTCCGTTGTCGGTGAGAAGTTTTGTTACTTTTTGTTGTTGCGTGAGTGATGGTTCATCGCCTTTGCATGATGAGATCACCACACAGCTCCCGATAAGTATAACAGCAATTATTGTTGATAAGATTTTTTTGATCATTTGTTCTCGATTTAAAAATAGGGAAGAGGCAATGGAGCCCCTTCCTGATTAACCTACCTATTCTATACTAACTTTCAAAGTCTTGACTGTTGCCGAGCCTTGGCGGATCCGCAATACATAAAGTCCTTTCGGAAGTTGACGTACGATGATGTCTGCGTTTTTGCCGTCAGCTTTTTCCGCCATCACACCATTCCCCGAAAGACCAGTCATATCAATTGTGCGGTCAGGTGAAGTCTCATCAAACTCGAGATGAATGACATCGATCGCAGGATTCGGAAATACCTTCACCTGGAATTTTTCGCTGTCGTCAAATCCGGTGATGATCATCTTGCGTACATTGATCTTTCCTTCCTGGACATGTGCTTCAACAGAAACCTGAGATTGCAACCCGGTGCCTATCGGTACTGTGATGAACGAGGTTTCATCCATCGGGTAGCCCGGGTATTGAATGTTCAGCCTGTAATTTGCAGGAGAGAGATTCGGCAATGTAAATTCTCCGTTTTCATCCGTGAATACATATGCAACGAGCGTCAGGACTTCACCTTTGCCACGGCCCGTGTTTTCGACCCTGCGCACAGAGACACCGGCACCTGCTACGCGCTTCGGTTTCATGGCGCGGCCATCAGGCACTTCTTCTTCCAGAAAACCTGCAATGAATCCATGGCCTGACGATGGTAATGGCTCAAGCGCTGAAACAATATTGAGATTGCTCACATGGTTTTCCAAAAAAACCGTGTCGGCTTCCTCCCAAAAAATTGTGCTTTCATAATAAGTGGGAAGCGCCCTCTCGTACGTCAACGTGTCGGCAAATCCGAGAACCTGATAGTTGTCGAGAATCACGTTGTCGAAAAGGTATGAACCATCGCTGTTTACAAACACGGTGTCGACAACTTCAAACTTTGTTGTTTTTACCTGGTAAAGTCTCAATGTGCCATGCGTTGCTGCAACTGTCGGCTCGATATAAAGCTTTCCTGCAATATCGGCATAGGCCTGTGTTTTCTGCACAGCAGACTTTAAAGTAAGCCCCGGGAGGAGCGGGTTAGTGACTTCAGCAACGTAGTCTCCCATCGTACTTTTTCCGAGTGCTGGAATTTCCAATGTCGGGTTTGTTGCACCGGGGACATTTACACCATTTCGCTTCCATTGATAAACACTGCTTTGGCCACCTGCATTGACGTTGAGTGTAACAGGAGTGCCGACCTCCACGGTTGTGGTTGAGGGTGATCCCAACGTTGCCTGGCCGGAATAGATGAGCCCTGGTACACTTGCGTTTGGCTCGAGCGATGCGAACGTCAGCTTATTGTTCGAAACATTGAGCGAAGTGATCTCATCATTGAGTTTAAAATCCGGGATCGCAGTGAGTGCATTTCCTGAAAGATTTAAGGTTTGCAAGGATGCGATGTCTACAAGCTGATCCGGTACGGCATTGATAAGTCCGCGCCCATTGAGTGCGACAGCCGTGATGCTTTGTCCGTTCACGGTTACACCTGACCATGTATCGACATGTCCTGTGAGCCAGTTTGTACGATTCGTCCAGGTAGATCCACCAGTTGAATTATACAATGTAACAAGGGCGAGTGAATCGGTCACAAAATCTTGCTGGAAGCCAGCAGCTACAGTGAACAAACCTTGCGCTGCGCGTGAATAGCTTCTAACGGTTGCCCTACCCGCAGCATTCGTTGCAAGGCGCGCGCCCATGCTGGCAAACTTCAATCCGGGAATCTCCTTCGCGATGATCGCTGTTGCGGATGTTGGCAGCGCGCTCGGGTAATTCACTTCCACGTAAGCTGCGGTGTCGGTGCTCAGCTGTTTGGCAACTTTCCAGGCGTAAGGGAAGTTGATCAGCGAGTCGAGTCCTGGCCCAGCGGTAATGCCTGCGGGAACTGGAATGACCGAAGCGGTGAGTTTCTTCGCATTCGCGCGATGCATAAGTAACGGCAGGTAATAATTATCCCTTCCCAAGGGGAATAACTTGTTACCCGTACCAGCGTTCGAAACAAGACCTTCAACATAGGATCCTACGGATGGAAACACAACCGCATTCGCTCTCAAGGCGAGCGTGTCGGAAGGATTCACCATCTGGATGATTCCATTTTTTAAGGTCAGGCTGTCGCGAATGCCGATCGTCCCGGTCACCATTGCATTCCCCGATCCCGTTTTGTGAAGGAATCCCATGTTCGATCCGCCAGGCTGAAAATTCTTGTTGACTGAAAAGTTCAGAACAAATCCCCCAGTTGAAGCCGGATCCAGTGAGCCGTTGTTTACAAAATCTTCCGATGTTCGGATGACGCCATTATTAATGATCAGTGTTCCGCTAGCGTTGCTCCAGTCGCCATTGACCATGACATCGGCACCGTTATGAATTACGATGCCGCTGTTGGTGATGAACTGTGCATGTGAAAACGTACAACTGAACATCAGCGCCATGAACATCAACTTTTTTATCAAAGCTGTTTTCATTGGCGTTATTTTAAAATGCGCGGAATGCACCGAACATATAGATGAATGTTTTTCCAGTGCCAGCTCCGATCGTTGTTCCTTCTACTGTAATGCTTCCACCTGTACTGTTGAACATGTAGAAGATCTCACCATCGGTAGGAGCTGGGCTCAATGAGAATGTGTAAGATCCTGCTCCGGTGATGAGGTATGCAACCGCACGCGTTGAGATCGTTGTGGTTGACGTTGAAAGCGTTGATACTTTCATACCACCACCAAAGATCGCCATTGAGTTTCCATTTGCCGTATTGTTGACACCAAGCGCGAATCCCAGGGGCGCGTTCGTCATACCGAAGATTGCCGAGGCGTTATTCGAAGCGTTGTTGGTTTGAAAATTCGCTGCACTTCCTGAGGCACCTGTTTTAGTTGCTGTGATCACATCACCAATGCTTGTGTTATCGGCTGCGATAGCAGGTCCTTGTCCGTTGGTTTGAGCATAAAGTGCAGGTGAGGTGCTACCGCTGTTGTTGATATTGAAATTGCCCGCGCTTCCTCCACCGATTGTCATTCCATGCACAGCTGGATACGCGTTGCCACCGTCAACAATTTCAAATAGACCGGCATTACCATTCGTAGCGCCTTCACGTCTTCCATAGACCGCAGTAAAGCCCGTAGATGTTAGGCCCTGAATTGCAGAACCAGTTCCCGAAGTCGCGCTGAGAAGTGCGGGTGCGTTGCTTGATGCGTTGGTTATTTCAAAATGACCCGCAGGAGCCACACCCGCTGCCAGAGAATGCAGGGTTGAAGTTGGGTTTGATGCGTGGTTGGACGTAAAATTAGCAACGCCACCCGATGGTCCGAAATGCTCCGCGAGGATCACCAAACCAGTGCTTGTTGCCGTAGACTTCTGCGTCCAGATCGATGGACCTGTTCCAACAGCTTCTGTAAACAGTGCAGCATGTGGATTGGACGCATTAATGTTTTGGATAATTCCGGCATTACCAGTTGCGCCATTGTGATCGGCCCAAATCCCGTTGCCACCTTCTGTGCTTACAAAGAGTCCCGGCTGCCCGCCCGCAGCGTTGGTCTTTTTGATGGTAGCGCCTCGGCCTGTGCCGTTGGTTTCCACATATAACGATGGAAAAGTGCTCGCGGCATTATTTATCTTGAATGAAGCGGCCACATCACCTGTCCCGGTATTCAAACCGAAGATCGGTGCAGATAATGGTTGATTACTATTTGTCTCCGCCCACAAAGCAGGCATCACGCTATTGACATTATTAACTTGAAATCTTCCAGCACCACCTGTGCCCATGGTCGTAGCTTCGAATGCATTGGATGCGTTAGAGGCGTTGGTCACGAAAAACATACCTGCCGGACCCGCTCCGGAATTTTGCCCGAGTACAGCAAAGCTGCCCGGATCGGACGAAGCCGAAATCCCGCTAATGCCATTACTTGGCCCCGATGCTACGTGTCCCGTTACTGCAGAAAATGCTGTTGCCGTTTCACCGAGAATGGCCGCAGACTGGTAGGCCTGCGCTCCGGCTGTTCCGTTTGTGGTTGCGTAAATAGCCGCTGACTGGTTTGATGCGTTATTGACGCTAAACGTAGCCCCATTGCTGAGACTTGTTGACGTCACATCGATTGCGTCCGTATCCTTCCACGCTGTGCCATCCCAGATAAAGATCGATTGAAGATCTGTATCGTAAACGATCAAACCATTGTCTGCCGCACCCAAGGCGCTGACGAACGTCCCTGCGGTGCGCTGGGCAGTTGTGAGCCGCGGAAGTATGAGGCCCTGATTATTTGTTGGAGACTCCACATGAAGTGCTGCATTCGGGTTCGGAGTGGATGTGCCTACGCCCAAAGTCTTGTTCTGCGCCCACACCGCGCAACTGGCCGATAACAAAAAGCCAACTAGTACATGTTTTTTCATGTCTCAGATAAGTTAGGTTAGTGAGAAAGTATTGAGTTAATCAACCGTAATGATACCAACGGTATGGGTATGGGACAATCATCAATTCTGGGTATTTAGTCAGGTGATGCGCGCTGGACTGGCCGGGCGGCTGGGAAACAAACTCGTCTGGCTGCTTGTGGGTGGTGGTCAGACGATTAAAGCAGAAACTATCAAACGAAACTAAAACTAAAATTTAGTCTTTTCCGGACTCGAAAATAAAGCTCAGGAAGGTCACAGGCCGGGTTGGCAACCCGATCATTCTGACTTCAAACTTTCCACGGGGTTTACCAGCGCGGCCTTAATCGATTGGATCGAAATTGTGCATAGCCCTACGATCAACGCTGTGAAACCCGAAACGATGAATATCCACCATTCAACCTCAATTTTGTAAGCGAAGTCCTGCAGCCATTTGTTTGTCGCCCAAAACGCAATCGGCACCGCGATGATGATCGCCATGAGGATCAGCTTCAAAAAATCTTTTGAGACTAAGCTCACGACACTCGGAACACTGGCGCCAAGCACTTTACGGATGCCAATCTCTTTCGTTCGTTGAATGATATGGTGCGATACCAGCCCAATCAGACCCATGGAGGCAATGAACAACGCAAGCGCTGTGAAAATATTGAACGCCTTGCCAAATCGCTTTTCTGAATTGTATAGCGAATCGTAATCACATTCGAGAAAGTGACAATCAAATGGAATGTGTGGCGAAACACTTTTCAGGGTTTGAAGAATGTAGCCGACCGTTTTATCCGGCCTTTCCATTTTTATTTTGACGGCAATGTTGTTATATCCATCGTTGGCTTTAGACCTAAAGGTGAGATACAGTGGTTGGATGGTCAGATCCATGGGCTGAAAATGAAAATCCCTGACCACACCGATCACTTCGCCCCCATTGAAACGCTTGCCTATTGGCGCTTCCCATCCCAGAGCCTTCACCGCAGATTCGTTCAATATGTAGGTATTCACCGAGTCTGCAGGATGATCTGGCGAAAAGTTTCGGCCTTCCAATAATTCGATTTCAAACAGATCGAGAAAATCGTAGTCAACGTGGTTCCGGTAGATGTACAGATTGCTCTTGTTGTTGTTGCCTTCCCAATCGCTCACAATTCCCTCTGAAATCATGTTGAGCGGTACTTCCTCGGGAAAAGACACTTTCTCGATTTGCGGATTTTTCAGTAGTTCGTTGCGAAGGGTGGAAAACTTCGCGGAAACACCTCGGTCAGTATTTGGAATGTACACAATATGCTCGCGGTTATAACCAAGCTTTTTACTTTGAATAAAATGCAGTTGCTGATAGATCACAATGCTACCCGTAGCCAGCACGATCGACACCGTGAATTGCGCGACAACCAAAGCGCTACTTAAAACCGGTTTTCCTTTTTCGTTTTTCACCGAGCTGCCTTTGATGGCTTTTGAAGGTTTTAGCGCTGACAGATACATGGCTGGATAAAGACCGGAAAGCCCGGACAACAAAAGCGCTGTGGCAATCATACCGATCAGCGACCAATTGTCGATCAAAATTTTGAAGGGGATCTGTTTGTCAAGTAACGCATTGAATGACGGGAGAAGAATATTCGCGAGTGCAAGTGCCAGTGCGAAGCTGATGACCGTCAACAAAAATGATTCGCCAAGAAATTGATAAACAAGTTGACTTTTCTTTGCACCCAATGCTTTTCTCATGCCCACCTCTTTTGCACGGAGACTGGATCTGGCCGTTGCCAGGTTTGTGTAGTTGATAGACGCGAGCAACAGGATAATTAAAGCGATTGAAGCGAATAGCCAGATGTTGCTGATGTCGTTGTTGATTCCAATTTCAAAGTTGATTTGTGAGTGCAGGTGAATGTCTTCCAGTGGCTGAAGAAAAAATGTAGGCTTAAACGGCAACGATGCGTAGGCATCTTTTACATATTTGTCGAGAGCAACAAGCTTGGTTTCAAACTTTTTGTAATCACGGTCAGGGGGTAATACGATGTACGTGATGAAATTATTACTGCTCCAGCTCTCATCTTCAAAGAACGGAAGGTTTCGGAAAGACATGATAAAATCGAACGTGAAGTGCTGGTTTTTCGGAGCATCATCGATGATCCCTTTCACTGTCAAAAGACGCTGGCCTTGAGTGACCAGTGTTTTGCCTACTGCATCTTCATTGCCGAAGTATTTTTTTGCCATTGCTGCCGACAGAATGATCGCATTAGGATCTCGCAGTGCGTCTTTGCCGATGCCCGCTATCACAGGAAAGGTAAACACATCAAAAATGTATTCGTCTGCGAACAGCCCTCCTTCACTAAATACCTGTCCGTCTTTCTCCAGCGGCATGTTCTGAAGCTGAAGGGTTGTCGCTGTCTCAACATCAGGAAACTCACGTCTGAGCGTGGAACCCAGCACCAATGGAGTTCCGGCAAAGCGATCGGTTCCGCGGAAAAAATTGCCTTTTTGTTGCTGTGCGATCCGGTATGTACGATCAGACTTCTCATGATTGAGGTCGTAGCTCATCTCGTACCGAATGTACAGCGCAATCAGGATAAAGCAGGTCAGACCGATCGTGAGCCCGAAGATGTTGATGATACTCGTTGCTCGGCTTCGAACCGCGTTCCGCCAGGCGGTGAAGATATAATTTCTTATCATGATTGAGAGGTAGGTAACTAAGTTCGCACTTTGGCAAAACATATGCCATTGCGGACCTTTCAAATTTCTCATGGAGCACACACTCCTGATTTTGCCCCGTCCGCAAGCGGAGAGTTTTGTGCGAAACTGGCCATCTGGCCCAAGACTGAGTTTGAATCTATGGGATGGTGTTGATGTCGAAAGACTGATTGTTTCGGCACCACAAACG
>CBHROW010000225.1:0-9307 GCA_966080355.1 uncultured Chryseosolibacter sp.
GACGCGACTCCTGCAAACGTCTTCCAATGATTAACATCCATCAGCCGGTTGCGTGCGATCATGAACAATTTTTTTGCATCATTCTCATCGGCTGCTTCAACTGTATGTGTGATGTCTTTTTTGAATCCGTGCGCTTGTGGAGGAACTGTCGGTTTTTTGTCAGGGTGCATACGTCAAGGTTTTTCGGAGAAGATCAAAAAGCTTGTTCCCGGAACCATAAAAAAGAAACGTCCCGCAAATGCGGGACGTTCAAACCAAACCCCTCAAACCAACACATCTCCCGAATGATCGGGAGAATCACCAATCCTTAAACCTTCTATATAACATAATGCCAACTCGAAAAAGTTTTTCAAAAAATGATTTTAATCGCATTTTTCACAGCCTGGCTAATGGTGCATCTGTTCTGACGCTTCACCGTATTAATGAAGCACTTCTTCAGATTCGACATTTTCAAACACGAACTCGTTCTCGTTCGTCAAGTCGACAAAAATGAGGGAATCTTTGTGCACTTTGCCGGCCAGGATCTGCTTCGAAAGCTCGTTCAAAATTTCACGCTGCAATGTTCTCTTCAGCGGTCGCGCACCGAACTGCGGATCAAATCCGAGTTTAGCGAGACGTTCACGTGCAGCATCCGACAATTCAAGCTTTACCCCCGCTTCATTCAATCGCTTGCGGATCAAATCGACTTGAATGTCAACAATTTTCCGGATGTCATTTCTGCTCAACGGACGGAACATAATGATCTCATCGATACGATTCACGAACTCCGGTCGCACTGACTTTCTCAGCAGGTCCAGCACTTCGTCTTTGGTGTCTTCCAGTACATCGAAATAGTTTTCATCGTTGATCTTCTCGAAGTTTTCCTGAATGATCGCTGAACCGATGTTTGTTGTCATGATAATGATCGTGTTCTTGAAGTTGGCAACCCGGCCTTTGTTGTCGGTGAGTCGTCCGTCATCAAGTACTTGCAAGAGAATGTTGAACACATCGGGATGTGCTTTCTCTATCTCATCGAGTAGTATAACTGAGTAAGGTTTTCTACGAACCGCTTCAGTCAATTGACCGCCTTCATCATAACCGACATAGCCAGGAGGTGCACCGATCAATCGGCTCACGCTGTGACGCTCCTGATATTCGCTCATATCAATTCGCACCATGGCGTTATCATCATTGAACAAATACTCGGCAAGAGCTTTCGACAACTCGGTTTTACCGACACCGGTTGTTCCCATGAAAATGAACGAGCCGATTGGTCTCTTCGGATCTTGCAATCCTGCACGGCTTCTTCGCACGGCATCGCTGAGCACGCGAATGGCTTCTTCCTGACCCGCGACACGTCTGCTTAGTTCGCCTTCGAGGTGCAGCAATTTTTCGCGTTCGCTTTGCAACATTTTTGAGACAGGAATTCCCGTCCACTTGGCTACAACTTCGGCAATGTCTTCGCTATCTACCTCCTCTTTAAGGAGCGAATGCTCGCCCTGCATTTCTTTCATCCCCTTCTGGAATTCATTCAGTCGCTTTTCAGCTTCAGTAATTTTACCATAGCGGATCTCGGCAACTTTTCCGTAGTCACCGGCTTTTTCGGCCTGCTCGGCTTCGAATTTCAGCTTGTCGATATTTTCCTTTTCACGCTGGATGCCATGAACAACTTCTTTTTCACTTTCCCATTTTGCTTTCAGGGAATTACGTTGTTCTGCCAGCTCGGCAATATCTTTGGTCAGCAAACTCTCCTTCTCTTTGTTCTTCTCCCTGCGGATTGCCTCACGTTCGATCTCGAGCTGCATGATCCTGCGATTGAGTTCATCGAGTTCTTCCGGAAGCGAATCCATTTCAAGGCGGAGTTTAGACGCAGCTTCATCCATCAGGTCGATCGCCTTATCGGGAAGAAAGCGATCGGAGATATAACGGCTCGAAAGTTCAACCGCGGCAATTACCGCATCGTCTTTGATCCGGACCCCATGGTGAAGCTCGTATTTGTCTTTTATCCCGCGAAGGATTGAAACGGAGTCTTCAACGGTAGGTTCATCGACCATCACAGATTGGAACCTGCGTTCAAGCGCTTTATCTTTTTCAATATACTTTTGATACTCCTTGAGCGTAGTTGCACCGATAGCGTGGAGTTCACCACGCGCCAGGGCCGGCTTCAACAGGTTTGCTGCATCCATCGCGCCTTCACCTCCGCCACCAGCACCGATCAGTGTGTGGATCTCGTCAATGAAAAGAATGATCTGACCGTTAGCATCTGTCACTTCCTTGATCACCGATTTCAACCGCTCCTCGAACTCACCTTTGTACTTCGCACCTGCAACAAGCAAACCCATATCGAGCGATACGAGAATTTTGTCTTTCAGATTTTCGGGAACGTCACCATTGACAATCCGCTGTGCAAGGCCTTCCACAATGGCGGTCTTTCCCACACCCGGCTCACCGAGCAGTATCGGATTGTTCTTGGTTCTCCTTGAAAGGATCTGAAGCACTCTCCGGATCTCTTCATCGCGGCCAATCACCGGATCGATCTTGCCTTGCTTGGCCAGGTCGTTCAGGTTTTTCGAATAGCGCTCGAGTGATTTATATTTCGCTTCGGCATTTTGATCTTTCACGGAAGTACCTCCGCGAAGTTCCTTGATCGCTTTAATTAATCCGGCACGCTCGAAGCCCGCGTCTTTCATTACAGACGAAGCCTTGTCTTTACTTTGTAACAAAGCAAGCAGCAAATGCTCAACCGCTATGAATTCGTCTTTGAATTCCTTCAGTTCTTTTTCTGCTTGCTGAAGAACCGCATTGGATGCTGACGAAAGATATGGCTGCTGTCCCGATACTTTCGGGTAGCTATGAAGAAGATCTTCCAGTTTGTTGTCGAGGAAGTTCTGATTGACGTTCAGTTTTTTAATGAGATATGATACCACATTCTCATCCGTTTCGAGAACTGCTTTCAACAGATGACCGGGCTCGATAGCCTGCTGCTGACTGCCCATAGCAATCTCGGCCGACTTCTGTAAAGCCTCCTGTGATTTGATCGTAAATTTTTCAAAGTTCATGACGGTGATTTATCAAATTACAATCCATCAAAAATCTGTTTGATGTTTCAGAAACTTTGGCATTTAAATAATAGCTTTATTAAGCTAAAAATGGTCAAAATGGCCTGATTCATGTCAAAACGCGCAGGGAAGACTTCAGATTTTTTGCAAGGGGTTCGCCTGATCGAAGTAGCGTGGGAAGTGTGTAACCAGGTGGGCGGGATCTATACAGTCATTCGGTCGAAAGTACCGGCTGCTATGGAGTATTGGTCAGGTCGTTATTGCCTGGTCGGTCCCTATGTTCATAAAAATATTACCGCTGAGTTAGAGCCGCTCGATGATGTTGAAGACATCTTCGGTCAGGCTACTGCTGCCTTACGCAAGCGTGGATATCATGTTCAATATGCAGAATGGCTGGTGACCGGAAAGCCGCGCGTTGTACTTCTCAATCCCAATGTGATCGAAGAGAAAGCCCTCAACGTGGTGAAGTATTTGCTTTGGAAAAATCATGGCGTCAGTGCTCCACCCAATGATCCGCTGGTCAACCAGGTTATCGCATTCAGTTATCTCGTTAAGCTTTTCATCGATGAAGTAGTGAAGCTCGCTGGCGCAGATGAGAAACTGATCGCGCATTTTCATGAATGGATGGCCGGGCTGCCGATCCTGGACATTAAACGAGAAAAGCTTCCCGTGAAGACTGTATTTACAACGCATGCCACGCAGCTCGGAAGACATCTCGCGATCAACTCACCGTTATTTTATGCACACTTGCCTTTTTTCAAGTGGGAGGAAGAAGCAAAAAAATTCGGCATTGAAACCGAGGCGCGTATCGAACATGGTTGCGCTCAACATAGCGATGTGTTCACTACGGTCAGCGAAGTCACCGCGAGAGAATGCAAACACCTGCTGAAACGAAAACCAGACGCAGTGCTTCCCAACGGACTGAACATTCATCGCTTCGAGACGCTTTATGAGTTTCAGAATCTGCATTCACAATACAAAGAGAAGATCCACCGTTTTGTGATGGGACATTTCTTTCCTGCGTACAATTTCGACCTCGAGAAAACGATGTATTTTTTTACGTCAGGTCGTTTTGAATTCAAAAATAAAGGTTTCGACCTGACCCTCGAGGCACTTGTGCACCTCAACGAAATGCTGAAGGCGGAAAACACGGGAGTGACGGTAGTGATGTTCTTTGTGAGCAAACGCGATTTTCACAACATTAAACCCGAAGTGTTGCATTCGCGTGCCGTGCTCGAAGAGATCAAGCAAACCTGCGATGCTATTCAAAACGAGATCAGTAAAAAACTTTTGTACCAGAGTACGATTCGCGAAGATCATCGTTTGCCTAACCTCAACGATTTTGTCGATGAGTACTGGAAGCTCCGGTACCGGAGAACGATTCAGTCGTGGCAGTCGAACAAGCAACCGCTGGTAGTAACGCACAGCCTGGTTGATGAAAAGAATGACGAGATCCTGAATTTTCTCAATCAGCGAAACCTGCTCAACCATAAAGACGATCGTGTGAAGATCGTTTATCATCCTGACTTTATCAGTTCGATAAGTCCGCTTTTTGGAATGGACTACATGCATTTCGTTCGCGGTTGTAACCTGGGAGTATTTCCAAGTTATTACGAACCGTGGGGCTACACACCCTTGGAATGTATGGCATGCGGAATTCCTTCGGTAACGAGCGACCTTTCCGGTTTCGGAGATTACCTGATGCATCACTTCCCGGATCACGAACGCCATGGTATGTATGTGGTGGAGCGGGGAAAACGCACGTTCGATTTCAGCGCGCGTCAACTTGCAGATTTTTTAATGCGATATCTGAAGCAAGACCTGAAGGAGCGGATCACCCAGCGCAACACCGTGGAAAAATATTCGGCAGCTTTCGATTGGGAAAATTTGATCAAGCACTATAATCATGCGTATGAGATGGCCGTCAATTAGCCGATATGCCGATTAGTCGATATGCCAATTGAAGTTGTTCCATTGGCTAATTGGCATATTGGCACATTGGCTAATTTGCACATTTGCAAATCTGCACATTACTTCTTCTTCAGATTACATCCCACCGGTCTGACCTCTGCGGTTTCAATCTTTTGATTGGCAAGCATGATGTCGATAGCGTCACGCAGGAAGTTGTGGCGAACATCATTTTCTACCTGCGCATTGTCATCGATCGAACCGCGGTAGACCACGATAAATTTTCCACTCTGATTTTTCAGCAGAAACGCTTCGGGACTTTTATGTGCATCGAGCGCAGTCATCAACGTTTGATCTTTGTCTGCGAGATACGGCACCGAGAAGCCCGCGTCTTTTGCTTTCTTTGCCATCGACTCTTTAGATTCCGCAGGGTCGGGAGATGAATTCACGAGCAATACAGGGACACGGTCCTGGTATGCTGCGCTCAACTTCGAGATACGGCCGCGATAGTATTCATCATAGGGGCAAACGTTGCTCGTGAAAATGATCACCAGCCCTGAACATGAAGGATAAGTTTCAGGAGATACAATTTGGTTGTTCACCACGTTTGTCAATTGAAAATTTGTCAGCTGCTGCGCGAACGAGGCGAAGCTGCAGGACGCAAACGCTATGATCAAAAATCTTTTCATACTAGTCTTCATTTAGCACCACTACAAAATTCTCTTCAACGTAATACTGCAAAGCTATTGCCGTTTCTATACTATCGACAATAATTCTGCCAATTAATTTCCCCTGTTTTGCCAGTGAAAACGCATCGATTCGAAGGTTTTCGGCAAACACAAGATCTTTCTTACCGTGGATCTTGACCAAAGATTCCTTCGCGCACCAATAGATGCAATGCTTCACAACGTCTTCTCCTGCACTGACAAGTTCTGCAGGATGCAAAACGCGATGAGCAACACGGAGCAATTTTGGCTTCGGTTGCTCGAGGTCGATCCCTGCGGATCTTGATTTGTGGATGATCGCAGCAACGTAGGGATAAGAGTGCGACAATGACACTTCATGCGTGTAGTTTTTTAAAAAAGGTTTCCCGAACTCATTTTTAGTGAGACCGGAAAATTTCAGATCCCATGATTGCAGAAGGCGGGCAATCAAAACCCGGGCGGCCAGAAACTCCAGTCGCTTGAGCGTATTGGTCATTTCCCCGGGAGGAGATTCGTGGGGTGCAACGATCGAAGCAAGTTCGTCTTCTTCTTCAACTATTTTCCACAGTGCCCAGACTGAGTTGTTTTGATGATGTAGATTTTCGAGAGGCATTCGATAACTTTCGGAAAGTTAAGATAACATGTCCAAAGTACAAGTTCAGCGCCTGCACAGCCTGACCGGTCATCGTGATGCGGTATATAACTTGCAGCCTTCGCACGCACGTGATCAAATTTTTTCTGCTTCAGGCGATGGAATGATCGTACAGTGGAACCTTAGCCATCCGGAAGAAGGACAGCTGATCGCACGCCTGCCTAATTCAGTCTACGCACTTCATTACGATCATGCTCGAAAGGTGTTGATCGCAGGGCACAATTACGATGGCATTCATGTACTCGACCCGGAGAATAAAAAGGAAATTGCATCGTTACAATTGACGGACTCAGCCATATTCGACATTCAGTCAGCGGGAAACGCATGGTTCGTTGCGTGCGGAGATGGAAGTATCTATCGAATCAACCCTGACGGGATGCGTATAGTCAAACATTATCGCGGAAGCGAAAAGAGCGCACGGTGCATTGATTACAACAAGGTAACAGGGGAAATTGCCGTAGGGTACAGCGATCATTTCGTACGGGTATTTGATGCGGAGTTAGAATTGAAGAAGGAATGGAGGGCGCACACCAACTCGGTGTTCACAGTAAGGTTTTCACCTGATGGAAAATCACTCTTCACCGGCTCGAGAGATGCGCGGCTTAAACTGTGGGATAGTGAAAAATTCGAGTTGATTGAAGAAGTGGTTGCGCACCTGTTTGCAATAAATCACCTCGATTTTAGTCCTGATGGCAAACATTTTGTAACTTGTAGCATGGATAAGTCCATCAAGGTGTGGGATCGGGAGGAAATGAAGCTTTTGAAAGTGATTGACCGTGCCCGACATGCGGGTCACGGAACTTCGGTGAACCGGCTTCTGTGGACGGACTTCAACAATCAATTGCTCAGTGCGAGTGACGACCGCACCATCTCAGTCTGGCAGATTATTTTTTAAACTTATACAATATGAAAATCACACCGCTCGAAATACGTCAGAAGACCTTCGAAAAGAATTTTCGTGGGTACGAAAAAGATGAAGTTCACGCCTTCCTGCTAACACTTTCCCAGGAATGGGAACGTCTGATGGACGAGAACAAAGAACTCCGGATCAAATTGGAAACTACAGAACGCGAAGTGGGCAAACTGCGGGAAGTTGAAAGCTCTTTATTTAAAACTTTGAAGACCGCGGAAGATACCGGAGCAAGTGTGATCGATCAGGCGAGAAAGGCGGCCGAGCTACATCTGAAGGAATCTCAATTGCGGGCTGAAGCGCTGCTCAACGAAGCCAAGTCGAAAGCAAAAGATACGATCGATGAATCGGACAACCGCGCACGTACGATCATAGCTGATATGGAGGACCGTATGAAGGGCCTCATCGAGCAATATAAGAAGCTGGAGACATCGCGTGAAGACCTGCTTGCCGACTTGAAGCGCATGGCGTCTGATATGCTTGAAAAAGTAGATCGTGCGCGCAACTCCTCCAAAGACTTCGACCCCGATAAACATCTGCAGGCCGTAAAGCGCGATGCCAAGAAGATCGTTTACCCTAATCACGATGTTGAACCGATAGCCAAGCCAGAGAAAAAGATTGAAGAAAAAACGATCGTTCTTGAAGAGGCTACCACAGTCCATCCGGAGGTTCAGGTCAGAAAGCCTCAGCGCTCATTCTTTGATGAGATCAATTAGTTTTTGATTTTTGATTTCTGATTTCTGATTGGTGGTTTTCATGTAGGTCATTAAAATCAGAAATTAGAAATCTACAATCGTAAACTATTTCCAATGACCGGTCGCGTTGCTTTAGAAGGATTAGAATTCCACGCATTTCATGGCGTATATCCGCACGAGCGGGATTCCGGCAACTGGTTTGAAGTTGATATTGCCGTAGAGACCGATTTTACAGAAGGTGCAACGCGCGATGAATTGGCCGGGACAGTTGACTACGAGACGTTGTTCGACATTGTGAAAAAGGAGATGGAACAACCCTCGAAGCTCCTCGAAACCGTGGCCGAAAAAATCGTTCATGACGTGCTGCAACAACTTCCCGCGGTTCTCACGGTAGAATTAAAGATCTCGAAAATAAATCCACCGATTGGAGGGAAGTGTCGGAAGGCTTCGATCACCATTGCGAAGAAGCGGTAGCTACTCTTCACTAATCACGCACAGGCTAAAGCCCATTTTCTTTATTCGCAGCTGACCCCGGCTAAAGCACGGAGATTACGATCGGCAATCTAGCGTACACAACCAGCGAATTTCACAAAAAGCCTGCAACGCGAAGGCGGTAGTGTCGGGAGAAATTTTAGAATCGAAAAAATCTTCGAATTTGGTTTACGCTACGACCGTTTAGAGCATTTGTGAAAAGAGCTCTCACCTGCATTTTGCATTTCTATCTTCCGGTATGCTTCAGAAGTACCTAAGCCTGCCTTGGTCTGGAAGTGGAATGTGCGGCCAGGTTAAGGCCGGCCTGCCTGCCGTTGCGTTGCAGACCGTGGGCGGGTAGGCAGGATGAAGCGTATCAGTGGCCAAGCGGCCCCGGAGCGACAAAAGATTTAATAGAAGTCATGATGTTGGAAGCTCTGGTGAGCTTTTCCCCGGACAGTAGTCGCGTGAAGCGTGTGGCCTGCAGCCTTTTCACCCGCAAATGCTTCCGATTCCTTTAAAGCTCGATCAGCACAAAATTATTTTTGTTCCACGAAAGTAAACCCCCTCGCGTCAGCGCCCTCGTAGAAATCAACTTCCTTACCAATTATGTACATGGTGTGTTTCTTGTCGACAAACACCGGAATGCCATCAATTAGGTAGACACTATCCGATTCTTTTTGTTTGTCGAATCCGATCAGCCATGAAAATCCGCAACCTCCGCCTTTGACACCGACACGAAGTCCGTAACCCGCAGGAATGTTCTTCGTCTCCATGATCTTTTTGATCTCTGCCGCAGCTCGCGAAGACAGGGTAACGGGCTTGATGTTCTCGAACATGATTATAGATTTGTGACTCAAAATTATCTAAATTTCAAACAAATTTTCCCTATATAAGTTCTATGGACGCAGTCATTGAATTCGGAAAGA
>CBHROW010000226.1:0-9270 GCA_966080355.1 uncultured Chryseosolibacter sp.
AGGATGCTCAAATTTTATCTCGACAAACGAATCATCGCGGGCTGTGCGTTGGCGTTAGCGATACTCGCATGGCTGGCGTTTCAATCCTATAAAAACAAGCAGAAGGTCATCTCCGGCAATGTTTGGCTAGTGCATACGCTTGATGTGCTTTATAATACCGAACGTTTACTGAGTTTAGCAGCCGGATTGGAACTTGGACAGCGTGGTTTCACGATCACCGGAAATGAAGAATTTTTAAACACTTATAATAAATCACGTGAGGAAATTTTGCTGCACTTGCAGAATCTGCAAATCCTCATTAAAGACAACCCGAGTCAGCTCGCGCGGACGAGCCAACTCGATTCTGCGGTGCGTGATCTGATCGATTTCTCGCAACGAACTGTTGATCAACGAAAAACAGATTTTGCCAATGCGCGGACACTTAACGCATCGATGTTCGGGCGAAGGGCTCTTGAGCGCGTACGAACATTGGTGTATGAAATTCAGGAAGAAGAAAATTTTTTATTGAAGTCGCGCACGGTGCAGAATGAGCAGCAAGTCACTAACTTCAACAACGCTTTTATATATTTGCTAGTAGCCACTACGTTGATTTTAGCTGGAGTGTTTTATGCAATAAACATCACGCTGAAAAAAAGGATGGAGACGGAGCATCGGCTCAATGGCGCTATCGCAGAAATAAAAGACTTATATGACAATGCGCCTTGCGGATATCACTCCATCAATGCTGCTGGCTTCTTTGTGAACGCAAATAACACGCTCTGCCGTTGGTTGGGGTATTCGAAAGAGGAAATGATTGGTAAGATGAAATTTGCTGACATTATTATAGATGAGGACCTCTCCAGGTTCAAAGACAATTTCGAACTGTTCAAAAAGAACGGCTCAGTCTATGACTTGGAATTCCGCTTGAAAAGACGAAACGGAGATAGCCTGCCAGTTATTCTGAGCGCAGAAGCAATCATGGATGAAGGCGGAAGCTACCTGAAGAGCCGCTCTGTTACCATCGACAATACAGAACGTAAACGGGCCGAAGACAAGGTCAAAAATCTCAATCACGAACTTGAGGCCTTTACCTATTCGGTGTCGCATGACCTTCGGGCACCCCTACGATCTATCGATGGTTATGCGCGGATCTTGCAAGAAGATTATTTCGAAACTCTTGATGATGAAGGCAAACGCATCTTACAGGTTGTAATGAACAACGCCAAGAAGATGGGTAAGTTGATCGATGATCTGCTCGATTTTGCGCGTCTGGGCCGCAAGGACCTCAATCTGACACACGTGAATATGACTAATCTTGTTCGCGGTATCATGGCAGAATTGGTGGAGCAGACACCTGGTCATAAAATCAATGTCGATATCGCACCACTCGAGTCGGCCTCTGTTGATGTTGATATGATCCGGCAGGTCTGGGTAAACCTCATTTCGAATGCTATCAAATATTCGGGCAAGAAGGCAGTGAGCGAAATTGTGATCCGATCTGAGGCACACGATGGAGAGATTTGTTATTCCATTCAAGACAATGGTGTTGGTTTCAGCATGCAGTATAGCCCGAAGTTATTTGGTGTATTCCAACGGCTTCACAAGATCCAGGATTTTCCTGGTACCGGTGTTGGCCTTGCCATTGTAAAACGAATCATCGACCGGCACAATGGCCGCGTTTGGGCCGATGCAAAAGTCGATGAAGGCGCGACATTTTATTTTACAATCCCGAAAGAACATGGAAAATAATGCTGTAGAAATCCTGCTCATCGAAGACAATCCGGACGATGCGGGTCTTACCATTCGTGCATTGAAAAAGCACAATCTGGCCAATCATCTCCTTCATCTGCAGGACGGTGAAGAAGCGTTGAACTTTCTGTTCTCAGAAAAAACCAACAGCATTCCCCAGGTGATTCTGCTCGATTTGAAAATGCCGAAGGTCGATGGTATTGAAGTGCTCAAGAAGATCAAGACCGATGAGCGCAAGAAGATCATTCCCGTGGTCGTGCTCACTTCTTCGAAGGAAGACCGGGATATCGTAGAGTCGTACAAACTCGGTGTCAATGCATATATCGTGAAGCCGGTAGATTTTGACAAGTTTGCGAAAGCCATTGCAGAGATTGGATTTTTCTGGTTGCTACTGAACCAACCGCCAAAATAGTTTTTTAATGAACCCCCATGGAAAAACCGCTGAGAATCCTCATGCTCGAAGATTTGCAGGACGATGTCGGCCTCATAGAGCGCACATTAGCGAGGCAGGGCATCTCGTTTGTCGGGAAAGCTGTCGATACACGAGATGAATTTGTTGCAGCGCTTGGAGATTTCAAACCTGATGTTATCCTTTCCGATCACGCACTTCCGCAATTCAATTCACAGGAGGCGCTGAAAATCTGTCAGGAAGCTGACCTGAATGTTCCTTTTATCCTGGTGACTGGAACCGTGTCTGAAGAATTTGCCGTAAGCTGCCTCAAGCAAGGTGCAGATGATTATGTACTGAAATCAAATCTTGTGCGACTGCCTTCTGCAATCCAGAATGCATTAAGACAGCGTGCCCTGGAGTTCAATCGAAAAAATTCTGAGAAGACACTCAGAAGCCAGAACGAAGAACTTGTTAAGATCAACAAAGAGCTCGATAGCTTCGTCTATAGCGTATCGCACAACCTGCGCGCCCCGCTGATGTCCGTGCTCGGCTTGTTGCGACTGGTTCAATTGGAGAACGAGGACGACAAGCTAGGCCTCGATCATTACTTTTCGATGATGCAACACAGCATTCACAAACTCGATGAAACGCTCAAAGAGATCCTCGACTATTCCAGAAATGCCAGAAGTGAATTGAAGAGTGAAAAGATCGATCTTCAACGGCTGGTGGAAGAAGCGTTCGAAAAAATGATGTATCTGCAAGGCTCCGATCAGATCAAAAAATCGACAAAGTTCGAAAATAGTGCCGAGCTTTATTTGGATAGATACCGTATGTCGGTTGTGCTCAATAACCTGATCTCCAACTCGATCAAGTATATGGACAACAACAAGGCGGCCAGCTCCATCGATATTTTCGCCAACACAAATGCGGAACGTGTTGAGATCGTTTTTCGAGATAACGGTATCGGCATTCGCCAGGACCTTCTGCCAAGAGTATTCGATATGTTCTATCGCGCAACGGAAAAAAGTGAAGGAGCAGGTCTGGGTCTGTATATCGTGAAAGAAAGTATTGAGAAAATGGGTGGCACGATCTCGGTCGATTCGCGACTTGGCGAGGGCACAACATTCAAAATTTCGGTCCCTAACCACGCCCATTCTCGTGACTGAGGCTGGCGCGTATTTTTTACCCGCTGCTGGAGCTGGGTATGAAATACGTGTTGTTGTGGCTGGTGATCATGTTTCCATCTTTTTCCAATCGCGAAAAAGAAAAAATTACCCTTTCGCAATCTGAATTAGCCGATAAGATCAAAGGTGGTTGGTATGGCCAAGTTATCTGGCGGTTATATACGGCTGATTCAACTGTGCTATTCCAGCTTGATCGTATACCTGAACTGGATCGTGATATGATTGTGCTCGATGTTATCGCCAGTAACGATCTTTCTCACAGCCGTGACTCGTTTGCCGGTGCATTGCTGCAAACGCCTTTACCGCTCAGCCATGCCGATGCTTCCGTCCGATCTAATCTTTTACGTGGCGTGAGATCATCTCAAGCGGGCAAGTGGGTGAACAATCCGCATGCAGACGATAACAACTTCATGTCTTCGTCCGATGTCATCGGACTTGCATTCCCCGCGATGCCGTCAAAGGCTGCTGAATTATGCAATGCTGTGGGCCACGTAAATTCTCAGGGCGATGGCTACTACAGCGGCTTGATGATTGCCACCTTGTATTCTCTCGCTTTCTATCATAAAGATCTGCGGGCAGCCATTGATGCAGCCATGCATACCTTGCCAGCCCGAAGCAAGATCAACCAGGCCTTACAGGAATGTCTCAATTATTGTCAACAATTTCCGCAGGATCCACGGGCCGCAAAAACGAAATTCCTGGCTCGTTGGAACTCAGAAGTTCATTGTCCAGATCGACAGCTCGAAATCGATAGTAAATACACGATGGCGATGTTGATCATGGGGCTTATTTACGGGAAGGGCGATCTCGAAAAGACGCTCACAACGCTTTCCGAATTATCCGCGCCAAAAGAAGCGAGGTCTGCTGCAGGAGGGATTCTTGGTGTGATGCAAGGATTTAAAAATATTTCAGCCAGATTCACTAATGCGTTAAATTCATTTTCTTCCCTGGCAATTCCATTTACAGACCTTTCAACCGATCAGGCCTGGCAGCAAACGTTTCGCCTTGCCTTGAACAATATCGAAGCCAATCACGGGAAAGTAAAAACAGACGATGTGGTTATCGGAAAAGGCGCGGTGCCTGTTGCCCGCGAGGAAAGGAGTTTTGAAGGTCATTGCAACAAAGAGAAACGCGAATTGAACGGGCTGAAGGTCACCGATAAATTTGATTTTCAGTTTGAAGGTGTGGGTTTTGTGCTGAGTGGCATTCTTCCTTACGATGGATCGATTCCGCCAAGAACCATTCGCGCGGAGTTATATCTGAATAACAAGTTCATTGAAGATGTCAGACTGACGCTTGATCACGAAACGAAATCGACCGACCTGGTTTGGAAACTTCAATTGCCTTATAAAAAGTACAATGCTTCATTGCGCATTCTGGATCCCTGCGAGCGCAATTCTTTTCGCATAAGTCAGGTGATTGTATACGATGTGCCACTGAATTAATGTACGGCCGACTCCAGGATCTCCACTTCTGTTCTGCGATTGATTTCTCTTCCTTCGGTCTCATCGTCATTAGATACCAAGGGTTTGGAAGAGCCGAATCCTTTAGCTGAGAGGCGTGATGGATCGATACCTTTTTGCGTGAGATATTGTACAACCGCTTCTGCGCGCTTCAGAGACAGAGTCATATTAGCTGCAACATTTCCTGTATTGTCGGTGTGACCATTGATCTGGATCTTCAATGATGTGTTCGACTCTAGTAATGATTTCATTTTTTCGAGTTCAGCAATCGACTCGTTCTTCAACTCGGCTTTTCCAACATCGAAAAAAATATTTTTCAATACCACTTTCGAGCCAACTTCCGCCTTCACCATGAGGATGTGTGTATCGATCTCCTGGTATTCTGCAAATTGAGGCAGGTTGAAGTTGATGGAGTTGAACAAGTATCCCTCGCGTTCAGTTGCCACACCATAGTTTCCTCCGTGCGGGATAACCAGTTCGAAATCACCTGTCTCTGGATTGGAATTTATGCGTGTAACTACGGCTTGCGTTTCGTTGTTCACCAGGGTGATCACAGCTCGCAAGGGTTCGGCAGTAACCTCATCAATCACTTTTCCTTTGAGCACCGTCACAATCTTCATGTCTTTATGAAGCTGAATGATCGGGTCGACAAAATCTTTGGGCTGATCTTCCACAGGCGCTGGTTCCACACTTGCCGTAACAACAGGCTCAGGTGGTGGCGGTGGAGGGTCGAGAAACTTCACGCGATAGATGTCGGCATCACCATAGCCATCTTCGCGAAGCGCTGAAAAATAACCCGTCTTCTTATCTTCCGACAACGTAAAAAAACCATCGTATTCTACCGAGTTTATCGGATATCCGAGATTGACCGGAGTTGTCCATTTTCCATCAATGAGCTCACTTTTGAAAATATCATTGCTACCCATGGAAGGATGACCATCGGAAGAAAAATATAATGTCTTTCCATCATGGTGAATGAAAGGGGAATCTTCGTGATAAGGTGTGTTGATCTTTGGTCCGAGGTTCACCGCCTTGCCCCAGTTGCCATTCTTGTCCAGTTCACTCACGTAAATATCCAGCTCACCCTCGCCACCCGGCCGGTTACTGGTGAAATATAATTTTCTTCCGTCCGCGGAAATCGTTGCAGAAGTTTCCCAGTAAAGTGGACTATTGATATTTCTGTTCAATGGTTCCGGTTTCGTCCAATCACCATTCTCAAATCGCGAAATGTAAATATCGCCAGCTCCTTCTTCATAGTATAAGAAAAGTGTTTTTCCATCGGGCGAAAGTGAGGCGGCAGCATCGTTGTATTTGTTGTTGATGTTCGCGCTGATCTTGTCAGGTTTTGACCAGCCCGATTCACCTGCATGAGAAATATAGATATCCTCGAAGATCATTTCATCTTTTTCTGCCGGTGTCTCGCTGCGATTCGAGGTAAAAATCAATGTTTGTCCATCGCTGGTGAGCGGTGAATAGTCGTGAAAACTTGTATTGATCACCGGTCCCATATTCTCGATCTCGGCAAGGACGGGATGACGCGCAAGTGAATCTCCAATTTCGCATTCGCGGATCTTATGATCGGCAATGTCTCCGAGTTTTTTGTTCTTGCGTTTGAATTCTTTGAGATGAACTATCGCGCGTGAAAAGTTGTGGAGACTTTGGTAAGCCAAACCCAAATGGTAGTCGATATCTTCATCGACATCCGGCTTCGCGTTGTAGGCTGTCTCAAGATACTTTAATGCCTGAGTTTTCTTGTCAGTATGCAGATAACAAAGTCCAACACGAAAATTGATTCCGGCATCGGCCTGGTCGATCTTCAACGCTTCGAAGTAGCTCGCGAGGGCATTGTCATAGTCTTTTTTTCCGAACAGCTTGTCGCCTTTATCGACCAGCGCTTTCGTTGCTTGTCCCTGTGCCACAAAACCGCACGCGATCAACAGGTGGATAAGTAAAACTTTCCGCAGCATAGGCTAAAGGTGGACTCCTTCGGAATAAAGATACTGCTAAAAATAGCACGTTTTAATTGCCGATTGAATCAAAAAAACGCTTTTTCTTCCATTCTGGAAGCTACTATGCCAAAATTATCGCCTGAATCCCGGGCCACGGATAATTCGGCCGGGTTTCGCCTGCGTGTGTTCGCCATCTCGCAGCACATGAACACCATTTACGAACACGTGGATCATTCCTTCGGCATACTGATGTGGATTCTCAAAGGTCGCCCGGTCGCGTACTGTGCCGGGATCAAAAACAACAACATCGGCAAAATATCCTTTGGAGATGCTACCGCGCCTTGTGAGCTTGAGATTCGCAGCAGGCAAAGCAGTCAGTTTGCGAATGGCTTCCGATAATGTGATCACCTTCTCGTCCCGAACAAATCTTCCGAGCACACGCGCGAATGTACCATAGGCGCGTGGATGTGCGCCCCACTTCTCAAACTGTTCTCCAACAGCCATCGATCCGGCATCCGACCCGAAACTCACATACGGTTGTTTCATGATCAAGCGTACATTGTCTTCGGATTGGAGATAATAGACGCACTCGATAGATGATTTGTCTTTCACGATGAGGTCGAGTGTTGTCTCATCTGCGCTCTTTCCGTGGAGCTCGGCTACCTCGCTGAGTTTTTTTCCTTTATAAAGATTGGTGAGCGAATCCAGTCGAAAGCCCATGAGCACAACCGAGGTTGGATCGGAATTTTTGTAGGGAATTCCTTTTTCCATTTCGTGCAGAACTTTTTTGCGTATTGCAGGATTTTTTAATCGCTTGCGCATTTCCCGTGCGCCACCTTCCTGAACCCATATTGGCAGACGAGAGGTGAGCCCTGTTCCGCTCGCAACATAAGGATACATGTTGGCGGATATCTTCAAGCCCGCGTTTCGTGCGCTGTCAATCTTACTGAGCACGCGATCGATCTTATTCCAGTTCCGCGCGATGTTGATCTTCAAATGATAGATCTCGGCAGGCACACCGCTTTTTTTCGCGATCTCGAGCGTTTCGTTCATGGCCGACAAAATGAAATCGCCTTCACTTCGCATATGCGTGATATACATGCCATCGAACTCTTTCACCACCTTGCACAATTCGATAAGCTCTTTTGTTGACGCGAAGTTTGCCGGTGCATAGATCAGCGATGAACCAAGTCCCATCGCTCCTTCGCGCATGGCTTTTCGCACTTGTTGTTTCATGCGTTCTAGTTCGGCAGGCGAAGGTGCGCGATTCGCCTGGTCGAGTTCATACATGCGAACAGAAGTTGCGCCCACGAACGAGGCAACATTCGGGCTCATACCCTTCCTCTCGAGCCATTTGAAATAACCTCCCAGCGAGGTCCAGAGACTGTCGACCGGCTTTGTATTCTTTCTTCGCACAGGACCGGGAGAGAAACCTTCACCGAAGACTTCCAGCGTCACGCCTTGCTTGATATCACTCATGGAACGTCCGTCAAGCAGCAGGGTTTTTTCTGCCCAGCTAAGCATATTGATAAACCCGGGAGCAACGGCCAACCCAGTTGCATCGATCTCGCGCGAGGCAATTGCATCATGCAGGTCGCCAATGGCTGCGATCGAATCTCCGTGAATAGCGACATCGCCAACAAAAGGCTCGTTGCCTGAACCATTGTAAATTGTTCCGTGACGAATAATGACATCGTACTGTCGTTGAGTGACCGGTATTTCCGAAGTAGAAAGCAGAAATAAGGTTAGAATGGCAAAGATGCGCATGGGAGAAATCACCGCCACGTTAGCGAACTTCAGCAAGAAAATGAAGGGTTTGTAAGAGATTAAATCAATCTCAACTAAACCGGATGAATGTTCCCAACTTTGACAAATACTGGAAAACGCACCGGCTTGGTTTCTCCCTGCCCCCAATCATTTTCAATCGACTTCATAAAATCAGGAACGGGGTTGAAGCCATTTGATTTGATGAATTTTTGAGTAGCCGACCACGAGGTTAGATAGCCGGCAAATTGCTCGTTTGTCCATTGCGTTTCAATAAAGAACCTGCCCGAGGATACGTTTTGAAAAGGAAAAGGAATCGATGCATATTCTTCTTCAACTAACCTTCGCGCTGAATCCCAGTACGGACCTACGATCTCGCGGTAAAAACGAAGGAAGGCAATATCAACTTTTTCATTGATGGTCAGCAATGAATATCCCCAGACCGCAATAACGCCTTCGGGTTTTCCCGTTCTACGCACTTCATCATAAAAACGATTGACATCGATCCAATGCAAAGCCTGACCAACTGTGATCAGGTTGAACGTTGAGTTGGCGAAAGGTGTTTGTTCTGCAGGTGAAACAGCATACTCAATGTTCGGACCAAGAAATGCTTCATCGATTTGTTGCTGACTGAGATCAGTAGCAAAAACAGTTCGAAAATATTTCGCGAGGTGTTGTGCAACCTGACCGTTTCCAGTAGCGCAGTCCCAGGCCGTGCTAAAATTCTTTACGCGTGCAAAAACGAAGTCGTAAAGCTCCTGCGGATACGTTGGCCGAAATGCCGCGTAAAC
>CBHROW010000227.1:0-9263 GCA_966080355.1 uncultured Chryseosolibacter sp.
AATCAAAATCAGAATTACTTTTTTCATATGAATTGATTTTTTTCATGACTGAACAGGAAAATCAATTCGCTGAAACACCATTTCACACTTCGCGACACAAAGTGCGGATTCTAAATAGGGGAGCCGCAAAGATGAATCAAATTTTGGTTCACGGGTAGTGCCATTATTGGAGGTGACCAGGCCATGTAAGAAATAGAAATCTGCATTTTGATTGGTAACTTGAGTGACAAAGCCAAAGCCATGACAAACTCAATCGAAAATCAATCGCGCGTGCAATCCGTTGACGTAATTCGAGGTATCGTGATGATCCTGATGGCGATCGACCACGTGCGCGTGTATTCAGGCGTCCCCGCAGGTGGGCCCGAGGCAGGTGTGTTCTTCACCCGATGGATAACTCATTTTTGCGCGCCTGCTTTTGCTTTTTATGCCGGCACCAGCGCATTTCTCTACGGCTCTAAAATAAACGATCGAAAAAAACTTTCGCTGTATCTGCTAACCCGGGGCATCTTGCTCGTCATTCTCGAACTCACCGTGCTGCGTTTCTTCTGGGCCTTCCATGTCGACTCGCAATTTATTCTGGCTGGCGTCATCTGGATGCTGGGCTGGTGTATGATCCTGATGGCTGCGCTCGTGCGATTTTCTCCCCGCTCATTGGGCATCGCTGGCCTTGCCATCATCTTGTTCCAACAGATCTTCATGTTCGTTCCTAAAATTTTCCCGGACTCTTTACAAGCTGATTTTGCGAAAGGGTGGGAATTCATCTACCCGTCAAACTTTGAAACATTCGGAGGTGTATTTGTACTTTACTCGATCGTTCCGTGGATTGGCGTGATGATGACGGGATATGCATTCGGAATGATACTCACCATGGATCCACAAAGGCGCGACAAACTTTGTATTCGGATCGGTGTCACTTGCATTGCCTTATATCTCATCATAGGCACGGCATTTATTTTGCTCAGACCGAACCCAGAGGCACCTCCTTTCATATTCCGCTTGCTCAACCAGTCGAAATATCCGGCATCTCAACTTTTTCTGATGATGACGCTGGGGCCCGTGATTCTGCTCACGCCACTTGCCGAGCGCGCCAGCAACGCCTTCACAAACCTCGTTGCTGTTGTGGGCCGTGTGCCGTTCTTCTTTTACCTTCTTCATATCCCCCTCATTCACATGACAGCGTTGCTCGTACAGTTGTTCCGCGATGGAAGCATGCATCACGAGTGGTTTATCTACGCGCCTTACACGGCTGTGCCCGAACAATTCCGATGGAGCCTGCCTCTACTCTACCTGGTGTTCCTCATCGACATTGTTATTCTGATTGCCGCATGCAGGTGGTATGCCACTTACAAAAGTTTACACCGTAAAAAGCGGTGGTTGATGTACGTGTAGCAGAAAGCAGAAAGCAAAAAGCAAAAGCAGAAAGCTAAAAGCCTAGGTGTCGGAACTTCACCGTTTTTAGCGCTGAAATAATCCGGACAATCGATTACAATGATTTTTAGAGCAGGGCGAAAAATTTCGAGGTTCTGATGCAAAGGCTTGTGCTTTCTGCTTTTAGCTTTCTGCTTTCTCCCGTACCTTCCGGACTGAGATCACTCCTAACCTGTTTTACGGTGGCGCTATGTGCTACTGGCTTCGGTCAAACAAAGCAAACCCTTATTGTCCGCGATTTTGTCACAAAAAATCGACTGCAGATCTTATCGGAATTCACTTCGTTCGTTTCCATTCCGAACGTAGCACGAGATTCAGCCAACATCAACAAAAATGCAACGTTCATTCTCGGCATGATGAAAGCGCGGGGAATTCAGAACACAAAACTCTTGTTCGGACGCTCGCACCAAATGCCACCTGTTGTATATGGCGAAGTGCTGACGCCTGGCGCAAAACAAACGCTGAAGTTTTACGCGCACTATGACGGGCAACCTGTGAACCCCGCACAATGGGCCGAAGGTCTTTCACCCTTCGATCCAAAGATGTTCACCTCAACTTTCGACAAAGGCAAACCCGTTGATCTCTATTCATCATCTATTGAAAACGACTATCGCATCTACGCCCGTGGCGCTTCCGATGACAAAGCCGGAGTCATTGCGATACTCACTGCATTTGATGCCCTCAGGCAAACGAAAAGCAAACTTGACTTCAATATCAAATTTTTCTTTGAAGGCGAAGAAGAAGCCGGTTCGCCACACTTGCAGGAAATTCTTGAAACAAACAGAGAAATTCTGACATCAGATCTATGGATCATCTGCGATGGGCCCGTGCATCAAAGTGGAAAGAAAGTGATTTGTTTCGGAGTGCGGGGTGACGCCCATGTGGAAGTTACTGTGTATGGTCCGATGCGTCCACTACACAGCGGGCACTATGGCAACTGGGCACCGAACCCCGGTCTGATGCTCGCTCATCTTTTAACTTCAATGAAAGATGAAAACGGGCGGGTACAAATAGATGGATTTTACGATGACGTCAAACCGCTGTCGGCAAGTGAGCAGCAAGCATTGTCGCAGGTGCCTCGCGTTGACGAACAAATGAAAGAAGAGCTGGGCTTGTCGTGGACAGAAAACCCTGACAAAAGTCTCGTGGAAGCGGTCAGTATGCCTTCGCTGAATATTAATGGAATGCAAAGTGGCAATGTCGGGAAAATGGCTTCGAATCAAATTCCGACTTTCGCAACTGCAGTGCTTGACCTTCGTCTTGTGCTGGGAAACGATTGGCGCAAGCAGCAGCAGAAAGTAATCGCGCATATCAGGAAGCATGGCTATGATGTTATCGATCACGATCCTACGGTTGAAGATCGAAAAAAATTCTCCCGGCTAGCGAAAGTGATTGCGGGCGATGATGGTTACAACGCGCAACGCACGTCAATGGACTTGCCGGTTGCAAAAAAAATTGCCGATGCGATTGCTTCAACAACTTCCGAGCCAATCGTCAGGCTTCCTTCCATGGGTGGATCCCTTCCACTTTATGTCATTGAACAAGTATTGGGTGCAAAGACGCTTGTTGTTCCCATCGCCAATCACGACAACAACCAACACGCAGAGAACGAAAATATCAAACTTGGAAATTTGTTTTCAGGAATCGAGACGCTCGCAGCGGTGATGGAAATTAGGAATTAGGCATTTGACCCGATTCGCGAACGCGATCGTCCTATCCGGAAGGTATCGGAAATTAGAAATTAGAAATTGAAAAACGAGCGCGAACATGAACACCAATCGTAGAAGCAAAGTCCAATACATCGGTCGCGTACATTCAGCGATCAAAACATTTGAAGATTGTCCCTTACAAGAAAGTGAAGAGGCGCCTCCGGCAACGATCGAAGTTTATGAAAAGTTTGCAAATGCCTTGAGTGGAATTCGCATTGGAAGTAAACTGGTGTTATTCACCTGGCTCGACAAAGCTGATCGCAAAGTTCTATCGACTCATCCTCGAAATGATCCGAAAGCACCTTTGACCGGAGTTTTTTTAACACGTTCGCCTGACAGGCCGAATCCGATCGGCATGCATCGTGTTACAGTCACTTCTATAAAGAACAATACATTCGAAATTTCCGCACTCGATGTACTCGATCAAACTCCGGTGATCGATATCAAGGTCGATTTGAACAAATAGAAAGAGGTACATCGCTGCACCTCTTTACAAACCAAACAACCAAAGTAGATTAGGACAAATCTTGGCGGCTATGGGGATGCATCGTGCTTCGTGGACTTTCCACCTGCCACAAAGTGTGACGCACCCCACAAGCCATGTAGGAAATTGCAGCATGTGCTGCGAAAACAAATTCCTGGTGGAAGAGGCTTTTTGCCGGAATCAGCTATTCGACTGGGTGGAACAATCGATTTTACAATGTGGAGGCAAACATAATTGTTAAAATCTACCAAATCAATAGACTTAATTGGTTTTTTGATTAAATTTGTTTTCAGAACGAGAAATAGCATGGTCGAAAACGAATTCGATGACGTACCGAAGACATCGGTAGCCACTGAAGAGATCCAGCCGATCGCACCGATCAACTGGATCGTGGTAGGCGCGGTGTTCGGTGTAGCACTTCTATTGCTTGCCATCAGTTGGCAGCAGGACACGATATTTGAATGGCTGCGGTACGCGTACAATCACCTCGGTGCAGATTTCGAATTCTTTTTACTCGCGGGGTTCATCGCTCAATTCATTGACGGCTCACTGGGCATGGCCTACGGTGTGAGCGCTTCAACGGTCTTAATGAGCGTTGGTGTTCCTCCCGCAGCTGCAAGTGCCAGCATTCACACCTCTGAAATTTTTACCAGCGGAGCTTCGGGATTGATGCACCTGAAATTTCAGAACGTTAACAAAAAACTTTTCAAAACGCTGCTCATTCCCGGTGTGGTTGGCGCGGCTGCAGGTGCGCTGGCGCTCTCATTTCTCGAGCCTTACAATTACATACTGAAACCCATTATTGCGTTTTACACGCTTTATCTTGGCGTTGTCATTATTCGCAAAGCATTTGGTAAGAAGAAAGCAAAGATCAAAACGAAAAATATCCCGAAGCTCGCGACCTTTGGAGGCTTTATGGATTCCATTGGAGGCGGAGGGTGGGGACCTATAGTTTCGTCAACGCTCATTGCAGGCGGACGTCACCCTCGCTACACCATCGGTTCGGTAAATCTCACCGAGTTCTTCGTTGCACTGGCCAGCTCACTCACCTTCTTTTCCATGATCGGCATCAGCCACTGGAATGTCATTGCGGGATTGATCATCGGGGGCGTGATCGCAGCTCCTCTTGCAGCTTACGCCTCTCGCAGAATTCCAACCAAGCCGATGATGGGTATTGTGGGTGTGCTGGTTGCGCTGATCAGTGTACGCATTCTTTACATGACGCTTTTATAAGCTGAAAGCTAAAAGCCGAAAGCTGAAGCCCAGCTCTTCATAACTTTTTAAGTCAGGTACGTTGAAATGCAGATTCATAATTTTAAAGGTCGGAAGCAAGTTTCGCAATCAGGAGCGCAGCCTCAAGCTCATTTGAATTGGCTTTTAGCTTTCGGCTTTAAGCTTTCAGCTCTATATTTGCACAAGCAAGTTGCCTTATCGTGTCACGCGTGTCGTGGCAAGGAAAGTCCGGGCAACACAGAGCATCGTACTTCCTAACGGGAAGGATCCGCCTCGGGCGAGATACAGATAGTGCCACAGAAAACAAACTACCTCGCGAGATTCACTCTCGGGAGGAAAAGGTGAAAAGGTGAGGTAAGAGCTCACCGGCCTGGTGGCGACAACAGGCGCATGGTAAACCTTACGAGTTGAAAGATCAAATAAGTGGCGCCTTTGCAAAAAGGTAGCGCTCGATATCCCCGCTCTGGCGGGGGCGCCATGGGTAGATTGCTAGATCCTGGTGGTGACATCTGGACCAGATAAATGATAAGGGGTCACACGTAAGTGTGATTACAGAACCCGGCTTACAAACTTGCTTTTTTTTATAAACCTTTCAGTTTTCACAACCTGGGAGGTTTATTTATTTTTCAGTCTCTAAAAAGTTATCATGGCTAAAATACTTCTGGTTGAAGACGATGCGAAAATCCGCGCAATTCTGAAAGAGATCCTCCTCGAAAAAGATCACGAAGTTGACGAAGCTGCCGATGGGCAGGAAGGTTTCAAAAAACTCGAACAAGGTATTTATGATCTTTGCATTTGCGATATTAAAATGCCGAAGATGGATGGACTCGAAGTGCTCGACAAATCTAAAGAGGCAAGCATTCCGACAAACTTTGTCATCATTTCTGCCCATGGAAATATAGACATCGCAGTAGAGGCGGTGAAGAAGGGCGCCTTCGACTTTCTTCAAAAGCCATTCGATCTCGGCAGGCTCGAGATCACTTTGCGAAATGCGCTTGACAAAACTTCGCTGATCCGCGAAACCCGCAACCTGAAGAAAAAGATCTCGAAAAAATATGAGATGATCGGTGAGTCTCCCGCAATTGTTGAGATGCGCTCGATGATCGATAAAGTTGCTCCCACCGATGCGCGCGTGCTCATTACGGGCCCAAACGGATCTGGCAAAGAACTGGTAGCGAAAGCCATTCATGAAAGCAGTAAACGCGCCAATGGTCCAATGGTGGAAGTGAATTGCGCGGCCATTCCTTCTGAACTTATAGAAAGCGAGTTGTTCGGTCATGAGAAAGGTTCATTCACCTCAGCGATCAAGCAACGCATCGGAAAATTTGAGCTTGCAGAGAGTGGAACATTGTTTCTCGATGAAATTGGCGACATGAGTTTGTCGGCACAAGCGAAAGTGCTTCGCGCGCTACAGGAAAATAAGATCACGCGGGTTGGTGGCGATAAGGAAATTTCAGTGAATGTCCGCGTGGTTGCCGCCACGAATAAAGACCTGAAAAAAGAAATTGAAGAGAATCGGTTTCGGGAAGACTTGTATCACCGCCTGAGTGTGATCGTCATTAAAGTTCCCTCACTGAACGATCGGAAAGGCGATATCAAACTACTGGCTGATAAGTTCCTGCAGGATATCGCTGACGAATATGGCGCACGCAAAAAGTCGATTCATAACAACGCGATCACCGCATTGCAGAATCACAACTGGACAGGCAATATTCGCGAGCTGAGAAACGTGGTTGAAAGATTGGTCATCATGAGTGGTGAGGAGATTTCACCACAGGATGTTGAGAAGTACCTTTGATTAGATCCTCGTTGAAGATACTTCTTTCTTAGGCGCTTCTTTTTTGCTGTAAGTAGGGCAAGTGTACTGGCTGCAGGCGGACAAGAAAGCTGCGAACGCAACGAGTAAAACAATCTTTTTCATCTTTGGCTTGTTAAAGTTGGCTATTGGTATTAACAAAAATAGGGTTCTTTTTAAAGAAAACAAATCAACCGGCAGTTCTGACCTTACACGTTCACATGGGGAAGTCAGTCTTTTCTGCTCCTCTTATATTCATCAGTTTATCAGCAGGTTACACCCTCTGACATCGCTATTATCCATGCGTCCTAGCACCTCAAAAGTGCCGTTTTCGTAAACTTTTCCCACATCCTCGGTTTCAATAAACGACACAGAATGCAGGTTGGCTAAATCGATAACATTAATCCCACAATTTTCATTATGTAACCCTTTTTCAAGGGGATCTGACAGGTCTCTCCCTAGAATTTTCATCCATGGCGAACAAGAAAACAGCGCCCCACCGTTGGTGTAAGCCTGAGAAAGCAATTCGGTCATTCCATATTCAGAATATATTCGGTCTACGCTAAATGAGTTGCACAGCGTTTCATGCAATTCCATACGCGTCAATTCTTGTCTTCGTCCTTTCATTCCCCCGGTTTCGAATACGAGGCAGTGGGTCAGATCCAGTTTGAATTTTTCGGCAAGATCCAAGAGTGCAAACGACACCCCCCAAAGGATCGCTTTGCGGTTGGTAGATCTAAGAGCTTCCAGGTCGGCAACCAATTTCTCAACGTTGTAAAGGTAAAATCCTGATGCTGGCGATGATGATTTCTTAATGAAATGGTCGATCATCGCTACTAGTGAGGAGTCTTTTCGCTCCAGGTAAGATGGGAGAAGAGCCAGTACATGATAATCGCTGAGGTTTCCAAAAAAATTCTCAAAGCACCGAACGGAATGTTCAAGATAAAACGATATGCTTCTTATCGCATGAGCGCTGGTCTGTATCCCGGTCGTTCCACTGCTTGAAAATATAGCCTCGGCCGTCCAATCCCCCGTTTTGACCTGGGTTGTTTTGAAAAATGAGATCGGCAGAAAAGGTATTTGGGTAACGGTATGGATTTTATCGCTTTTGATTCCCAGGCTGCGAATGTATTCTTTGTAGACGGGGTTATGAGCGGCCTGATATTGAAACACCTGCAGCGCAATATCGTCAAACGACTCAGCGTTTATGGAGTACAATTGTGTTTCAAAACTTTTAAAGTTGTTCAAGCGTTACGTAATTTACCTCGGCTATTTAACACAAAGATGAAGTTTTACAAGGGTTTAGCGGTTCTGTTCGTCACTTTCATGCTCGGATCATGCTTTGAACCACCAACGTTTCCTGTAGTTCCCCAAATCGAATTTCAAAAAGCGGAATTCTGGGATAGTCCGGGAGGATTTGGTGTGATGGACTCGTTGATTCTTTTCATCCAGTTCAAAGACGGTGATGGCGACCTCGGTCTCGATGAAAGCAATGTCAAATATATCAGCACGCCATTCAACAACCTCACGTATTATCAGGCCAATAATGCTGACAAAGCCAATCCCATTCCATTAGAGTTGTTTGCTGACGAATTAAAAGATACGATCAATTATTATCTCGACATCCCTGATCCCTCTCTCGGGAAACTTATCAATGCCAGCACCCGTAAACAACCCGGATTTGAATACCTGCCTGCATTCGATAATTGCACCAACTATGAATTTTTGCGAGAGATTCGGCTGCTAGTCAATAAAACGGCCAAAAGCGCTTTGCCGAAGGAGACTAAAATCGTAGATAGCCTGAAGGCACTAGTGAACAACGTACCTTCGACACTTTACTTACTTCGCGATACGCTTTACTATACGGTCAATCCCGATCATTATAATATCCACGTTGATTTTCTTGTGAAAGAGCCAAACAGCCAGAACCCGAAGCCAGATGAGAACGGGTTTATTGTGTTCGATTGGCGCGCTGCAACTTGCACACAACCACCTGGCGAAGCACGTTTTCCTACCTTAACCGAACGCGACAACGCCCTGGAAGGAACGTTGCGGTTTACCATGCGATCAAGCGGCTTCATAGAGACTTTCAGCATCAAGACGCTGAAACTCCGCATTCAGATCACCGACCGCGCGCTGCACCATAGCAACACGATTGAGACGGGCGAGTTCACACTCGACAAGATCAAGGTCAATTAAGAAACTCTAATTAAAACAGCGATGGAAATTTCTGCGGATTTGCTTCGCGCATCATCGCGTATGTTGTTTCGAAAACATCTTCCGGGCCTGGCTTCGTAAAATAATCACCGTCCGATGCATACGCAGGCCGATGATCTTTCGCAGCAATGGTAACAGGTTTTGAATCGAGATATTGATAGGCGTTTTGAACCTCGAGCACTTGTTGCATCATATAGGAGGTCGCGCCACCTGGAACATCCTCATCCGCAAAAATTATCCGGTTCGTCTTCTTCACCGATTCAAGGATCCGCTGATGACGATCGAACGGCAGCAGTGTTTGCACATCGATAACCTCGCATGAGATTCCTGCCTTCTCGAGTTCTTCCGCAGCCTCCATCACTATTCTGCACATCGATCCATAGGTAACGATGGTCAC
>CBHROW010000228.1:0-9206 GCA_966080355.1 uncultured Chryseosolibacter sp.
CGTTCAAGTGATCAATTTCTGGGCAACGTGGTGCGGACCGTGCGTTAAAGAAATGCCTTTGTTTGAAAAACTTACTGCTGAAGGCCGTTCGGATGTGAAAGTGACCCTGGTATCGATGGACCTTGACCTCAATCCCGACCCTGAAAAAGTTTACAAATTTGTGACCCGTAAAGATTTGAAGTCGGAAGTATTACTGCTCGATGCACCCAACCCTAACGAATGGATCGGCAGCATCGACAAAAATTGGAGTGGCGCACTGCCGGCAACGATAGTAATCAATCAGCGCACCGGTCAAAGAAAATTTGTTGGAAAAGAGTTGCATGATGGTGAACTTGAACAACTCATTGCTGAAGTAAAATAGTCTAACCCAATTTGTGTTATCATGAATATCCATAAAACATTTTTTGCTGTGGCTGTTGTTGCTTTGACCGCTGCTCAACCACTTATGCGCAACTATGGCGTGGGTGATACTGTCACTGACTTCAGGTTGAAAAATGTGGATGGCAAGATGGTTTCATTGTCGGACTACAAGAATTCGAAAGGAACGATCGTCATTTTCGACTGCAATACATGTCCATATTCACGGGCCTACAACGAACGAATTATCGCGCTCAATAAAAAGTATTCGCCACTGGGATTTCCGGTTATCACGATCAACGCGAACGACCCAGAGATGTCAGAAGGCGATTCATTTGAAGAAATGGTAGATTTGGCCAAGCGCAAAAAATATGACTTCCCTTATCTTGTGGATGATACCCAGAATGTGGCCAAGTCATTCGGGGCAACGAACACTCCGCATGTTTTCGTGTTGAAGAATGAAAATCAAACGTTCAAGGTGGCATACATCGGGGCAATCGATAACAATGCGCATGATGGAGCATCCGCAACGAAGAAATACGTGGAGGAAGCAGTTGACGCATTGATGGCCAATAAGCCCGTGCCAACACCAAAGACGAAAGCGCTCGGCTGTGGTATCAGATACCGATAAATTTCGGGAACATAATTCTAAAAAGGGCTCCTATACCGGGAGCTCTTTTATTCTCTACTCACCAGTTTGAGTCCGAGTATCGATCCGATCAGCAAGAAAATGAAGAACAGACGCCAGAAGTCTGAGGGTTCGCGAAAGAAGAAAATACCGATGATCACAGTTCCCACCGCACCGATCCCTGTCCAGACCGCGTAGGCAGTTCCGATGGGTATGGTTTGAATTGCCTTATTGAGGAAAATGAAACTCAGCGTTATCGAAACAAAAAACATGGCTGTCCACCAGCTTTTGGAAAAATTGTTCGACATCTTCAGGCTGGTAGTGAAAGCAACTTCAAAGCACCCCGCAACGATAAGATAAATCCAGGAGATCATGGCCGTTAAAATCAATTCCAAAAGTAAACATCCGGGTCTGGAAATTTTTTTTCCAGGTATAAATAAGCAAGTATTTCTGGTAGCTTCGGGGAATTGTTTTCATTATGAGAATCGCTTTATCGCCAGCATTAGTCGCTATCGTTCTTTTTTCGTGCTCCAGCGGGAAAGACCAGGCGCCAAAACTTCACGAGGCAGTTTCTTCGCTTTATGATCGATCGCTCAAACCGTTCTATCATGGCGTTGCGTCTGGCGATCCACTACAAGATCGGGTGATCATTTGGACGCGGGTCACTCCAGACGATTCAGTCATGCGTATTCCGGTGAAATGGTTTGTGGCGACCGATACAAATTTCACTGAGCTGGTTCGCACCGACACAACATCAGCAACTGCGGTTCATGATTACACGGTAAAAGTTGATGTAACCGGCTTGCAACCTGCAACAAAATATTTTTACCGCTTCGAGGCGCTTGGAAAAACGTCACTTACAGGTGAAACAAAAACATTTCCATCAGGACACACCGACAGTCTGAAGCTTGCTGCAGTGAGTTGCGCCAATTGGGAGTTCGGTTATTTCAACGCCTATGCCAGGCTGGCCGAACGCGACCTCGATGCTGTTTTACATTTGGGCGACTACATCTACGAGTATGCAACCGGTAAATATGGCAATCCCAAATCAGGGAGAACAAATATTCCAGAACATGAAGTTGTGACATTGGCCGACTACCGGCTGCGATATTCGCAATATCATCTCGATGAGGGATTGCGCAAGGTGAGACAGAAACATCCACTCATCGCGATATGGGACGATCACGAAGTTGCAAACGATGTGTACACCGAGGGTGCGCAAAATCATCAACCGGAAGAAGGCGATTTCAAAACCCGAAAGCGGGCGGCACAGCAAGCTTATCACGAATGGATACCGATCCGTGATGGCGAAAAACATTACCGTTCATTTGCGGTGGGTGATCTCGCTGACATCATCATGCTTGATGAGCGTCTGGAAGGACGCGTAAAACCTTTCGACAGCGCGAGCGATCCTAACTTGAAAAAAATTTATCACTCCATGTTAGGAGCAAAACAACTTGAATGGTTTGAAAAGAAATTAAAAGAAGGCAAACGTTGGAAGATCGTAGGAAACCAGGTGTTGTTCAGCGAAGTGAGTCAAAAGTATGTTGATGCGAATGCTAACCAAAGTTTAGACAGCTGGTCAGGGTATCCACTTGAGAGAAAACGAATTGCAGATTTTATTGAGTCATCAAAAATTCCGGATGTGATCCTTCTGTCGGGCGACACACATTCATCGTGGGCTTTGGAAGCAACGTTGGATCCTACGCGATACAATGCGAAGACTTCGTCAGGAACTGTGGCTGTAGAGCTTGGTGTTACAAGTATCTCTTCAGGAAATTCGAATGAGTATATGACCGATGACCAGGTCTTGGTACGGGAAAAGAACTTTCTTCGTTCCAACGCCCACTTGAAATATACCAACCATCGCGATCACGGCTACTTACTGCTCACGGTTTTTCCGGATCATGCGAAAGCCGAGTGGTACCGTGTAAATACGGTCCTTACCGTGAACCCGGGTGAACATCGCGATACCATTTTCACTTTTGCCAGGGGCAGTCATACTTTAAAATAACCAGCGGACCGCGGTATGAGAATTTATTAAGTCGTTGCGAAATACTTATTTTTGAAGTTATCACAAAGCTGAATGGGCCTGATCAATTCGATTCTGACCTGGGTGATGAAAAAGCGAATTCACCAGATCGAACTATTCATGAAATACCCTCATGATGTTCAGGATGAGCTTTTCAAGAAATTAATTGCAAACGCGCAGAACACCGCTTTCGGAACTCAATATGGATTTGCAGACATCCGAAGCTACGAGCAGTTCCGCGAACGTGTTCCCATCTCCACCTATGAGAAATTCTATCCCTATATCGAGCGATTGATGCGTGGCGAACAAAATGTTTTGTGGCCTTCGGAGATCCGTTGGTTTTCAAAGTCATCAGGAACTACCAATCAGCGAAGCAAATTCATTCCTGTATCTGAAGAAGCGCTGGAAGAATGTCACTTCAAAGGTGGAAAGGACCTCATCTCTTTGTACGTCAACAACTATCCCGATTCGAAATTATTCGATGGAAAAGGACTTGCCGTGGGAGGGAGTCACCAGATCAATGAATACGACTCGAGCAGTTCATCATATTATGGCGATGTCTCTGCCGTGATCATGCAAAATCTTCCACCATGGGCCCAGTTCATTCGAACACCGAGCCTTGAAACCGCACTGATGAGCAATTGGGAAGAGAAGATCGAGAAGATGGCGGCTGAAACTGCCGAAGTGAATGTTACCAACATTGCTGGCGTACCAACGTGGACTGTACTTCTCATTCAGCGAATAGTGGAGTTGAAGAAAAAGAACAATATCCTGGAAGTATGGCCGAACCTCGAAGCGTTCTTTCACGGGGCGGTTGCGTTTAAGCCGTATCGTAACCTTTTCGAGACGTTGATTCCGAAAGCTGACATGCATTATTGGGAAACCTACAATGCCAGTGAGGGCTTCTTTGGAATACAAGATCAGCGTGACTCTGAGGAATTGTTGCTGATGCTGGACTACGGAATTTTTTACGAATTCATCCCGCTCGAAGAAATTGACAAAGAGAATCCAGGAGCGATCAGGCTTTCTGATGTGAAACCTGGTCAGAACTATGCCATAGTGATCTCGACCAATGCTGGGCTTTGGCGCTACAACATTGGCGATACTGTGAAGTTCACGTCAATCAATCCGTATCGCATCAAGATCTCGGGACGTACAAAGCATTTCATCAATGCATTCGGAGAAGAGCTGATTATTGAAAATGCCGAAACTGCAATCGCGAAAGCGTGTCAGGCAACCGAATCCATCATCGACAACTTTACGGCTGCACCGGTCTTCCTTGAAAAGGGAAAGCGAGGCGGTCATGAATGGCTGATCGAATTCAAGGTTAAACCAAAAGACCTTGAACATTTTGAAAAAGTTCTCGATGAGGCGCTGCGGAAGGTGAATTCGGATTACGATGCCAAACGCAAACACGATCTCGCGCTGATCGGGCCCAAGGTTTACAGCTTGAAGGAAGGAACGTTCTATGAGTGGATGAAAAGACGCGGCAAACTCGGTGGACAAAATAAAGTACCGCGTCTTTCCAATTCACGAGAATATGTTGACGACATTCTCGCCCTGATCGCTGAGCGGTGACTATTTTCTTGTGATGTTGTAAGTGGTCTCCGTGGTGATCTCCATCGGAATTGCCATATCTTCAGGTATCATTCCGCCAGCCAGCAGTGTCATGTTACCTTTTATCTCAGAAAGTATCTTTACTTCACTTGGCCATCCGCTAGCCACATCTACTTTTCCGATAATCGCCTGACGACCGGCCATGTCTGACTTCGACTTCATGCCGTTTGGAAGATTGGTAACCTTTTCTTTATCGACCGTGCTGATTGCTCCATCAGATGAAAGAGACGCCACGTTGCCTTCCACTTTTGTCACGCTCCAGGTATTTTCAATCTTGATCGGGAAGCTCACCGTTTGCATGGATGTGGTCGACCAGGTATCGCCAGTCTTTACTTTCTTTCCGGCATACTGAAGCAGTCCGTTCTCGAGCATATTCTTCAAAGATTGATCATTGAGACTTTGCTGAAGTTGCTTGCGGGTATTGCCAACAGTGGCCTCGTCAAGACCAAGGGATGAAAGATCTGAGAAAATATTTTCAACACCTTCCACTTTCTCGATCGCTCCGTTATTGTTCATGTTAAAATAGAAGCTCTTACCAGTGATGGCTTTCACCATTTTGTTTTGCGGATCGTCTGTTGATCCCTCACTGTCCATTTTCATATTCATCATTGCGCTGCTGATAGACATATTGATCTTTGCGTATTGAGCTTCGATCCGGGCACCTTGTGCGGTCACTTCCTTAACATTCAACAGCATTGTACCACCCATCAGCGCATCGACATTGACTTCGCCCATGCCTGGAATATTTTGCTTGCTTGTTTGCTTGGTTGACTGGCTGTATTCAAATTTATCGCCAACTTTGAACTTGTATTTCAAGTCGAGATCGGCAGGCATGTGAAATCCCGAGATAAGAAAAATCGCAAGGGTAAAAAAGACTTTCATGATACGGTGGGTTTTGTTCAGACGGCAAGTTAACCAAACAGATCTTCAAAAACCTCCGTCAGCTTGCCAAAAGATTTGATGGCAATTGATGAATTCCTGACATCGAGAGATTTCTGATTGAACTTCGAAATGTAGATCTCTGTAAATCCAAGTTTTTCTGCTTCAGAGATGCGTTGTTCTATTCGGTTGACGGCACGCAACTCTCCACCCAAGCCGATCTCGGCCGCGAAGCAAGCCTTATCCGACACTGAAATTTCTTCCATCGATGATATTATAGAAATGCAAATCGCCAGATCGATCGCAGGATCTTCAACACGAATTCCTCCGGCCATGTTGAGAAAAACATCCTGTGTACCCATTCGAAATCCGCAGCGTTTTTCCAATACTGCCAACAACATATTCAAACGCTTTTGATCATACCCGGTGGACGTACGCTGCGGAGTTCCGTAAGAGGCCGGGCTAACGAGCGACTGAATTTCGATGAGCAGCGGCCTGTTACCCTCGATCGTTGCCCCGATCGTGACTCCACTCACATGACCATCTTTTTGCGAGATCAATATTTCTGATGGATTCGAAACTTCCCGAAGTCCGCTCCCGAGCATTTCATAAATTCCCATTTCAGAAGTAGATCCGAAACGATTTTTTGTGCTCCTCAAAATGCGATAAGCGAGATGTCTGTCACCTTCAAACTGCAGCACAGTATCGACCATATGCTCGAGCACTTTCGGGCCCGCAAGCATTCCATCCTTGGTAATGTGACCGATAAGAAAAACCGGTGTTTGAGTTTCCTTCGCGAATTTCATTAGCTCACCCGCACACTGACGTACCTGACCGATACTTCCTGCCGATGACTCCATTTGATCCGAGAACAAAGTTTGAATTGAATCTATGATCACTATCTCGGGTTCCAGCAGTTCTACACTTTTGAAGATGTTTTTTGTGTTCGTCTCCGTTAGAATGTAAAAATTCTCGGAAGTTGAGTTCAACCGGTCAGCCCGCATCTTGATCTGCTGCTCGCTCTCTTCACCGGATACATAGAGAATTTTTCGCTTCAATTTCAATCCTACCTGGAGCATGAGGGTAGATTTGCCAATGCCTGGTTCCCCACCGATGAGCACCAATGACCCTGGAACAATTCCTCCTCCGAGCACACGGTCTAATTCTGCATCGCACGCATTCCACCGAACATCGGATGAGACTTCAATCTCTGTCAGGGTTCTTGGTTTTGGTTGTTTCGTTTTGGTCGACTCCTGCCTCCATTCGTTTTTATGCGAATCATCTTTCGAAATAATTTCTTCGGCAAAGGAATTCCACGAGTTGCACGAAGGACATTTACCCAACCACTTGGCTGATTCGTATCCGCAACTTTGGCAGTAAAAAACGGTTTTTGATTTTGCCACAATTATGTTTTAAAGTTCGGCAGATGCAATCTCAATTTTTAACATGGAATTTCTTTACCTTTGAGGTCCTAACCTAAAGAAAAACCCTTCATGAAGCATTCTGCTTGCGCACTAGTTGCAATTCTATTAACATTTACTGGTTATTCACAAAAAGCACCTCTCAAATTCGGGTCAGTGCCAATAGAGTCATTAACCATGACAACCTATGACAAAGATTCGACTGCTGCTGCTGCAATTCTCTGCGATTACGGTGTCTCAACCATTCGCTATTCACAACAAACAGGATTTTCACTCCAGTTTGAGCGCACTACACGCATAAAAATCTTCACCAAAGAAGGCTTCGAATGGGGCAATTTTGAAATACCGCTTTATAGTGACGGATCAAGTGATGAAAAAGTGACGGGCTTGAAAGCAAGCACATTCAATCTCGAAAATGGAAAGATCGTTGAGTCGAAAGCAAAAAGCGAATCGATCTTCAAAGAACAGGCGAGTGAAAACTGGAAGATCACCAAGGTGGCGTTTCCTAATGTCAAGGAGGGTTCTGTGCTCGACATCACCTATTCTGTATCCTCGGAATTTCTTACGCACTTTCAAGATTGGCAATTTCAATATACTGTACCTGTAGCATGGAGTGAATACCGTGCAAATATTCCTGAATGGTTTCATTACGACAGGTACATGCAAGGCTACATCGCCTTGACGGCCAACGAACACGAGCGTGCAAATACGTTTGTCACACTTAACTATTCTGAACATGGAGGACTCGGAAGCGGCACTACGTTTTCAAACGAAAAGGTCGACTTCGTGGAAGACCGGTACCGATGGGTGGCAGAAAGTGTTCCTGCATTCAAATCTGAACCTTTCATCACAACTTACAAAGACTACCTGTCAAAAATTAACTTCGAACTTGCCTATACCAAGATGCCCGGGGCGCCAATGAAAACTTATATGGGCAGTTGGGAGGACATCAACCAACAACATGTCGACAGCGAGAATTTCATGGGCGAGATCCGCGGTAATGCATTTTTAAAACGAACCGTTGAAGAGCTCACCGCAGGTTTAACGAAAGAAGAGGAGAAAATAGCGGCAATCACTGCTTATGTGAAAGCCAATGTTGCGTGGGACGGAACTTCTTCAAAGTATATCAGTTCGTCCTTCAAAAAAGTTTTGGAAACCAAGAAAGGATCATCGGCTGAAATTAATTTGTTACTCGCGTGCATGCTTGACAAGGCTAACGTCACCGTTCACCCGGTTATTATCAGCACGCGCGATCACGGTTTTGTCAGGGAAGCTTCTCCGATCTCAACGCAGTTCAATTATGTGCTGTGCATGGCGGTGGTTGGCGAAAAACAAATATTACTCGATGCCACGGATGGGCTCTTACCTGCCACCGCGTTGCCCGAACGCTGTCTCAATGGCAACGGCTTCGCAATCAAAAAAGAAGGCTATGGATGGGTTCCATTGAGAGCCGCAGGAAAATCGCGAACCTCCGTTAGCGCCAATGTGAAGATCAATGCCGATGGCACTCTGGAAGGAAAGGTCGGTATCGATCGCCATGGATATCATGCACAATTGATGCGAAAAAAATATTTTGCAAAGGGTGAAGAGGAGTACGTGAAAGATTTTATCGGTTCAAAAGTGTGGCAGGTGGCTAAAAGTGAAATCAAAAATACCAAGGAGGTCACTGAGCCCCTGAAGGAGACCTATGAAGTTTCAATCGAGCAACATGCAGACGTTTCAGGTGATCACATTTATCTCAATCCGTTTTTGATGTTGCGGGAGGAGGAAAACCCTTTCAAGATTACCGAACGGAAGTACCCGGTTGATTACGGAAGCGCGCATGAAAAAATCTATATGTGCGCATTTACAATCCCGGAAGGTTATTCCATTGATGAGATGCCACAAGGAAAGGTTTATACACTGCCGGAAAATGCTGCAAAATTCACATTCAATGTTGGCAAGAATGGCAACCAAATTATGATCACCAGCATGCTCCAGATCAATCGAAGCATTTTTTCCCAGGAGGAATATCCGAGCCTTCGGGAGTTCTATAATATGATCGTTGCCAAACAAGCAGAACAAATCGTACTGAAAAAATTATGAGATTGATATTCGCGTTGTTCGTATTCTTTTTGTCTACCGCCCTGGCATCAATTGCCGGTGATCCAAAATATCCGGTGAGCGAAATTGCGGTGGAGCTGAGGACAAATGCCGATGCTGTCTTTCGGGAAGACAAGAGTATCTTCACCATCCTCGCAAAAAATAAGGCGACCCACTACGTTCATCAGGT
>CBHROW010000229.1:0-9145 GCA_966080355.1 uncultured Chryseosolibacter sp.
ACTCCCCTCGGAGGCGCGACCCTGCTCCTGGTAATTATCTTTGCCGACACTGGCGTATTCTTCGGATTCTTTCTTCCTGGCGATTCCTTGTTATTTATAGCCGGTTTGCTCAGCGACTCAGAACATCTCGACATACATGTGGGATGGTTGATCACACTTTTGATCATCGCGGCTGTGAGTGGCTCCACCGTGGGCTACCTAACCGGTCGGTGGGCTGGGCGCTATCTCCAAAACAAACCCGACAGCCTTTTCTTTAAGAAAAAATATCTCGACATGACGGAAGCCTTTTATCAGAAACACGGAATGATGGCGTTTATCCTAGGACGATTCCTACCAATCGTTAGGACTTTCGTGACCATTCTTGCCGGCATGGTGAAAATCGATATGGCAAGATTTGTTTTGTTCAACTTCTTAGGGGCTTCGATCTGGATAACTGTCATGGTTTTGGCCGGACACTTTCTCGGAAAAATGTTTCCGCAGATCACAACCTATCTCGAAGTAATTGTTATTGCTATGATCCTGGTTTCGGCAATTCCTGTGATCATTACTTACTTCAAGAACAGGAAACAATTAGCGAAGGATTAAACAAATCGCCTTTTGGGGCATTTTTATATAGACAAGGCCGAAATGCCTTTAAAAATGGGGAAAAATGGGAGATTTAATTTTGCAGTTAGTATCAAAAACAGCATTTTTAACGCTTTCTAATTACTTTTGCCAACTAAACGTAACTATAAACCTAAAATCTAATTAATCATGGCACAGAAATCTGGCTCTTCACTTGGAGATAGTCTTAAATCAACCTTCGCAGCGGTTGTGATTCCCTTGGAACTTGTCATCGCAGTTTTGATCTACCTTTTCATTTTGGGAGATCCAGGCAATTTCGAAGGTGGCGACCCCCACAATCACCCGATCCAGGGAAACTATCTAGGTGTTGTTTATAAGGGAGGTGTTGTTGTTGCAGTTCTTATCGCGCTTTTGATGATCGTGTTGACTTTTGCAGTTGAGCGTTTGATCACCATCAGCAGCGCAACCGGAAAAGGCAGCGTGAAGAAATTTGTGACCAAGATCAGATCACTCATCGCACAGAACAACATCACTCAAGCGATCGCTGAATGCGACAGACAGCGCGGATCCGTTGCCAACGTGGTTAAAGCAGGACTTGTGAAATATGACGAACTGACCAAGAATTCGGTTCTGGAACCTGAAAAGAAAGTGCTCCTCGTTCAAAAAGACATTGAGGAAACTACACAGCTGGAAATGCCAATGTTGGAAAGAAACCTGGTGATCATCGCTACCATCGCTTCGATCGCTACGTTGATGGGTCTTCTCGGAACTGTAACAGGTATGATCCGCGCGTTCACCGCGATCGCTACTTCAGGTGCTCCTGACGCTGTTGCTCTTGCGAACGGTATCTCTGAGGCGTTGATCAACACAGCGCTCGGTATTGGAACATCGGCTCTCGCGATCATTTTCTATAACTTCTTTACCAGCAAAATCGATGCTTTGACTTATGGTATCGATGAGGCCAGCTACAGCATCATCCAAAACTTCACAGCTCGCAACAAGGCTTAATTTTAAATCGTGCTGAACTATGGGAAAGGTTAAAGTACATAGAGCTCCGCCTTCACTGGACATGACCCCGATGGTTGACCTGGCGTTCCTGCTTGTAACATTCTTCATGCTTACAACCACGTTCGCTCCGGAAGAACCAGTCGTAGTCGATATCCCGAAGTCGGAGTCGGAGATCATCCTTCCGGATAAAGACCGGATGATCATCTCTATTGCAAACGATGGACGGGTGTTCTTTGACATGGACAATAAGATCCATAGAAAAGAAATGCTTCAGCAGATCGGTGAAAAATACGGAATCACATTCAGCGAAGACCAGGCAAATTCTTTTGCTATTATGTCGGGATTTGGAATGGCCGTTCAGCAGCTTCCGCAGTACCTCGATATGAAACCTGATGAACGCAAAGGTGTTCCTCAACCGGGTATTCCTGTTGACTCACTGAACAATCAGCTGGCCGACTGGATCGTGTACGCGCGTATGAGCAACTACAAGCTGCGCGTAGCTGTAAAAGGCGACCGCGGAACCAACTATGACGTGGTGAAGAAAGTCGTGAATACGCTGATCGATCGCAAAGTGTTGCGTTTCAATCTGATCACCGGATTGGAACAAGAAGTATAACCTCTAACGTTATAAAAACATGGCAGAAATACAACAAGGCGGTGGCGGTGGTAAGAAGAAAGGCGGAAAAGTAAGAGCGAAAAAAGCGTCTACCAAGATCGATATGACTCCGATGGTGGATCTTGCATTCCTCCTGCTTACGTTCTTCATTCTCACAACCACTTTCAACAAGCCGAAGACGATGGAAGTGAATATGCCTGATAAGGTCGAAGACGAAAAGGAACAGACCAAGATCAATGAAAAGGATATTCTCAACCTTGTGTTAGGCGAGAATAACAAGATCTATTGGTGGATCGGCCTCACGCCTCCTGTAGAGACCACAGGATACGGAAAGAATGGCGTACGCAAATTGATACTGGAGCAAAATCGCGCGAACCCGAAGCTGATGATCCTCATTAAGCCTCAGGACAAATCCAAATACGAAAATATGGTGGATATCCTGGATGAAATGGATATCACAGCATCGAAGCGATATGCGATAGTAGATTTCACACCCGATGATAAGACCATCATCGCGCAAGGTACTGGAACAGCAGATGCAACTAGTCAAACACAATAACCATGAAAACAGAAAGTGTAGCAGTAGCGCAGAGCTGGGAAGATGTAGTTTTTGAAAACCGAAACCAGGCTTACGGTGCTTATGTACTTCGCAAAGTATATGGCAAGAATGTTTTCTATGGTCTGGTGATCACGGCTATCATTTTACTGATCATCATGTTCTTCCCTGCAATCGTAGAGTTCTTCAAAGGTGAAGAAGTTGTCGAAAAAGCCCCACCAAAAAAATTAGTCTATACCGAATTGTCGGCACCACCGCCAATTGATAAACCAAAGCCGCCTCCACCGCAGATCCAGCTTCCGAAGCTGCAGAAGGTGATCAAATTCGTTCCACCTAAAGTGGTAAAAGAAGAGGTTGTAGAAGAGATTCCGACCATCGAAGAGATCAAGCAGAATGAAGTTGCTGCGGTTGAAGTTGAGGGCGATGCCGAGGTGGTATTCGAAGAACCGGTAGAGCAAGTGGTTGTTGAAGATGAAAACAAGATCTTCATGGTCGTTGAACAACAGCCAGAGTTCGAAGGTGGGTATGAAGCGATGATGAACTTCATCCGCAAGAACATGCGTTACCCGGCCAGCGCAAGACGTATGGGAATTGACGGTACCGTGTATGTAAGCTTCGTGGTGGAAAAAGACGGATCGATCAATGATGTAAGTGTGCTTCGCGGTATCAGCGCAGACTGCGACAAAGAAGCGGTCCGCGTGGTACAAGCGATGCCGAACTGGAAAGCCGGTAAACAAAACGGTAAACCTGTTCGCGTGAAGTTCAACTTACCGATCAAGTTCAAACTGAATTAACATTGGAAGATCAACCTGAACGAGACAAGTTGGATTTTGCCAGCCAGGTCTCCAGGGTCTTCGGAATCATAATGGTTGTACTGTACATTGTTCTCGGTACAACCATTATTTTTAAAGCCCATCTCATGACAAATATTCCCGAGCCAACAGCGCGAATATTTGGCGTGGTACTCATACTCTACGGGATATTCCGGGCCTATAAAGTATTTCGGAAACGTTAAGAAAATAATTCGATTATGAAGAAGAGTATCATGGCGATCACCGCCCTGGCGATAACACTATGCTGTTGCAATTCCAGCGATAAGAACCTGGACACACCGATCTCAGGAGAAATCGACATTGCCGCAGACGAGTCTCTGAGGCCATTGGTAGAAGCTGAGGTCGCTACTTTCGAAGGCATTTATGTTCGTGCCAAACTGAACTGTGACTATCTCCCTGAAGCTGACGCTATCGATGCACTGATGAAAGACAGCGCGCGTCTCGCGGTGGTCACAAGGCGATTTACGAAAGAGGAAAAAGAATATTTCAAACGGATCAAGATCACGCCCACTGAGTATGACATCGCCTACAGTGGAATCGCGGTGATTGTGAATAACAGCAACCCCGACTCGGTGTTTACCATGGATGATCTAACCGGGCTTTTGAATGGGAAAATCACTTCCTGGAACCAGCTGGGGCATAAATCAAAGGATGGCATAGAGATTGTTTTCGATAATCCAAACTCGGGATTGATAAGACATTTGAGAGACTCCGTTTTCCATTTTGAGAAGCTGCCGCCAAATGTGTATGCAGCCACTAATAACGCAGCCGTTGTAGATTACGTGGAAAAAACACAAAATGCGCTGGGCTTTATCGGGCTCGAGTGGATCAGCGATAAGGATGATTCGGTATCGAACAGCTTCTTGCATCGCGTGCGCGTAGCCGGTATTGCACTGGCAAAAGACAGCGCAGATTATCAGCCCTACCAGGCGTATATCGCGTTGAAAAAATATCCGCTGGTAAGAAGAATAACGGTGCTGAGCCGTGAAGCTCGGGCAGGATTGGGGACCGGATTTTTGAACTTCTGCGCCAGTGAACGGGGCCAGCGAATTGTGTTGAAATCGGGCCTGGTGCCCAAAACGATGCCGCTAAGGATCGTTAGGGTGAACCAGGGATCGCTTGGCGGTCAATAGATTTTAATAACCATTCACAAGAAAATAAAGCAAAAATACATCGGGCATATTATTTTTGACACCCGATTTCATTCGTCAAACAGTTAACAGAAAAGTTATGAATTTGAGTACCTCCCGCAAAATGATCGCACTGTTGCTGATGGTTTTCGCAGTTTCTGCTTATGGCCAATCACCGGAGATCCGCAAGGCTTTCCGCCTCATTGACATCGAGCAACCTTCAAAAGGCATCAGCGCACTGGAGCAAATTAATAATCAATATTATCTCGGCCTTGGATATTTGAGACTCGGTCAGAAAGACAAAGCGCTTGCTGCCTTCGAAAAGGGAATTGCAGCGAACGAAAAAGATGCATTGAGTTATGCCGGCAAAGGTCACGTGCGTTTGCTGGAAAAAAATCCGACCGATGCTAAGGTAAACCTGGACAAGGCTCTTCAGCTTTCAAAATCAAAAGACGTTGCTGTGCTGAAAGCCGTTGCTGAAGCTTATCTCACCGATACCAAATACCTGCTCGATGCAATCAACTTGCTAAATAAAGCTGCTGGTATCAACAACACAGATCCGGATGTACAAATGCTGCTGGGCGATGCTGCGTTGTTGCAGAACCCGCAGAATGCCGGCCCCGCGGTAAGTGCTTATGAGCGGGCTGCAAAGATCGATACGAAATATGCGAAGGCTCATTACAAAGTCGGCAAACTGTATCAGCGTGCGAAAGCCCTCGACAACGCGATCGCATCCTATGAAAAGGCGATCCAGATCGACCCGGAATATGCACCAGCTTACAAAGAACTCGGACAGATCGCTTACCTGAACAAGGATGCTGCGAAGGCGGTACAGATGTATGAGAAATATATGTCGATCACTGAAAATCCTGGTGATGCTAAATTCCAGCTGGCGTTCTTCTACTTTATGAACAAACAGTTCGATAAGGCAAATGCGATCTTCAAAGAGGTTACAACCAATCCGAACGTTCCTGCTGTGGCCTATAAGTTCTATGCATTATCGCTTGTGCAACAAACCAAAGCTGCAGAAGCGGTTACGATGTTTGAGAAGTATTTTCAAAAAGCAAAACCGGAAGACATTACTGGAGACGATTACGCTGAGTATGCAAAAGTTCAGCTTGCTGCAAAAACTCCGGTTGGCGATTCGATTGCAAACATCTACTTCGATAAAGCTATCGCGATGGATACTACCATCGGCTCCGATGTCATGCAGCTCAATGCAGACACTTACATGAGACGTAAGAAATTCCCTGAGGCAGTAAATGCGTACAAACAACTGATGCAGTCGCGCAAGCAAGTACTTTCTCAGGATCTGTTTGCTATCGGTCGCGCATACTATTACAACGAGCAATTTCCTCAAGCTGACAGCGCGTTCACTCAACTTACTGAAAAGCAACCGAACATGACTGTTGGTCCGTTGTGGGCAGGCCGCTCCCGTCAGCACATCGACTCTACAGGCACTCAAGGATTAGCCAAGCCGATGTATGAACAAGTGATTGAGAAAGGACAAAGCAATCCTGATAAGTACAAAAAGGATCTGATCGAAGCTTACGATTATCTGGGAACATACACATTGCAGATCTCCAAGGACGTAGTGAAAGCGAAAGACTATTTCCAAAAGATTCTCGCACTCGATCCTAATTATGAGCGCGCAAAAGAGTTCATGAAACAACTCAACTCACCGGCACCGAAAGGATAAACGGACTTTCAATTTTTAGATACGCAGGAAGGGAGCTCTAGGGCTCCTTTCTTGTTCAGGTGGGCAAAGTATCTCAAGAATTTTAGCCGGTGCTGTGCAATCGAATGATTTTGATAACGCGTCCTGTTATATATATCCCATCAGTTGTTTAGAATCAGTCATCCGGAGGTTGCGGCTTCCCGCCTGATCAAATAACTTTAATTCCAATCCAATCAGTGTACCTTTTAGTGAACTTCGGGTCTTTGCGCCTTCAGCGCTAACTTGCTATCTTTCAGCACTTATGAGATCCACCTCGTTGTTTAGTCTTATCCTCTTGTTCATACTCGGCTCGCCTGCCCTCGCACAGTCTCAAAGAGGCTATAACCTCTTCAATCCGACACCCCGCGAGCAAATGCGCGAATTTGCTATCGACAGGCCAGATATCACCGAATCGCCAATCACTGTTGACGCTGGTCACTTTCAATTTGAAGGCGATATGATCAAATGGAGCCGTGACAATGGCACTAACTCAAGCGGATCTGCCGTCACGTTTGTCAATGCGTTGTATAAAATGGGTTTGACACACTCGTGGGACATTCACATCGGCATTGAACCATACACAAAGATCTATACACCGGAGAATGAAATTGCCAACAGAGGTTATGGCGCCACGACCATCCGCTTAAAACATAACTTCTGGGGAAATGATGGAGGAACGAAAACAGCACTCGGAATAATTCCCTATGTATCATTCGTCAACGGAAACCCTTTCGATTCAGACGTAGTATTTGGCGCGGGCTTTCCGTATGAATATGAATTGAGCTCACGGTTTTCTCTGGGAGGCCAGTCGCAATTCGATTTCATTCCCGATGTAGAAAAGAAGGGTAGCTACAACATGAGCTACTTTCAAACTATTGTGCTCGGTGGCGCTGTGATCGGTAACCTGGATTTCTTTGCTGAAAGTGTCGCTATATTTCCTCCGGGTTCGAACGCACAATTTCTGCTCGATGGCGGATTGATCTATAACTTTTCGCCTAACATTAAAGTTGACATTGCTACCAATATCGGCCTGAACAACTATTCTCCAACACGGGTGTTTTTAGGTCTGTCATTCAGAATTTGACAAGGCACAAGCGAAGATGAACCAGACGAATGAAAAGAATTCTCATCATCGAAGACGACCATCACTTATCCGAATCGATCTCGTCATTTCTGATAAAAGACAACTACCTGCTCGATCCGGCTTTTGACGGACAGGCTGCACTGAAGCTGTTCACGAAAGAACATTACGACCTGGTGATTATGGATCTCAATCTTCCACGCATCAGTGGCGTTGACTTGTGCAAGGCGATCCGTAAAGTGAATCCGCAAGTTCCGATCGTCATCATCACCGCTTTTGGCGATATCGACAGCAAAATGGAAGCCTTCGATCTTGGTGCCGATGACTATATCGTGAAGCCGTTTCACCTGAAGGAACTCTCTGCCAAAGTAAAAGTATTTCTGAAGCGCGCAGAAAGCACAACACAAACGTCCGTTTCATACGAACACATGGGGTTGATCCTCGATGGTAATAAAAAAGAAGTTACCCGCGAAGGTAAACGGATCTCCCTCACACCGAAAGAATACAGCCTCCTCGAGTACTTACTGAAAAACAAGAATCGTATTGTTTCCAAGGATGAGCTATCGCGAAATGTGTGGGATGAAAACTACGGTATTTCGAGCAACACGATCGAAGTATATATCAACTTTCTTCGGAACAAGATCGACAAGGACTTCGCTACAAAATTGGTTTTGACAAAACCGGGCTTCGGCTACTACCTGGCCTCTTCGCATGAGCTATAAGCTGCGACTCATATTTCTGTTCGTAAGCCTTTTCCTGGCAACGCTCGTATCTACTTTAGCTTTCATTTATTTTTCTTATGCGAACTTCAGACGCGAGGAATTTTTTGAAAGATTGAAGGAGAAAAGTATCACCACAGCGCGTCTCCTCACCGAGGTCCGTCAGGTAGATAAAGACCTGCTCAAGCTGATCGATAAGAATTCGATCCATGAAATGTACGATGAAAAGATCATCATCTTCAATGACAAGAACGAGGTGATCTATAGCAGTCTCGATGATAAGACCATTACATTCTCCACTTCCCTGCTCGATCAGATCAGGGTGAAAAAAGAGATCACTTTCGTAGACGATGACGATGACGAAGTGGTTGGAACCTTCTATACAGCCAACAATGCCGACTTTGTTATCGTGGCTTCGGCCTACGACACCTATGGCATCAACAAGCTGCAAAATCTAAAACAACTTCTTATAGGTGCATTGGTGATTGGAGCTTTACTGATCGGGCTCGCCAGCTATTTTTATATCCGGCAGGTTTTCAAACCCATCGACCTGCTCAACACCTCGATCCAGCAGATCAATGAAAACAATCTCCGCGAATTCATCAAAGTGAGCGAGAATAAAGACGAGCTCAGCAAGCTGGCACGAAACTACAATCAAATGCTCGAGCGCCTCAATCGCGCATTCACCGCGCAACGAAGCTTTGTTCGGAGCGCCTCACATGAACTTAAAACTCCCCTCGCGGTGATGATGGGAAAGACCGAGCAACTTCAGGAGCAAGTCGAAAAGAATTCAACAAGCGCAAAGCTCGTTGCCGGATTGATGGATGATGTCAATAAACAAGCCTCCCTTATCGAGTCGCTGCTGTTACTCCAGCGCCTTCAGTCCGATGCTCCGATACAAACGGGAGTACTCCGCATCGA
>CBHROW010000230.1:0-9092 GCA_966080355.1 uncultured Chryseosolibacter sp.
CTGGAGAGAACCAAGCAGGATAAGGGTGTTAAGAAAGGAAAGCATAGTTATGGCATTCAAGTAAAGAAATTGCAGGGAAATTTGGAAGTGAATCTCTTGGCAAGTGAATCGAGGGCTATGGCCTTTTGTGTACACGATTTGATCCTCTAATCTCATCGTGCATTCCGAACACAGTTTACTTTTAAATCAACATTAACTGACATCACATGTTATACACTCGAAAAATGATCCTCAACATAATCGTGCTTGCACTCACTTCCGGTTGCGGAAACAGTCATCGTGAGAGCGAATCGTTTTCAACCGATTCAAGTGTTATTAAAGCAGGCTCTATTCCTATCACATCAATGGCGAATATTTCAGACGATAGCCTTTTACATTTGCTGCCGCAGCCAGACTCAATGACCAGTAGCAGTATACAAGAACGTTATACTGGAAGCCTGCTGGACGAAAAAGGCAATTGTGTTCATGTCGAGTTCGTTATCGTGCGGCAAATCAACTACGAAATCGACAACGATCACTTCATATTGTTCAATCTCAATTATGACTCCACGGACGAAGGCGTCACAAGAAGCGTCTCGATCGAAGAAGATTTTCAAGTACCATTTCAGACTTCGAAAGAAGTTACGTTTTCACACGAGTTGACCCTGGGAGAGAGATGTAATGCGCTGCAAATCGAGGAACTGACCCGGTATGGAGAATCTGAAGGCGTGGAGAAAAACGTTCACTTTTATATTGTCAATTCCGCTGGCGTACTTAAGAAAATTTTTTCCAATGTCGCGCTTAAAACTATTGAGGCAGATGAATATGATTCGACCAGTGTGCGCACAACAAACCACCAATCGATGAAACAACTTCAAACATCGCACTGCGGTTTGTATGATCTTGAAGTCGTAACGTGGAAAGAGGTGAACTATGATTCAATTTATGTAGGAATGACAACCTTCGCATACGCCAAAGAGGAAAGCGCTTATGTCGGAATCAAAAAATGAGCGAGAATTCCTAAACCCGCAAACATCCACGAAATCCTCTTGCTGCATAATACGACTCCGCTCCGTTGTGATAAATGAAGACGGTGCCGTAACGAAAATCTCCAAAGATAGCCCCGCCAAGTTTCCTGATGTTTTCAGGTGTTGTCAACCAGCTGGAGGTTTTGGTGTCGAATTTCCCGAGTTTCTGAAGATGGCGATATTGCTCTTCTGTCAAGATCTCAACGCCCATCATGGCGGCTGCGTCCATCGCGTTGTCTTTCGGCTTGTTTTCTTTGCGCGAGTCGAGTGCTTCACGATCGTAACAAAGGCTTCTTCTGCCTGCCGGGCTTTCAGGCGAGCAATCGAAGAAAATGAACTCATCATTCTTCTTGTCGTAAGCAACAATATCCGGCTCGCCTCCGGTTTTTTCCATCTCATTAAGCGATTGCAGTTTTTCAACATTCCCTTTTAATCGCGACTCGACTTTCGACCACTCAATTCCTTTGTGACGAGACATGTTTTTCTCGAAACGTTTTCGGAGTGTGAGGAGAAGCTCTTCGCGGTCGTCTGCGGAAAGCTTCGGCTTAGCGGTTTTTGTTTTACTCATTGGGATGACATTAACGGGTGCTTTCAATTTTTTTTGCCGCGGAGGCACGGAGGAATTGAGAATGCTTAATCTTCGAGACCTTTGCCGGCAAGAATTTGAGGTGAATATTTTTCAATACGTTGCTCGCGTGTCTTTGCTTGCTTGGCCGATGAAAAATACAACAGGTATCCACGCTGGCGACCCGGGGTCAGCTCATAGAACGCTTTTTTCAGCTTTGCATTTTTCTTCAGCTCTTTCTCGAATTCTTCCGGCATGTTAAATTCGCTGGTCTTCTTCAATTCCACCTTCTTACCCGATTCCTCAACCTTCACGGCTTCGTACACATATGCCTTAATCGTTTTTTCAAGCTTGATGATCTCCTTCAGGTTGGTGAAGCGAACTTGCCGCGCAGCCTGTACGTTTTCCGTTTGTTGTACCAATATCTTTTTCGGGTCTTTCATCAAAGCACCCTTGAAAAACAACAGCGCACAATATTCCTTGAACACGTGGATCAACACGATGTTCTTATTATCAAACGTGTAGCACGGGCAGCCCCATTTCAGCACTTCAACCAGATCACAACTGAGTATGATTTCGCGAAGTTTTCTGATCTCATCTTCCCATTGCTCGTTCTTATCGAAATACCAATCAACTTTAGGATTCATTTTATATGATGTTTACTGAACTGCCGGAATTACTTTTCTTTCTGCCGGCCGGAAATACCAAGATACAATGGTTAGCAGGATTAAAAGTATCGGACCGAAAAGTTCTTTGGGCTCATCGTTCATAATAAGGTGCGAGATCACCGCTCCGGACATGTTGAAGAAAAATCCAGCGTAGGCCCATTCTTTCAGGAGCGCAAATCTCGGTACGAGCACCGCCACAACTCCGAGAATTTTCCACACTCCGATGATCGACAGGAAGTAGACCGGGTAACCAAGTTTCGTCATCAGGTTAACTTCATCGGGCACACGCATCAACTGAACAATACCTGTCGATGTCATACCTAACGCCAGCCAGATGGTGGCGATCCAATAAATGATCTTATTTCGCTTTGTCATAGGGTTATTATTTTTGTTTACTGAGAATATCCTGAATTCGATTGTGCGCCATGTTGACGCCTTGCTTGAACGGTAACTTTAGCATCTGGTCGCGGAGCTCATTAGAGCGGTACAGCACATGCATCGTCAGCTTGCTGGAATCGGCAGTGAGTGATTTGAACTCCAAAAATTCAAGTTGTACGCCAAACGGAGCGTTCTCCATTTCAAAGGTGCGCGTGATCTTTTGATTCGGCACAAATTCGTGGATCGTTCCATTGAAGCCGTGCTTATTACCGTGTGGATCGGTAGTGATGAAATGATAACTTCCATGTTTTTTATTCTCAAGCTTCATCACCTTTGTTCCCATCCATTCCTCCACGATCTCCGCTTCTTCATACGCTTTGAAAAGTAATTCTACCGGAAGTTCAAATTCGCGGGTGATCACCAGGTCTTGTCTGCCTTCCTGGGCATCGACTTTAGTTTTTAACTCCATGCTATTTGTTTTTATATTTTTTCATAATGGATTCGAGTTTGTTGAACCGATTGTCCCACGTTTTACGGAACGGCTCGATGAAGTCTGCGATCTCTTTCATTGTCTTTGGATTATAATGATAGTATACTTCCCTGCCGGTTTGTTCCGGTTTTACAAGCTCACATTCCGTAAGAATTTGAAGGTGCTTGGATACCGTTGGTCTGGCTGAGTCAAAATTTGCTGCAATCGCTCCGGCTGTCATCGACTGCGAGGCCAACAGCAGTAAAATCGCTCTCCGTGTCGGGTCGGCTATGGCCTGAAATACATCTCTTCGCAGGTTCATTATGTAGTTATTTGACTACAAATATAATGTAGCTATTTGACTACGCAATAGTTTTTCAAAATTTTTTTTGGATGATGTTACCGGTTCGATCGTATTAACTTTGTAATCGGGAACCTTTATGAGCACATCAACACCTTTGCTCCTTTGATATGCTTATGCTTCATGTCGAGCAATGCTTTATTCGCATCTTCAAACCGGTACGCTTCGATCTCCGGTTTGACCGGGATAGAAGAAGCCAGCGTTAAAAAATGTTCGACATCAGACCGTGTGATGTTCGCCACGGATTTGATTTCCTTTTCCATCCACAGGTGGTCAGCGTAGCTGATGTCAGTCAACGCACTTTGATCACGTGACTCTTTGCGGATAGCGTTGATGACAAGCCGTCCTCCCGGCAGAAGATTCTTTAGTGCCGACACTACCGGAGTCCATGCAGGAGTGGTATCGATAATCGCGTGAAGATTCTCAGGCGGTGTCTCGGATACGTCACCTGCCCAATGGGCACCAAGTTCGCGCGCAAAATTCCGCTCGGCTTCGCTTCTTGCGAAAACAAAGATCTTCGAAGCTGGATACAAGTGCGTTGCCATTTTCAAAACCAGATGGCCGGATGAGCCAAAGCCGGTCAAGCCGAGTGATTGTGCGTTTGAAATTTCTGCAAGCATGAGCGACCGATATCCGATAGCACCCCCACACAAAAGTGGCGCAGCTTCGGCATCAGAAAAATTTACCGGAATGTCGTACGCAAAGCCTTCATCCATGGTCATGTATCCTGCATACCCGCCATGATGGTCGCGGCCCGTGGCTCTGAACTCGCTGCACAAATTTTCCAGGCCGTTGAGGCAATACTCACATTTTCCACAGGCCGAATAGATCCAGGCAACACCAACCCGTTCACCAATCGCAAACATAGTTGCATTGGGTCCGCATGCTTCAACTTGTCCAACTACTTGGTGTCCGGGAACGACAGGATATATCGGTGGAGGCGTTCGTCCTTCAATTTCATCGAGTTCGGTGTGACAAACCCCACAACATGAGATGCGAATCAAGATCTGATGATCGCCCGGAACTGGCTTTGGAATATTCGACAAAACAAGCGGCTGCTCTGTTGTTGAAAGATCGGATGTCTTTGTAAGAAGCCAGGCCTTCATGGTCGTTTGGTTGTAGAAAATAAACCCGACAAAAAACCAATCACGGGAAAAAAATCCCACGGCAAAGTTAGCAGCTTTATGTAAATACAAGGCCCCTGCGCGAGGCAGGGGTCTTGGCTAATCCCTTTCCCTACTATGAAAATTACATCCAATTCAGGTCATGAAGGCGGATGATGTATTGCAATCATTTCCTCGGGAATTAACGTCTGTATCAGTCAAAATTATCATTCCTGGCAGGGCAGTCCATGCCGTTGCGAAATATCGAGTTAGGCCTCGTTCGGTTCCATTCTCGCCTGGTAGTTCACATTGTTCTCCGCGATCTGTGTAAGCAACGCATCGGTTTCTTTTTCTTCAGCCAACGTCTGACTTAAGATCTCAGCGGCATCGTCATAGCCGATGGTGTGGGCCAGCGTAACCAGCCCGCCATATGTTGCGATCTCATAGTGTTCGGCCTTTTGTGCAGCGAAGATAAGCCCTACATCGCGCTGTGAAGTTCCTTCATCGGTTTCATCAATGATCTCCTCGCCTTCTTCTACAATACCCGACATAGCCGGGCATTTTTGTGTGACAACTTCTTCGTCAATGAGTTCAAATACCTGACGCAGCCTGTCTACATGTTGGCGTGTCTGCTCCAGATGCTTTGAAAATGCGTCTTTCAACTCGCTCGTGGTAGCGGCTTCTTCAAGTTTGGGAAGGGTTTTCACCAGCTTCTTTTCGGCCCAGAGTATGTCTCTGAGCTGATCGACAAAAAATTCCTTCAGCTTTGAATCTTTTCCTGTTGTGTCGTTCATGCGATTTTCCATAGTTGTGTGGATATGTTTAAAATTTTGCTGCGATTATTCGCAGTGGATGATCTAACTCAAAAAATGATACCCATACACGACAAATTCGAGGCAACGGAAGCTCGATGCGATTAACCTGCGAATCTTAAGAACAGCTGATTGTGCTAAACATGCTTAAATAAATATTGGTACCTCGCACACCGAACGTGCCGAAGATCTCCACGCTCAAAGTGCGGCTGGTCCGTTTAGGAAGACAAAAGGTGCGGATTAATTTCACTCGGCCCCTTCAGCGAGCACATTACAAGATATTCTTAAACTTCGATCAAACTCCGAATGGATAGGTCTCCGGAATTTGAGAACCATCGGGCTCAAGGTGCAACGGATGAAGCGCTGTGGTTTTATCGATGAAAACCAATGCATCGTATCGGAATGGAACAAGTGTTGGCACGTAATTTCCGTGTTCACGTTCCGGATGATAGACAACACCGATCGCGCGGTGACCTATATGTTCACTCAACTTGTTTTTCCAGTGTGGCGTATCGAGAATGATCAACCTGTTCTCGGCTGATTCGATATGTAATAGTGCTTCAATGCTTTGCTTCATCGCCTGGGGAACTTCCATCTTCTGCATTTTACCACCCCAGGCTGTGCCTGCGATAACACTTCCTTCGTAAGATGCGAATCCGACAATAAAAACTTCGTTCTTCCGCTGATGCTTTTCGCGAACGAGCTGACCTATATTCCAAACTCCTTCATTGCGCATATCGGTAAACCGTGCATCGCCAACATGTGTGTTGTGAGCCCAAACAATTCCTTTGGCTCTTTTGCCATGAAAGTCTATGATGGCGTCCAGTGTTTCCATCATATGCAAGTCGCGGATGTTCCACGATTCGTCACGAAATGAGATCATCGATCGATAATATTTTTCAGCATTGGCGATCACGCGTGTGTTCATTTCTGCATTCAGCGCAGCCTCTGGATCGTGGTCATAATTACGCGACCGGCTTCGCACCATTTTCAAAAGTGCAACTACTTCGTTGCTGCAGTCAGCGGAAAGATTGATCAGCGCCCTCGCGTAATCGTGACCCTCTTCATAAGGTTCAAAACATCGCAGCGCTTCGATCGCAAGCTTCGCAGACCTGGGATCTTCCTTCTTGAGATAGTCGACAATGATCTCCATCGATTCCCACAGGCTATAAACATCAAGTCCATAGAATCCGATCTTCTTATTCGCGGGCACATTCTTGTTATGATCACGCATCCACTCCATCAACGCAACGATCTCCCAATTCGCCCACATCCATGTTGGCCACCGCTTAAATTGCCTTAGCACTTCAACAGCGTTGCTGCCATGATCGTTAAAACCTTTTACATACCGGTTGATCTTATAACAGTCTGGCCAATCTCCTTCAACTGCAATGAACGAGTGGCCTTTCTCCACGATCAATCTTTTGCTGATGGCTGTGCGCCAGGTGTAATACTCATGGGTTCCGTGCGATGCTTCACCCAACAGGACATAGTTGGCATTTCCAATTTTATCGATCAGTGGGTCGAGGTCTGACAACCCTGTCAATTCGGAATATTCGTTGAGCAATTTTTCTGTGTCCATTATAATAACGCACGTTTACGTTTTGGCCTATGACGTTCGAACTCGTTTAAAAATCCAACTACTTCCGCATCGGTCGTGTCGTGGAAATCATCATACACCTGACCGACAGCAAAAAAATCTTCGGGTTTTGTAAGTATGACCACTGCATCCGCAAGACTGTCCACTTCGGAAACGTAACTGCTTCCCGAAACTGGCGATGCGACTACAACCTTTGCCGCTCTTCTGCTTTTACAAAGTTTAATGGCGGGTATAAGGGTCGAGCCGGTCGCGATGCCATCATCGGCAATGATCACGGTCTTGTTCCGCATGTCCGGAAGTGGCTTTCCTTCCCGGAACCGCTGTACACGACTCTTGATCTCACCCTCCTCGTTTGCAACAATTCTTTTGAGCGCGCTGTCAGGGATGTCGCTTGCAAGGGAGGTAAGGAATATGGATCCGTCTTCGGCTATGGCGCCAATGGCCAGTTCTTCCTGCATGGGGTGTCGTAATTTTTTCGTGATGATTGCCGATAATTCCGCATTCATTGCCAGTGCGATCTCATAAGCGACAATCACACCGCCTCGTGGAATTCCCAATACGAGTACATCCTCGTCTTTATATTTTTCGATCAGCACTTTGGCAAGCTGCGAACCAGCATCGTGGCGATCGGCAAAGTGTTCTACACCAATCGTATCCATTCCTCACGTTTCCTTCAACTATTCAAAAAATGATACCCGCTCAAACAACAAGCCGGCTGGTCGACTGTCGAGCGCAATTGTTTTTGATGGCTTAAAGTTTTTAGGATGGCGATTCATTCCAAATAATTTTTATCTATGGAAGCGCTCGGCATAAAGCAACTGCAGGTAAGCAGTCCCTCATTTGATCACGAATGCGAAATACCTGCAAAGTTTACCTGTGATGGATTGAATATCAGTCCCGCGTTGGAGTTGAAGGGAATACCGGACGACACGATAAGTCTCGCGATCATTATGGAAGACCCCGATGCTCGGGAAAAAATATTCGATCATTGGCTAGTTTGGAACATTCCACCGGCACACACGATCACAGAAAATTCCACACCGGGACTCGAGGGAAAAAATTCTTCGGGGAAAATCGGTTACATGGGGCCATGCCCTCCCAGCGGTACACATCGTTACTTTTTCAAAATTTACGCAGTCGATCGATTGCTTGACCTCGAGCGTGGTGCGAACAAGTCAGCTTTACAACAAGTGTTGGATCACCACATACTTGCCAATGGTGAACTCATCGGGCGTTACAGCAGAAAGAAATAGGTCATTCATATGGCAATAAAACGCACGAATCAGCCGAAAAAGAAAACGCGAAAATCCGTTAGCGGAAAAAACCGGCAGCCTGTAAAAAAATGGTCAGCACGCGTTGCCCAAACCAGCGATGCCCTTGACCTGAAGTCGAAGATATTCAAGTCAAAAGACCCGCGTAAAGTTGCGAAGTCATTGAAGCGATCTTCGGATACAAGCAAGAGACGAAAGGGCACACCGCTTCAGTCTGCTATGTCAATGTTGAATTTCTATATCAATCGCGCTGGAAAAAAATTGCCGGCACGCGATAAGAAAGTTCTCAACGCAGCTAAAGAAGAGCTGAGAGAACTTTATGGGAGACCGAAGAAGGCGAAGTGATGCGAGTGTCTGCATATGGAGGAACTTGGCTACTTCGATGTCACCGATCTTGACAAAGATCATCGGGATCGTCATTTCTGGAAATTAATCTACTGCGGACAACAGGGTTCTCGGTACTGTGTTCCGAAAAATTAAATACAGACAGTCGATGGTCGCCCCATAGCCCGCGCCAGCTCCGTTGATTTCCCCTCTATTTTATACTAGTTTTATATCGTCAATCCGCGACCCTGAATCCACTGACTCCATGAAAAAACTTTTCTATTTCGGACTGCTTGGCCTCGGCCTCTTCGAAATCCTCAACGTCTATTTCATCATGCCGATGCCGGGAAGTCAACGGATGAATTCCATCGACATCGCGTATTTCCTTCATTCATACCGCTGGGGGTTCCGTATTCTGTTCGCGCTGTTCATTCTCACGGGAGTTGTTTTCGCATTCAAGACAAAACGAATCTGGGTTCCTGTTATCGCGATACTTCCCGTTGCTGCAATCGTTTACATGTTCAATTTCAAGAT
>CBHROW010000231.1:0-8850 GCA_966080355.1 uncultured Chryseosolibacter sp.
GAGAACGCACAAACCCTTGTCCAGAAAAATGTTGACGTGAACGAGTCTCTTGTGAAAAACGGAAAGGCGCTCTACGCGAATCTAGCGCGTGCAAAAAGCGAAGCCGAGCAAGTTAAGGCCGACCTGAACACCGCGCGCAACAACGTTTCGGCAGCCAAACGCTATTTCAACTTCCTGCTGAACCGGGATCTCGATCTGGAAATTGTTACGGCAGCTTTGCCAGAGCCGCACGATGTGGAAGGAAGTCCCACCGGCCGCGAGGAGCTCGCCATGCTACGAACCGCATCTGAGATCCGCGTTCAAATGGTTCGCCTCTCTCAATATGCGAGGGCGCCAAAAGTCAATGCATTTTTGGATCTGGGCTCGCAGGCATCTGACTGGCAGTTTAACTCAAGCTCGAAATATTATCTCATGGGCGTGCAATTCGCGTTACCGTTGTTTCAGGGATTACGTCAGCAGCACACCATTCATAACAACAGACTCGAGCTGGAGCGCAGCCAGAACCTTTTGCAGGAAACTTCCCGTCAGCTTGAACTTTCTTCAGCACTTGCACGCCAGGATTATGAAAATGACACAGCAAACTTGGTCGCGGCATCGCAGCAATTACGGTCAACGCAAAGTTATTTCAACCTCATCGACAAGGGCTATGAGCAAGGCGTGAATTCGCTGATCGAGTTTATCGATGCGAGAACACAACTCACCCAAGCGCAGTTGAAAAAATCATTGCAGACGTTTCAGGTACTGATTGCACAGGCAAGACTTGAGCGCGAACTATCCACCAATAACTAATACCTGTATGAAAAAAATTTCTAAAAGCATGTATGCCATCGTTTCGACATTCGCATTGGTGGCAGTTTCGTTTCAGTCGTGCACGGAGAGCCGAAGCGAAAACGTGGCGATTCCGAAATTAGCCGAAGCGATTCCGGTAAAGGTAATTCCGGTAATCTCCACCCAACAATACGTTTCGGTTTCGGCAACCGGGCAACTCACCACAGAAAGTGAAGCGGTGTTGGGTTTTAAGGTTGGAGGAGTGATCGGGCAACTTCACGTAAAGGAAGGTGATCATGTGAAGAAAGGTCAGCTGCTTGCGATACTCGATCAGACTGAGGTCAATTCGTTTGTTGCTCAGGCAACTTTGGGCGTGGAGAAATCCAGACGCGATTACGAACGTGTATCGAACCTCTATCGCGATAGCGTGGCAACCCTCGAGCAAATGCAAAACGTGAAAACAGCGTTGGACATTGCGACTGAACAACTACAGTCCGCGCGATTCAATCAACAGTTTTCAAAAGTGACCGCCCCGGCTGACGGATACATCCTGAAAAAATTTGTAAGTGCCGGACAGGTGATTGGCGCTGGTGATCCGGTGTTCAAGGTAAACCAGGCAAATGAGTCTAGCTGGATCCTGAAAGTGAATGTGAGTGACAAGCAGTGGTCGCAAATCGAGCTGAGCGATCTTGCCAGTGTTCATGTTGATGCTATCGGTCAGCAGGCACTGAATGGAAAAGTTGTTCGTAAATCGGAAAGTGCAGATCCTTTCACGGGAACTTTTTTTGTTGAGATCCAGATCACCGATCCGGCAAGGCTTGCTACGGGCATGTTTGGCGCTGCCGAGATCAAGACTCGAAATCGGCAGCAGGGATGGCGTGTTCCGTTCGAGGCCGTGCTCGATGCAAATGGAAATGAAGGTTTCGTGTTTGTGACTTCGGATGGACGTACAGCCAAGAAACAGAAAGTATCGATTGTTTCATTCGATCAGAAAGAGATCATGATCGGTGATGGCTTGGCTGACGCAACATCGGTGATTGTTTCCGGAAGCGCATACCTGAATGACAACAGCCCCATCAAAATTATCAAGTAGCCATGAAGATATCTGAATATTCCGTGCGCAATTATCAGTTTACGCTGATCATGTTTCTCATGGCAGCTGCGTTAGGTATTACCACGCTGTTGAACATGCCGCGCAGCGAAGACCCCGAAACAGAAGCTCCACAATTTGCCATCGTTGTTGTCTATCCCGGCACAAGTCCGAAAGATATGGAAGAGCTCGTTGTCGACCCGGTGGAAGAGAAGGTCAATGAACTCGATGACATCAAGCGGGTGAGAACGTCTATTCACGATGGCCTTGCCGTGATCCGCGTGGAATACAAGTATGAAAGCGATCCCGATGAAAAATATCAGGAGCTGGTTCGGGAAGTAGGAAGCCTGCGTTCAGATCTTCCACAGGATATCTACAGCATCGACATCAACAAATTCAAACCTTCGGATGTGAATATTTTGCAGGTTGCTTTGATCTCCGAAAATGCTTCGCGCGCATCGATGAAAGCTCAGGCTGAACGGTTGAAAAAAGCACTCGAGAAGATCACACCGCTGAAAAATGTCGAGATCCATGGTTTACCCGAACAGATTGCGCGAATCGATTTACGATTGGAGCAGCTTGCTCAAATGAGTATTCCGTTACCCGCTGTTATCGGAAGCATACAGAGTGAAATGGCAAATATTCCTGGAGGAAACGTCAACGCAGGTACGAAATCTTTCAACGTGAAGACGAGCGGCAATTTTACTTCGGTCGATGACATCAAAAATACTATCGTTTATTCTGCCGGGGGACGCGTTGTTTTTCTGAAAGATGTGGCTGATGTGTTTCTCTCGTTTGACGAGACCACGCACATTACGCGACTCAACGGTCACAGAAGCGTTTTTGTTGTGGCCGCGCAGAAACCAGGCTTCAACATCACCCGGACACAAAAGGCTTATCTGCCAATCGTTGAAAACTTCAAGAAGACGCTGCCTGCCAACATCGATATGATCGCGCACTTCGATCAGGCCGAAAACGTGAATACGCGGCTATCGGGACTCGGCAAAGATTTTCTTATCGCGATCTTTCTGGTGGCCATCACCTTGTTGCCCCTGGGATTCCGTGCTGCGACCATTGTGATGATCTCTATACCGTTATCGCTGGCGATAGGTTTGGTGTTACTCAACGCAATGGGCATCAGCCTGAATCAGCTCAGCATTGTAGGACTTGTTGTCGCCCTCGGACTTCTTGTTGATGACAGCATCGTGGTAGTGGAAAATATTGAACGATGGATGCGCGAAGGCCATTCCAGGTTCGATGCAACAATCAAGGCTACACGCCAGATCGGTATGGCCGTGATAGGTTGTACTGTTACACTGATCATCGCGTTCATGCCACTGGTATTTCTTCCCGAAGGCGCTGGCGATTTCATTCGTGGATTGCCATTAGCGGTAATCATGTCCGTTCTGGCTTCGATGGTCGTTTCGCTCACCGTGATCCCATTCCTGTCGAGCCGCCTGCTGAAAGATAAGCACACCGAAAATATTTTTCTTGCAGGTCTGCAACGATTGATCCATGGCAGTTATTCAAAGATACTTGACAAGGCGCTTCAACGACCGGTCGTTACATTGATTGTCGCGGGAGTTATTTTCTTCGGCTCGTTGCAACTGTTTCCTGTGATCGGCTTCAGTCTTTTTCCAGCGTCAGAAAAACCGCAGTTCATTATTAATGTGATCACACCGCTGCAGACGAACCTCGAACGCACAGACGAGGTGGCACGCGATGTTGAAAAAGTTCTCGATGGTGTTCCGGAGATCGAGTTCTACGCAACCAACGTTGGGAAAGGGAATCCACGGGTCTATTACAATGTGATCCAGGAACATGAACGCTCGGACTTTTCGCAGTTCTTCGTTCAACTCAAAAAGGAAACGACCGCGGAAAAGAAAATCGAGATCATCAATATCCTGAGGCAAAAATTCTCGGGTTATGCGGGTGCGCGGATTGAAGTGAAGAATTTCGAGCAGGGACCCCCGATTGTTGCGCCCGTGGAAGTTCGCCTACTGGGCGACAATCTTGATACACTCCGGATGCTGAGCGCAAAAGTTGAAGCGTTGATGAAAGAAACCAACGGCACAATGTATGTCGATAACCCGGTGAGTAACCTCAAAACGGACATGCGGGTTGTCATTCAACCGGACAAGTCGCGAATGGCGGGTATCAACACCGTTGACATCGACCGCACCGTAAGGCTTGCCATCGCGGGGCTGACCGTAGGAAATTTTTCCGATGCGCAAGGAGGAGACTTCAATGTGTTGCTAACAACGCCAAGACAGGAAAAAGCGAACCTCGAAACATTTCGCACGATTTTCATCAACAATACATCAGGCCATGCAGTGCCCCTTCACCAGGTCGCGTCACTGCGAATGGAGACTTCGCCTCTTACCATCAATCATTACAACAAAGTACGCATGGTTGCTGTGTCGTCATTTGTGCAGAAAGGATTTTTGAATGAAGATGTTATTCGTGCAGTGACGGAAAAGCTCGATCACCTCAGGTTACCCGAAGGCTATAGCTATATGATGGGAGGAGATGTGGAAGCGAGCAACGAATCTTTTGGCGGTCTTGGTACTGTCATTCTGATCACGGTGTTTTTGTTTGTCGCTGTCCTTGTGCTGATGTTCAAAACGTTCAAGAGTATGCTTATTGTACTGAGCGTGATTCCGTTGGGTATCGTTGGCGCGGTGCTCGGACTTTTGGCGACAGGAAATCCACTTTCATTTGTGGCGATCATCGGACTTATCGCGCTGGCCGGAGTTGAAGTGAAGAACTCGATACTGCTGGTTGATTTTACAAATCAGCTGCGGAAAGAAGGAAAGTCAACAGAAGATGCTATTCGCGAAGCAGGGGAGGTGAGATTTCTTCCCATCGTGCTGACTTCGCTCACCGCTATCGGTGGACTTCTGCCCATCGCCTTATCGGTAAACCCGCTGATCTCACCGCTCGCCATTGTGCTTATCGGTGGATTGATCAGCTCAACCATTCTTTCGAGAATCGTAACTCCGGTGGTTTATAAATTGATTCCGCCCAGGATTTGACTCGCGATGCAAGTCAGGTACCTGCCGCGTTGCCTGACTTGTTTTCGATGCTCTTCTGTTTATATCATGGTACGCTTTTTTAATTCAGGAAAATCGTCTGTTTTATGAATTCAATTCAGAAGGTGCGGGTATGGTGGAGGTGATGGACGACATGGAAATTGTATTGATCGAGGACGATGAAGACGATGCCGAACGCATGCTCAAGTTTCTCCGGACGAATTTTTCAAACTCAATACGGCATATTCAGGACGGAGCAGCAGCTGCCGAATTCTTGCTCTTTCAAACAGATTCTATTCCGAAACTGATCTTGTTGGACCTGATTCTCCCGCATCTCGATGGCCTGGAGATATTTCAAATGATTCGCAACGAACCGAAAAACCGAAGGCTTTCCGTTATTCTTCTGGTTCCTTCGGAAGAAACGAAAACTTACCTCGAATCGATCGGAGTGCATCCGGACGGTTTCCTGAAAAAAGCCACACATCATAAAATTCCCTTGCGCTTTGAATAAATAGCAGCTGGCATATTTTTTTTGACGCTGATCCCGCAAACGCGTTTGGAAAATGGCCATTGCCAGTCTAGTAAGGAAAATTCCCGACAGCCTTCAACGGGCCTGTTATCGCATCACCCACTGGGAAACATGGAACTGGTTCGTGAAGTACATTCCTATGATACCCGTGTGGATCTGGTATTGCATCCGGGCCAGGTCGATCTGGTTTTTTACCGCTTGCAATCCCACGCTTACATTCGGTGGGTTTGAAGGGGAAAATAAACGGGAAATGTATGCGCAGCTTCCCGTAGGCACCTTCCCGGCAACGCTATACATTTCTCCGTCTTCTGATTTCCGCGACCTTCTGCAACGCGTTCACCATGCAAATCTGAAGTTTCCGCTTGCGGTCAAACCCGACATTGGAAGAATGGGCCTGATGTTTCGAAAGATTGATACTGCGGAACAGCTTCACGAATATCACCAGCGCATGCCCTGCGATTACATTGTGCAGGAATTTATCGACTATCCCATCGAAGTGAGTGTTTTCTATTATCGATTTCCAGGTCGACAACAGGGAACGATCACCGGTTTTGTGCGAAAAGATTGTCTTTCCATTACGGGTGATGGACGTTCAACGTTGTGGGAATTGATGTGCAAATACGACCGCGTTCGTTTTCGGTTGAATGAGATGAAGATCAAGCATGCGTCTAGCCTTGACGTTGTGATTCCGGAAGGTGAAGTGTTTATCCTTTCTCACGCGCTTAATTTGAGCAGAGGCGGCAAGCTTGTAAGCCTGGAGCACGAAAAAGACGAGCGATTGCTCTCTTTGTTCGATGACATCAGCCATCATAACGGAAGTTTTTATTTTGGACGATACGATGTGAGATGCAGGTCTATCGAAGATCTTAAGAACCGGAAAAATTTTTCGATTCTTGAATTCAACGGAGCAGGAGCCGAGGCACATCACTGCTATGGAAATGGATATAACCTATTCGAGGCAATAAGCATTCTCCTTTTTCATTGGAAGATATTGTTTGAGATATCAATGGCAAATCACAAACACGGCATTCGGTTCTGGACTTTCCGCGAAGGAATCGAACACCTGCGAAAATCGAAAGCGCATTTTGCATTGATCAACAAACTCGAGTCAGCCAGTCAGCCGACAGAAAAGCAGGATGGAGCTCAGCCAAATCGTGAACTGAGTTGGTATGAACGAACAAGATTTGGCGAAGCATGACATCATCGGACCAATTGATAAGTAACTATATTGATTTTTTGCAGCAGCGAGGATTTCCGTGTATTGCAGCGAAGGCAGCTGTTGCGAAAGGCCACATACATTGTTTTGTTGCATACGATATCCGGTGTGAGCAGGATGACAAGCCGATTCATGAATTTCTTTTGGCTTTTGTAGACGGTTACCGAAGATCGGCACAACAATTTCACAGTGCAGCGATCATTTTTCAACATCCCGATTCGCTCGATGACCATGAGTTCGACACTTATTTCTGGAAGCGTCTGTCACTGTTGAATCACATCGATAAACAACTTCATGTGCCCGACCCCCGCGTCAAAAATGATCCGCGCTCACCTCATTTCAGTTTCAGTATTGGATCGGAGGCGTTTTTTGTGATCGGTCTTCATCCCCGATCTTGCCGAAAGGCACGAAGATTCGATTATCCGACCATCGTATTCAACCCGCATGCTGAATTTGAAAAACTGCGCGATTCCGGGCGATATCAGTCTATGAAGGAAACTGTGCGAAAGCGCGATGCAAATTTTTCAGGGTCAGTCAATCCATTGCTGACTGATTTTGGCGATGAATCCGAAGTGCATCAGTACAGTGGAGTTCGACATTCGCCTGATTGGACATGCCCGCTTTAATATAACAACCATGCACATCATTGCTCCACGTTCAGGCGTGGCATTTATGCTGAATGAGGGTGAGCAACTCACCGTCACCGACCCACAAGGGGAGCAGGTCTCGGACCTTGTTTGCTTCAATCTCCACGACAAAAAGGAATATTTGTCGAGTGGCCGCACCATCGACTACGCTGAAACGATCTTCTTAACGAAAGGTCATTCGTTCTATTCCAATCGCAGTAACATCATGTTCGAAATGGTTGAAGATACCGTGGGCCGACATGATTTTTTGCTGACACCTTGCAGCGCAGAAATGTTTCGCATTATTTATGGCCACGCTGATCCTCATCGCGGATGTTTTGGAAATTTAACGGAGGCACTGGCTCCTTTTGGAATTCAACCTGATGATATTCCCGTTTGCTTCAACATTTTTATGCACGTTGATGTTGACGGCAAAACCGGTCGCATCAAAGTGTTGCCACCGCGAAGCAGATCCGGTGATCATGTGACCCTGAAAGCAAAAATGGATCTGATCGTGGGGCTGACGGCATGTTCGGCCGGGCAGTCTAACAACTTTTCATTCAAACCCATAGGTTACCAGGTGCATCGTTAAGCTTGCGTGATGACGAGCAGCATTAGCGTCTGATCCTGACAGCGGAAACACCTTCTTTCGTGATCTTCACCGGTTTGATCAAACCATTTTCATCAAATTCCATTTTGTCAATGCACGTCACGCGGTGATCGCGATCAGTTTCGGTGAGTGGTCTCCGGTGATAAACGATATACCATTCATCCTTGCCGGGGATTTGAAATACAGAATGATGACCAGCACCGGTTGCCACTTCAGGATCTTGCTGCAATATTTTTGCGATTCGCTTGAACGGCCCCAGTGGGGAATCAGCCATCGCGTATGCAACAGAATAATTTGGACCACCCCATCCGCCTTCCGACCACATGAAATAATATTTTCCATTGCGTTTGAACATGAACGAACCTTCAACATAACCCTCAGGCGTGATCTCACGGAATGTTGTTCCGTCTGCAAATGTTTTGAAGCCGGTGAATTCGTCATTCAATTGAGCAATGTTGCAGTGACGCCATCCCCCATAGTAAATGTAAAATGTTCCATCGCTGTCTTTGAACACAAACTGATCGATGGGTTGCGCACCGTTATGGAATTTGTCTATCAACGGTTTGCCAAGCAGGTCACTGTAAGGTCCATCAGGATGATCCGAGACGGCAACACCGATCCCGCCTTTCTCCTGGTCACTTTGAATATCGTTCGCGCCAAAAAATAAATAATACTTCTTTCCATTTTGAACGATGGCCGGGGCCCACATGGCGCGCTTCGCCCAGTGTATGGCCGCAGTGTCGAGAATACGGCTGTGCTTTTGCCAGTTGATCAGGTCTTTGGATGAGAATGCATCGAAGAAAACTTGTTTTTCGTAACGATCGGAATATGTTGGAAAGATCCAAACCTCATCTTTTATCACGGTAACTTCCGGATCGGCATACCAGCCTGGAAAAACCGGATTACCGGACATTTTTTTTTCTGATTGACCAAACGATGCCGACAGCAGCAGTGTGAAGCAAATGGCGAAGCAAGCTTT
>CBHROW010000232.1:0-8849 GCA_966080355.1 uncultured Chryseosolibacter sp.
GTTCAAAAAATATAATGCCGCTTAAAACAAGAAACCCAGCCTCACATACCCCATCATGCCATCTGCGGAATAGGCAACTTCAGTGGAAAGCACTGCCAGATTAAATGGTGTGAACCACAGTCCTCCGCCCCACCCTTTGTGCCAGCGTGTCGATCTTCCATTTGCCGCAGTCGGATCTTCACCCGATGTATCTTTATACCAAACTCGTCCGAGATCGTGAAACCCCAGGATGCCCATCGATGCAGGGAATAGGTACGATCTGAAACTCAAGAGGCGAAGACGCATTTCGAAATTGCTATAAAATTTCTGATCGCCATAAAATCGTGTTTTGCGGTAACCACGCAGCTCAGTCTTACCGTCAAGCACCTGCGCCTGGTAAAATGCATAATTGCCAGTATTCAACCCTGCGCCTACACGCGCAGCAAAAACAAGCCGCGAATGTTGACGGAAAGAATGATAAAGGGAGATCGAACCCTCATACGAAGAAAAGTCGGTCGTCATTTTATTGAGGCCTGCCATGTTACGGCCTGAGAGATTGAACGTCATTCCCCGATGCGTAAACCTTTCGTGGTCTCTCCTGTCGACACTGAACTGCCACTGAGCCCCTGCGAATGCATTGTACTCATCAAACAAGTTGTAAGGAAGTGTAGCTGCGTATTCTCTGATGAAACGATCTTCGGAAGGCTCTTCCATTTCAATTCGTTGCAAAGTCGGGCCGAAGCTCACTGACATGCTCTTACCGATCTTCCTCGAAAGTGATGCATCCAGCCGTAATTCTTCGAAACGATAGCGGTAGTAGTGAAAAGGCTTTCTTACATCCATACCTGGTTGATCATCAATATTTCTATCGTAAACAGACTCATTGCCAAGTCCGAAAAAATTATTCACATAATTTGGCGACTTGATGTCGGCATTCAGAAGAAATGCCCACTTGCCAATCACGTCAGTAAAAACTCCTTTATATACGATGTTGTACGATTGCGTTGCCGGTGCCATACTTGCCAGCAACAAATGGCGCTGTTTGAAAGGTTGCTTGCGGAAGCCATAGTTAAGCTCTACAAATCCTCCGCCAATGAAGATACCATCGTCAGGATTGTAATTAGCCAGGATCAGTGGCGCAAGGCGATTGTACTGAAACGATTTGCGATCATAGGTATTCACTATGGGATCGTCCGCAGTTTTGTCCTTTATTTTCGATGATGATAAAATTTTCGCCCCTCCTTTAAGGTCATAAAAAAGTACCTGCTTAGAAGTACTGGAAACACTGTCCTGTCCATCACCACCTATGACACGCACCCGAATTGCTTTACCGGAGGAACCGCTGATCTTGAAAATATCATCGCCTCCCAATCCATAGATCCTGATCTCTTTTGTCTCCTTGTGATGGAAAACACGATCGTATAGTTTCTGATCGGTCTTTCCTTTCCTGGATATTTTGAAAATCTTCACTTGAGAATCCCCATTGCTCAATCGCTCAATATCAATTCGCTCGCGCTTGTCAGACCCAACTACATCGACTTGCTTGGCCAGGTATTCGTAGTGCGCGATCGCGTAATCCGCAAGCTTATCCCTTCTCGATTTCAAATTGCGAATGATCCTTTCACCATGAATCTCAAAAATCTCTCTCGGCCATTGGCGAATCGACCTCTCGATGACTTCATCGGTGAGTGAGTTCCTCAGGTCTTCCGCAATCCTGATCCAATCGTCTTTCGACAACGCGGTTAAAAATGACCGATCGAAATAGCGCGCGTTGAACGATAATCCGGATGGCCAATCGATGTCGGCATCAAACCCTTCGAATTTTGGAAGCGCCCATTTCCTGCTCCATATTTTTCCGATGATGCCTTCATTCACGAAGAATGCTTGATCCCTGTCGCGCGGAATTGGCCTGTAGAATTCTTTTTTCTTGTCTTTAGTGGTTGCCCACCGCCATTGATCATCATGCCTGTCCCAGTCTCCAATCACCATGTCGAATAATCGCGAACGTAAAACAAACTCTTGATCAACCTGATTGTCGTTATCACTAGAAAGCTTTTCCAGAACTTTGGCTGTGTTGATTATTTTTTCGGAGTTACCAAAGAACGCAGCGGATTCCCAATTACCTGCGGGGCGTTCTTCGAAGATCACGAGTGTGTTTGCAAAATCATGCCGGTACTCTCCCAATCGTGGATCGTCAGGAATAAACATGAGCTTCGGATTCGTGTGGTAAATTCCGGCCGCGTCAGCTAACCCGGCAATCACCAACGCACCGTATGGATGCGCTGCAGAGATCTGATCCTGCACAAGATCCTGTGCGAATGTTTTACGCAGCATTTCCGGTACTGCACCTTCGGGAAATTTTTCAACAGAGCGAACTACATATTCTTTTCCATCCGATGCTTCCAACCGGAGTGAAAGTGTTTGCTGCCCTCCACCGCGTTGAAGGATTTTTAGTCCGCCTTTCTCATTGCCGATATCGAACACGGGCACTTCAATCTCTGTCGACCATTCTTCCCTGTAATTCTCACCGAACAATTTTTTCTTCAGCTTGCCCGCGGTGTACTTATCACTTGCCTTGATCCGAATGGTTTTTGTCAGCGGGGCCACAGCGCCTTCAACCTGAATGCGAGGTTGTTCGATCGGACTGAGTATCTCCGAGAAAATTTCTTTCCCTGACGGAAAATCTTCATCAACCTGATAACATGTTAAATCAAGAGAACCGTCTTCGTGCAACGACACCTTGGAAAATCCTTTGACGTTTTCAGCAAAGTGTGCGTATCTCTTTTTCTTCACATGCTCCGTCTTTGAGCCCGCCCCGCTCACAATGTAGTGTACGCTGTCGCGGACAATGTATTCCAGCGCATGTTCATGTCCGGCAACGTAAACGCTTCCCGGAAATTCAGACATAATCGATCTGATGCCTTGCGCAAATTCTTTATACACCGGATGTTGCGCATCCTGAATATGCCCGAACAACTTTCTATAATAAACATAGATCGAACCCAGCACCGGCAAGGGAAAATAGAACGATGGGTCCATCTGCGTGAACGGAAAAATGTGTTCTTTCAGCGTGAACACTCCGCCATGCGCGCCATACGTGATCAGTGGATGATGTGCTGCCACGATAATTCTCTTGCCAATATTGCGTTGAAAAATGTCGTGAAGGAGAGCAAGCACTTCTTGAGTGGTCTTTCCTTCGCACGGACCATCTTGGGCTGGTTTATCCCATTGATGCAAAAACCATTGCGTGTCGAGGATAATGAGTACTATCTGATCGTTGAGCGGCACTTCCACGGGGCCCGGACATCCATCTCGCGGCAGCAAAGTGAAATGCTCGTCTTTCAAGGAATCGATCCATTGCTGTTGGTTTTGGATGTAGTCGAGACCGCGCTTACCCCAGTGTTGCCAGTCGTGATTTCCAGGAACAAAGATCGCCTTTGCATTGAGTCCCTGGGTCCATTCAACCTGCGCTTTTAAAATTTCAGAAGCTTGTGGATAAGTCTTCGATGTTGGATCAGGAAGGCCTTCGGGATAAATGTTGTCCCCGAGATGCAGAATTGTAACAGGCGACTGGGCCTGAGTCACCTTCTCGCGAAGCACATTTCCGATCGGGCTCGCTATCACGGAAGGTTCACCAGAATCGCCAATGAGAAATATGGAGTGAGTAACCGGAGATTTTTGCGCGAGCAAACTATGGAATTGAAAACAGGCTAACATGCCAATGACCAGGCGAACTGTAGAAAGCAAATTCATCAAGTGTGGATCAAATCTCGATAATATACTGTGCAGTATAGAACCGGAATATTACCTTTAAATGTATGGAATCGGAACTTATCGGAAAAGCGCGCGAATTTGCGGAAACTCTTTATCAAGACGCAGCCTTCAAAGGCCGTGACTTTCATAATATCAACCATGCGGTTGACGTGGTTAAAGCCGTTGAGGAAATTGGCGCGCAAACAGAACTCTCTGCGGATGAAATGGAGTCGGCCCTGATCGCTGCATGGCTTCATGATATCGGCTATGCAGATGGTGGCGAGGGTCATGAACGCAGGTCAGCAGATCGTGCTGAAGAACTTCTGCGTTCATGGGGAGCGTCTCAGAAAAAGATCAGCGCAATTACTGAAGCCATTCTCGCTACAAAAATGCCACAGCAACCGCGATCGGCTGTTGCAAAGGTATTGTGCGATGCTGACCTCTACCATCTGTCAACAGAGGAATGCAATGCAAAATCAGAAAATCTTCGCGAAGAATGGGAAAAACTCGAGTCAAAGCCACTCACTGACAACGAGTGGTTCCAGCGCAATCTTGAGTTCATGGAGAATCACCATTACCACACCCCATACGGACAAACTGTCCTTCAACAAGGAAAGAAAAAAAACATCAAGAAACTCCGAAAAATGCTCAAGCCGGAATTCAGTGAAAAGAAGTATCGTGAAATGGAAGAAGAAATGGTGAAACTTCGACTTAAACTCGAGAAAGAGAAGACGCTAAAGCCGGATCGTGGAATTGAAACGTTGTTTCGCACAACATCGCACAATCACCTTATGCTTAGCCAGATGGCCGATAACAAGGCAAACATTCTCATCACCATCAATTCCATTATCCTTTCAATTCTTGTTTCGGTGCTGGTGAGAAAGCTTGAAGAAAATCCCGCGCTGATCGTGCCCACGGTGATGCTGGTTGCCGTGTGTCTGACTACGATGGTGTTCGCTATTTTGTCTACGCGGCCGAATCTTTCGCAGGGAAGGTTTACGCGCGATGATATCAAACAGAAAAAGACGAACCTGTTGTTCTTCGGAAACTTCCATGCCATGACTTCTGAAGAGTATGAATGGAGTATGAAAGAAATGATGAAAGATGCAGACTATCTCTACGGGAGTTTGATCAAAGACATTTATTTCCTTGGAAAAGTTTTGGGGAAAAAATACAAGTTCCTGCGCATCGCTTACAATATTTTCATGTTCGGTTTTGTGCTGGCGATTGTTGCGTTCACGGTGGTTTTTATTATGACACCGAAACAATGAGCGAAAAGATCTTGCTCGATGCAATTGTCATGTAACACAACCCTCGATACCCTGACGTTATGAGTTCGGTAAATATTTGACTCATCGGCTAATCCTCACATGAAGCAAATGCGCGTAAAACGGTCTTGCTTTTCCTTTTATATTTTGTAAAATTGAATTACTAAAGACCCTGACTATGCTTCCATTTCGACATGCCATGCGAGGCATTTTATACTTTTCCATCATTTTCATTAAACACACATGCGCCACATGTTTAAACAGATTGATTCACGTGTAGCCATGCCGTTAGATTGTGGTTAACAGCTTCAACCTCTTCATTGTCACTAGCTGTCTTTCGTCACGATCATTTTTAAGGATTTCTATCTTTCGACAAAGGTTCCAACATCTAAACGCAGTAACCTGATGAACGAACATCGCGTCCTCATCAATAATTAGTTCAGGCTGCGATCGTTTTATATCAAATCGGCACTTCAAATACATTTGACGAGGGCCCGATGCGATGGGGTGGATAGGAACCAGGGAGACATTGGCAAAAAAAATTTAAAACGCAAGATGCTATGAGTTTATTAAGATCGATTGAACGCTTGAAACGGATGGACGATCTCATCAAGAAAGAGGCTACCGGGACATCCAAAGAATTTGCAGAAAAATTGGGTATCTCAAGGAGTATGCTTATGGAAAATCTCAATGAAATGAAAGACCTGGGTGCTGAGATCGCATTTTGCTCGCTGAGACGCAGCTACTATTACACGAATAAATTCTCTGTGGTGATCGGTAAACCGGAGCGTGTTTCCGGAGGACGGAATTTTTTCTGGCAGTCCAATTCTGTTGGACACCTGTGGTCTACATTAGGTCCGCAAGGTTATCTCATCGCGAACGATAATCTGCCGCGGATGCCGAAAAGCGAATGAGTAGGCAAAAGCTAAACAAACAAAAAAGATGCTTAAGGCAATTAAATCCATGACCAACGTCAAGGTTCTTTCGAAGAAGGAGATTCAGACCATTCGTGGTGGACAAGGTGGCTGCAGTGAGACACGTCCATGTGCAGATGGATGGTGCTGCAATCTTTTAAACTCGACATGCGAGAGAGGCGGCCCATACGGAGGTTGCTACAATCCTTAAAAAAAGTCAAGGCCCCCAACCGGGGGCTTTTTCACTTAGACATTGGTTATTATGACCCGATCGGTATTAAGTATAGAGCGCAACGTTGCAACGGTCACCCAAAAGTTGTTGGAGCTTCTGCGTGTACCCGTAACTCGAGAATTTATCAGCGACCTCAAACTTCGGCCTGAGTTTCCAACCTTGCTAGCCGTATCGAATGCGTTGCTCGAATTACACGTTGCTAACATGGTTATTCAACTTCCCGCTGAACAGCTCGAGGAGATCACTTATCCCGCTATTGCTCAATTACGCGAAGACGGTGGCACATTCGTCATTATAACCAAAGTTGAAAATGGAACTGTCCACTATCTCGGTGACAAGTTACAAGTGATTCGCGCCAGTCTTGGCGAGTTTGTCAAGACCTGGACAGGAATATTACTTGTAGCAGAACCGGATGAAAAGTCCAGTGAACCGCAGCATATTGAAAAGAGAAATTTAGAAGTGCTCTCCACCATCCGCGTAGCCACATTGGCGACTTTGTCGGGATTGATCTTGCTTTCATTGATCTACTTCGAGCCGGTTTTTGCCGCCCCTCTGATTTTCAACGTCATCGGGATAGTCTTATGCGTGACGCTCCTGATGCAAGCGTCTGGCCAGCACAATAGGTTGAGCGAAGCGCTGTGCAAGCCGAATTCCAAAACTGATTGCAGTCAAGTTATACAATCTTCTGTTGGAAAAATCTACGGTAACATTTCGTTGTCGGAGGCTGGCGTTCTTTTTTTCGCAGGTGGCCTTTTCTCAAACATTCTCTTCAGTCTTACTGGCAGTTCCGTATTTAACCCTTACATCTTTCTTTTTTTCGTTTCCAGTTTGCCATTCACAGCGTTCTCAATCTATTATCAATGGCGCGTAGTGAAAACCTGGTGTGCGCTCTGTATGGCGGTTGTGGCGTTGCTTTGGATCGGAACGGTATATTATGGAATAAACTATCCAAGCTATCGTTTTGATTCGCTTCAATTGCGATCAGCCTTCCTGGGCTATTCAATTCCACTGGTAATTTGGCTTATGATCAGAAGCTCGATTCACAACGCGCAAGCTGTGCCATTGTTGAAGAAGTCATTATATAAGTTCAGCAAGAACCAGAATGTATTCGACATTTTATCTCAGCAACGACAGCTGATTTCAGGATCATTTGTCAATGACGTTATATTGGGGAATCCTGAGGCAGCCAACGTGATCACGCTTGTCACAAGCACCACGTGCGGTCCATGCGTATATGCACATCATCAAATTGAATCCTGGCTTAGCCAATTTGACGAAGATCTGAAAGTGATCGTGCGATTCGCAGTAAACCCGAGCGAGAACGGAAGCGTTCGGAACTCGGTAGCCGGGAATTTGATCAGTTTGGCTTTGAAAGGTGATGCCGGAAAATTGAGACAAGCCATTGCTAGCTGGTATAAGACGGAACGTGTAGAAATAAAAGAGTGGCTGACATCAGTGCCACCTGATCTGCACCCAGATACCGAGAAGCATTTTATCGATCACCATCGTTGGTGCGAAGAAAATAACATTACCGCAACGCCCACTATTTTTTTTAACGGACGCCAAATTCCACAAGAATATACACTTAAAGATTTTGAGCATATCCTCCGAATGAAACTCAACGAGAACGTCTGACAATCATTTTCCACCAAGCCTTTAGTTTCTCTTTATCCGACATCCTGCGATCTGGTCGCTCGGTAGAATAGGCAGCCCGTTGTAGCAATTTTTTTTTCCGGGGAGGCTTTCTAACTTAACCTTGGCGATCCGGGTACGGATCCAGATGTAGCGAACGACACTTTTTTGCCCCTCTTAGCCTTTGAAAAAATTCCCTTTTTACAAACAGCTCGATGCCATGGATTGTGGCCCAACCTGCCTGCGAATGATCGCGCGGCATTACGGTAGAAGTTATTCGTTGCAGGAGCTCCGCGACAAATCATTTATCACACGCGAAGGTGTTTCGATGCTTGGGATCAGTGATGCCGCAGAGGCGATTGGCTTCCGGACGTTGGCGGTACAAATTCCATTTGAAAAACTGAAGACCGAAGCTCCCTTGCCATGCATCGTCCATTGGAATCAGAATCATTTTGCGGTTGTCTACAAGATCAAGGCAGATCGGGTATATGTAGCCGACCCTGCAGTCGGATTACTTACTTATTTCCGTGACGAATTTCTTCGGTGTTGGCTTGCTGGAAACGATGAATCTGCAGGGGTTACGATGTTGCTCGAACCAAACCCGGATTTTTATTCAAAGAATACAGCGTTTGAAAATAATCGCAGGGATAACTTCGATCTCTTCCTCGGATACCTCAAAACCCATCGTGGCCTGATCTTACAATTATTTCTCGGGTTATTTCTTGGAAGTCTGATACAGATCACACTTCCGTTCCTCACGCAATCTATAGTTGATGTCGGCATCCGTATCCGGAGCGTGAATTTTATTTACCTCGTTCTGGCGGGCCAGCTGATGTTATTTTTCGGCCGCACGATGGTGGATTTTTTCAGGCGGTGGATCTTGCTTCACCTGAGCACACGCATCAATATTTCCATCATCTCTGATTTTCTGATCAAATTGATGAAGCTCCCGCTTTCATTTTTCGATCAAAAGATGATGGGCGACTTATTGACACGCATCGAAGACCATTCCCGCATCGAACATTTTTTGAGCGCCTCTTCCCTTAACATTGTTTTTTCCGCTTTCAATCT
>CBHROW010000233.1:0-8827 GCA_966080355.1 uncultured Chryseosolibacter sp.
TAGGTCCTCCTGAAGCATACCGGAAGATAGAAATGCAAAATGCAGATGAGGCCTCCTTTCGCAAATGCTCTAAAAGGTCGTAGCGTAAACAAAAATTCGAAGATTTTTTTCGATTCTAAAATTTCCCCGGGACAGTAGTGATCTTAAATCTGAAATCTAAAATTGCATGCAAAAAGAAAGGGGATCGAAGTATAACCTCCAATCCCCTTTGATATTCTTTTCGAAGCAGCCACTAATCTTTCTTCTTCTTAGGTTTTGCTTCTTTCTTCTCTGCCTTAGGCTCAGCCTTTTTAGCTGGCTTTTCCTTCTTTTCAGCCTTAGCTTCAGCTGCCGGAGCTTCAGTTGCTTCTCCTTCAGCGCCTTCTGCTTTCTTGCCTTTTCCACCACGGCTTCTGCGGGTCTTGCCCTTCTTCTCGGCACTTTCTTTAGTGTAGAGCGTATTGAAGTCGACCAACTCGATCAGGGCCATTTCAGCGTTATCACCGAGGCGGGTGTCCGCCAACTTAATGATGCGGGTATAGCCACCTGGTCTGTCGCTGATCTTTGAAGCGATCTCATTGAACAACGTGTGAACAGACTCTTTGTTCTGCAGGTATGAGAACACTGTTCTTCTTGAGTGCGTAGTGTCGTCTTTTGACTTGGTCAACAAAGGCTCTACATACTTTCTCAAGGCCTTCGCTTTAGCTACCGTAGTAGTGATTCTCTTGTTGAGGATCAGCGAAGAGGCAAGGTTCGACAACAGCGCATGTCTGTGTGCTGTCTTCCTTCCCAAATGATTTACTTTCTTACCGTGTCTCATGATTCAATTAGTCTTCTTCAAGTTTATACTTGGAGAGATCCATACCGAAGGTCAGGTTCTTCTCCGCTACAAGTTGTTCCAATTCAGCGAGTGACTTCTTACCGAAGTTTCTGAATTTCATCATGTCAGAAATTTCAAGCTGAACGAGGTCTCCGAGTGTTTTCACGTCAGCAGCTTTCAAGCAGTTGTAAGCGCGAACGGAAAGATCGAGGTCATGAAGAGGAGTCTTCAGCAACTTGCGCATGTGAAGCATCTCTTCGTCCACTTGTTCGATCTCGGCATCCTTGCCGGTCTCGAGCTCGATCGACTTGTCAGAGAACAGGCGGAAGTGCTGGATCAGAATATGAGCTGCACCTTCGAGCGCTTTCTCCGGATGGATCGAACCATCAGTCTCGATATCAACAACGAGTTTTTCGTAGTCAGTCTTTTGCTCAACGCGGGTGTTCTCCACGCTGTACTTCACATTTTTCACCGGTGTGAAGATTGCATCGATCGGAATGAATCCAAATACTTGTTCTGCCGGTTTATTTTCTTCTGCAGGAAGGTATCCTCTCCCTTTTTCGATGGTCAGCTCAATTTCGAAGTGCGCTGTTTCATCGAGGTTACAGATCACGTGATCCGGATTCAGAATCTCGAAAGCGGAAGTGAACTTGGTGATATCACTTGCTTTGAATTGCTTTTGCTTCTTGATGCTAACCGTGATCTTGTTATCGAAGTTATCAGCAAGTTTTCTGAAACGAACCATCTTCAGATTGAGGATGATCTCAGCCACGTCTTCAACAACACCCTCAATGGTAGAAAATTCGTGAAGTACGCCAGGGATCTTGATGCCCGTGATCGCATAACCTTCCAGTGAGGACAAGAGGATTCTTCTCAGCGCGTTGCCGATCGTTACTCCATATCCTTTCTCCAGAGGCTTGAATGTGAACAGTCCGTGAAAATCATCGGACTTTTCCATTACAACCTTCTCCGGCATTTGAAATGCTAATATTGACATAGTAATGTTGATTAATGGTTGTTTGATTACTTCGAGTACAATTCAACGATCAGCTGCTCGTTGATGTTTTCAGGGATGTCCTGACGTGGAGGAAGATTCACGATCTTACCCGTCATTTCATTCATATCCCATTCCAACCAATTGTACTTTCTTGCACTTTGAAGAGCCAGGCTGTTGGTGATGGACTCGAGCGACTTTGAACGCTCACGAACGCCAACGATATCACCAGGCTTCAGGGTGTAAGATGAGATGTTCACAATCTCGCCATTCACCTCGATGTGCTTGTGCAACACGAGCTGACGTGCGGCTCTGCGTGTAGGAGCGATCCCCAAACGAAAAACCGTGTTGTCGAGACGAGCCTCAAGAAGCTGGAGCAACGTTTCACCGGTAACACCTTTCTTGCGAGATGCTTCGTTGAACAATTTTGCGAATTGTCTTTCGAGCAAACCATAGATGTACTTAGCTTTTTGCTTCTCAGCAAGCTGCGTTGCGTATTCAGACTGCTTACGCTTTTTTCCACGGCCGTGCTGACCCGGAGCGTAGTTCTTTTTCGCCAACGCTTTGTTCTCACCCATGATGGGCTCGTTAAACCTTCTTGAAATTCTAACCTTTGGGCCTGTATATCTTGCCATGATAATTAGTTTCTGATTTTTGATTTCTGGTTTCTGGTTTTCAAATCAGAAATCAGGAATTATAAACTGTTAAACTCTTCTTTTCTTCGGAGGACGGCAACCGTTGTGCGGAAGCGGAGTTACATCGCGGATCGCGGTGATCTCAATTCCAGCACCCTGGATGGTACGGATCGCTGACTCACGTCCTGCACCTGGTCCTTTCACGAACACCTCAACTTTTCTCAGGCCCTGCTCGAAAGCTTTGGTAGCACAATCCTGAGCCGCCATCTGGGCAGCATAAGGTGTGTTCTTCTTAGAACCTTTGAAGCCCATCTTACCAGCCGATGCCCAGGAAATTACCTGACCGGTGGAGTTGGTCATCGTGATGTTGATGTTGTTGAAAGTAGCTTTAATGTGAGCCTGACCGACAGCCTCAACCGTTACCACTCTCTTTTTTGCTTTATCTTTTCTCTTTTCAGCAGTTGCCATAACTGGATTTTAGATTTAAGATTTTAGATTTCTTGATTTTGTCTCGATCTAAACTCTTCGTTCTTGTTACTGAATTCTATTTAGTCGATTTGCGCTTTCGGATCTGGAGTGCATTAAATCTCAGATCTAAAATCTCAAATCTTAAATTGTATTAACCCTTAGTTGCCTTCTTCTTGTTCGCTACGGTCTTACGCTTTCCTTTACGGGTACGCGCGTTGTTCTTCGTAGTCTGACCGCGAACCGGCAAGCCTTTGCGGTGTCGCAGACCGCGATAGCATCCGATATCCATCAAACGCTTAATGCTAAGCTGGATCTCAGACTTGAGCACACCTTCGATTCTGAATTTTTCGGCAATGATAGCCCTGATCGCGTTTGACTCTTCGTCATTCCACTCTTTCACCTTCTTGTCCCAATTCACATTGGCTTCAGTAAGGATCTTTTGGGCTGACCTGCGGCCAATGCCAAAAATGTAAGTGAGACCGATTTCGCCTCGCTTATTATCAGGAATATCTACACCAGCGATACGTGCCATAGTCTGTTAACCTTGTCTTTGTTTATACCTAGGATTCTTCTTGTTAATCACATACAGTTTGCCCTTGCGTCTGATGATCTTGCATTCAGCGCTGCGCTTCTTTATGGATGCTTTAACTTTCATCTTTTCTGTCAGTTATCTTTTTTCCGTAGTGTCGCCACTCCGGGCCGTTTACTTATATCGAAATACAATTCTTCCTTTTGTCAAATCGTAAGGCGACATCTCCAACCTTACTCTGTCGCCCGGCAATATGCGGATGTAGTTCATGCGCATCTTTCCGGAAATGTGAGCGAGTACCTCATGCCCGTTTTCGAGCGTTACGCGGAACATTGCGTTAGACAATGCTTCGCTTATAGTACCATCTTGCTCAATTGACTTTTGTTTCGCCACTTATAACTATAATTTTCTTCTATGTATTCGTGCGTTGTCAGGATTTCAGTTCTGTCTGCGTGTATCGCCACCATGTGCTCAAAGTGCGCTGATGGTTTTTTATCTGCAGTACGGATCGTCCATCCGTCTTTCTCCTGTACCACGTTCTTCGTTCCCTGGTTGATCATCGGCTCAATCGCGAAAACCATTCCCGCCACAATCTTCACTCCCTTTCCACGCTTTCCGTAGTTCGGTACTTCCGGATCTTCGTGAAGTTTCTTTCCAACTCCATGTCCGACCAGCTCGCGAACCACTCCGTACCCGAATCCTTCGACATAACTCTGGATAGCGTGTGCTACATCACCGATCCGGTTACCCGCTTTCGCCTGGCCGATGCCCTGGTAAAGCGATTCGTAAGTTCTTTCCAACAGCAACAGCGTTTCCGGTTTTACACCTTCCAGTGGATAAGTGTAAGCCGAGTCGCTGTGATATCCTTTGTATTGCACCCCGCAATCAACGGAGAGAATATCGCCTTCCCTCAGTTCATAGTTTCCCGGGAACCCGTGCACCACAACCTCGTTTGCCGAGATACAGAGCGATGCGGGAAAACCCCGATAGTTCTTGAATGAAGGAACACCGCCATGATCGCGGATGAACTCTTCTGCCAACTTATCCAGCGTGATCGTTTTCACACCCGGCCTGACGTGCTTTGCAATTTCTCCGTGAGCTTTGCCCAGAATCTGAGCGCTTTCGCGGATAATTACCAGCTCCTCCTCAGTCTTTAAGTTGACCATTCAGCTTTTAAGCCGCAGCAAATTGAGAACGTCCCTTTACCCTGCCTGACTTCATCATACCTTCGTAGTGTCTCATCAGCAGGTAGCTTTCGATTTGCTGAAGTGTATCGAGGATAACCCCAACCATGATCAGCAACGAAGTACCACCGAAGAACTGAGCGAAATTCTGGCTCACACCAAGTCTCACCGCAAATGACGGGAGGATGGCGATAACGGCCAGGAACAACGCACCGGGCAGCGTAATTCTCGACAACACCGTATCGATAAATTCTGATGTTTGTTTTCCAGGTTTTACACCAGGAATAAAACCACCGTTTCTTTTCAAGTTGTCTGCGATATCATTCGAGTTGATGGTGATCGCAGTATAAAAGAACGTAAAGATCAAGATCAACGAAGCGAACACAAGGCTGTACTGCCATGAGTACGGATCTGAGAAAGTTTGTCCGATCGATGTTCCGATCTCTGTGTCTTTCCAGATGCCCACGATGAGCACAGGAATGAACATCAAAGCCTGGGCGAAGATGATCGGCATTACACCTGCTGAGTTCAATTTCAGCGGAATAAAATCGCGCTTGCCACCGTAGAGCTTGTTTCCAATAACCTGTTTCGCGTACTGGATCGGAATTCTGCGTGTAGCCTGCGTTAACAGGATCACACCCATTACGATCGCGAACAGAATGAGCAATTCGATGATGAACAAAAGTGCTCCGCTCATACCACGGTTCTCAACCGCTTCACTGTAGATCGCCAACGGAAGGCGTGACACGATACCGATCATGATCAGAACAGAGATACCGTTTCCAATTCCTTTGTCAGTGATGCGCTCGCCAAGCCACATACAGAACATCGTTCCGGCAACAAGGATGGTGATCGCTGAAAAGTAGAAGAAGAATCCAGGTTGAATGATCGCCTGCGGATCGATGGTACCACGAAGGTAAGCGTATGACTGGAATCCAGTAATGAAGATCGTCAGTACTCGTGTGATCTGATTCAAACGCTTTCTTCCCGAGTCGCCTTCTTTTTGCAGCTTCTGGAAATAAGGAACTGCGAAAGTGAGCAACTGCACAATGATCGATGCAGAGATGTAAGGCATGATACCCAGTGCGAAGATCGATGCACGGTTGAATGAACCACCGAGGAAGGTGTTCAACAAGCCGAGAATACCTTCAGATGATCCACCGCTCAAGCTCGGGTGCGTTGCATCGATACCCGGGATGACGATATACGTGCCCAAACGAAAGATGATCAGGAAACCGATCGTGTTAAGGATCCTAACCCGAAGATCTTCGATTGAAAAAATGTTCCGTATGGTCTGGATAAAACGCTTCATTATTTCACGGTTGTAGCGCTGCCACCGACTTTTTCAATAGCTGCTTTCGCAGTTGCTGAGAATGCGTGGGCTTCAACGCTGATCTTAGACTTCAATTCTCCTCTTCCCAATACTTTCACTTTATCGCTCTTGCGAACGATACCCTTTTCGATCAAAAACTGAAGGTTGATGGTTGCGCCTTTGTTGTCGGCAGCAAAGCCTTCCAATACATCGAGGTTTATACCCTTGAAGTATACTTTATTGTTATTCTTAAATCCGAATTTCGGAACGCGTCTCTGGAGTGGCATCTGACCACCCTCGAAACCCGCCTTGCTGTGGTAACCTGAACGAGACTGCGCACCTTTGTGACCACGTCCTGCAGTTGAACCACCGGAACCCTGACCACGACCGAGTCTTTTGTTTGTCTTTACTGAACCTTCAGCAGGTGTTAATGTGTGGAGTTTCATCTTAGAGTTCTTTAACAGTGATCAAATGATTTACTTTTTTGATCATACCGGCAATCTGAGGCGTTAGCTCATGCTCAACGGTTCTATTGATCTTACCAAGGCCAAGTGACTGGATCGTTGCGATCTGAGTCGCTGGTCTCTTGATGGTGCTTCTCTTCTGGGTGATCTGTACTTTCTTCGCCATGTCGATTAGCCGTTAAATACTTTTGACAATGCAATACCTCTGTTGCGAGCAATCGATGCTGCATCACGCATACCGGTCAGTGCACGGAAGGTAGCCTTCACCACGTTGTGGGGGTTAGAAGAACCTTTCGATTTCGCCAACACGTTGTGTACGCCTGCGCTTTCCAATACTGCACGCATAGCACCACCCGCGATTACACCTGTACCAGGAGAAGCCGGCTTCAACAACACGAATCCACCACCGAATTTTCCGAGCGATTCGTGCGGAACAGTTCCTTTGATGATCGGAACTTTCACCAGGTGCTTCTTGGCATCATCGATACCTTTGGTGATGGCGTCAGTCACTTCGTTGGCCTTACCCAAACCGTAACCTACCACACCGTTACCATCGCCTACAACAACGATGGCTGCGAAGCTGAATCTGCGACCGCCTTTCACCACTTTCGCTACGCGCTCGATGGCTACAACCTTCTCTTTGAGGTCGATTTCACTGGCTTTTACTGTGCTAATATTGCTAACAGACATATTGTGAATTTCTTAATGCTTTAGAATTTTAAACCGCCTTCACGAACACCTTCAGCAAATGCCTTGATGTTGCCGTGATAGAGATATCCATTACGATCGAACACGATAGATTCAACACCTGAAGCTTTTGCTTTTTCAGCGAGCTTCTTGCCTACGCTCTTCGAATTTTCGATGTTCACAGCTTTCTTGCCGAGTTCGGTTGAAGAGGCCGCAGCGATAGTCACGCCTTTCACATCGTCAATCAATTGCGCGGAGATCGTTGTGTTGCTTTTGAACACTGACAATCTTGGCCTGTCTGTTGTACCGCTGATCTTTTTGCGTACACCAGCTTTGATCCTTTCGCGTCTTTCTCTGTTCTTGCCTGCCATAGGTTTATTTATCTATGATGCTTTAGTCGTTTAATTATTTAGCAGCAGCTTTACCAGCTTTTCTGCGTACATACTCACCGGTGAAGCGGATACCTTTTCCTTTGTAAGGCTCAACTTTACGCAGCGACTTGATCTTAGCGGCAACCTGGCCAACCAATTGCTTGTCGATGCCTTCGAGCACAATGGTTGGGTTTCCGCCTTTCTCCTGGAATGCCGTCACTTTCACTTCTCCCGGAACTGCGAGAAACACGTTGTGTGAGTATCCCAAGCTGAGTTCGAGTACGTTTGATTGTGCATTGGCTTTGTAACCAACGCCAACCAATTCCATTTGAGCTTTATATCCTTTTGAAACACCTTCGATCATGTTCTGGATCAACGCGCGGTAAAGACCGTGCATCGCTTTGTGTTTCTTCTGCTCGGTAGGTCTTTCTACCGTTACAGTACCGTTTTCATTTGTGATCTTGAATTCAGGATCGATCGCCTGGTGAAGTTCACCTTTAGGGCCTTTGATCGACACTTTATGATTCGCGAAGTTGAAAGTCACTCCGGCAGGAATCGTTACGGGTAGTTTACCAATTCGTGACATGCCTTTTCTGAATTAAGAAACGTAACACAATACTTCACCACCCACATTCATGGTGCGGGCTTCTTTGTCAGTGATAACACCTCTGGAAGTAGACAGGATCGCTACACCGAGGCCGTTCAATACGCGTGGCATTCTCGCAGCATCTACATACTGACGGAGACCAGGCGTGCTGACACGCTCTAAAGAGGTGATTGCCGATTCTCTTGTTTCCGGATTGTACTTCAAGGCGATTTTGATGTTGCCCTGGTGGTTAGCGGTATCCTCAAACTTGTAGTTCAGGATATAACCCTTATCGAATAACACTTTGGTTATTTCCTTCTTCAGGTTCGAAGCAGGGATTTCCACGACACGGTGGTTGGCCTTAATGGCATTCCGCAACCGGGTTAAGTAATCTGCTATAGGATCAGTCATTTTCTTATTCCTTTATTTAAAAAGCAAGCCCGTGTTTTTTCAAACCGGGCTGCAAAGATATCGAACAATTTTAATTATTCAAACTGTTATCTGGTTTCCGCCAAAGATTCTTTGGATTCGGACCTTGATACTCAGCAACCAATATGTGTTTTTGAGCATTTTTTAGCTTCACGCCTCAAGCTCCATACTCCAGGCCGTTCGGTGTGCTTCCGTAGGGCTTGCAGCTAGTAGCCGTAGCTTGCAGCTGTTTTTACCAGCTAGCCTTAGTAAGGCCAGGGATTTTGCCGTCAGATGCCATTTGGCGGAAAACGTTACGGCAAACGCCGAATTTTCCAATATAGCCTCTTGGGCGACCGGTGAGCTTACAGCGGTTTTTCAAACGAACCG
>CBHROW010000234.1:0-8807 GCA_966080355.1 uncultured Chryseosolibacter sp.
CACCGGGGCACCTTCCCAGCACCTCGGTCCCCTGCAACCCGGCACCTGTGTTAGGCTAATCTTCAATGGAAAGTTGTTGAGTGAATCTACTCACAGTCCAATCTCTTCCTTCGGCACCCTGAACTCATCTGCACTTGTTTTGAGAATGGCGAGCATTTCCTGGTAGGCAACAATTTTTCCTTCGATGTAGGTAAGCTCCTGGGGGTCTGCAAAGTTTTTGCGTTCGTTGAGCTCGTGAAGATTTTCGTGAATAGAGATGAGGACGTCTTGAAGGTATTCGATGCTTTGCTTATCCATGGCTATCGCGCGCGAATAACAAATGTAATTCTGCCCTTTGAGATCGCAGGGACTTTTGCTCCGGTTTTTTTAGTGAAAGTCAATTTTTGAATCGCTGCAACACAAGCACGTTCTGCAGCAGCGCTTACAGTTCCCGATTCCTTCCGATAGCGGATCAATTCACCGTTATCATCCACTTCAATTTCAAAAACGATCCTGCCTGTTTCGCCATCTTCAATGTTTGGTTTAGGAATATTGTCCCAATCCCAACCATTGAGCTCAAGCGAACCGCCATCTCCCCCGCCCGGTTTTCCCTGGTAGACTGACGCGCCCGGAGTTCCACCTTCCACGCCTTTGTTTCCTTCTTTCCCAACATCATCTCCCTGATTGCCTGTGGTGCCTTGCTTACCGGTGCCATCACCAGTCTTTGATGCTTCACCAGTCGTGGGCTTTTTATAAACGGCAGCCTCATTCACTTTTTGCTCCGGCTTCTTTTCAACGGGCTTTTCGACTGGCTTCTCTTCTACTTTTTTTTCTGGCGTCTTCTCGACCGGCTTCTGCTCTTTTGGAGTTTCTTTTATGGCAACGTCACTGTTCGGATCGGTAAGCGTTTCTGCGGGTTTCACGTCTTTTGTCTCGGTCTCTTCCACCGGTGGTGGATTCGAAGGTGTTTCAACTTTAGGTTCTTCCGTCTTCTCGGCAGGAGCTTCTTCATCATCGGTGGCCTTTTCATCGCCAATGGGAGTCATCGGCTCAACATCCCCACTTCCTTGTTCGTCATAACCCAGGTTTACCTCAATGCCCGGATAATCGCCTTCACCCTCTCCTGCCATTCGCCAGCTTCCTGCGAAGATCATCAGGAGCAACAACAAACCATTCACCGCTACGGTTGTGGCGGCTGCGATCTGCTTGTTCTTTTTTTCCTGGCGTGTAAGCATTTTATCCCGGTCTCTTGGTAGCTAAAACGACTTTCGCCTTCAGTTGGTTCGCGATTTCCATCACGTTAACAATATCCTCAACGGGAACCGACTTCTCCGCGTTGATCACGATAGTTGGTTCAAGGTTTTCGTTGGCAAGCGCGGGAACCAGAGAATCTTTCAGCCGCTCGAAAGGCACCTGCCTTGTACCCACAAAATAGTTCCTGTTCTGGTCAATACTGACAACAACTGTTTGACGGGCTTTGGTGTTGCTTGTAGCTTTTGGGAGGCCAAGCTTGATCACGTTAGGATTTGCCAGGGTAGAAACGATCAGAAAGAACAGCAGGAGAATGAAAAGAATATCATTCAATGCCGAGCTGTGCATCTCAGCGGTCTTCTTATGACGTTTGCTCCGAAGATCCATAGAGACTGTTATTTCACGGGAGCGTGCAGCACATCGATGAACTCAGCGCTTGCACCTTCCATTTTGTTTACAACCTTGTCGATTTGCGCATTCAAATAACTATAGCCCAGGAAGGCGATGATACCAATGATCAACCCCGTGGCTGACGTCACCATTTTCACGTAGATACCACCAGCGATCGTTCCCAGCGTAATGTCTGACGTGATAGAAATGTTGTAGAACGTCTGAATCATACCAGCGATCGTTCCGAGAAAACCGAACATCGGTGCGATACCTGCGATGATGGTCAGTATCACCATGTTCTTTTCCATCTTATACAATTCAAGACGGCCGATGTTCTCCATCGCTTTCTCGATGGTGTCGATGGGTTTGCCGATTCGCGAAACTCCTTTTTCGATAATGCGGGCTGTCGGAGTATCGTTTTGTGAACAGACGAGTTTTGCTCCGTTGATGTCACCCCGTTCAACAAGATTGCGAACATTGATCATGAAACTCTCGGGTACACGGCCCGCTTTGTTGATCGTGAGCAAACGTTCCACAAAAATGTAGATAGCGATGATCCACAAAAGCGCGAGTGGATACATGATAACGCCACCCTTGGCAAGCAAGTCGAGGATGGACAATGAATGTTCTGCAGATTCTATAGCCGTAGTTGTGTCAGTCGCAATTTGAAGTATGACCATCAATAAAAAATTTACGCTCCAAAGTTTAAAAAATGCTGGTCGTCAACTGTTAGTACTTCACTACCCATGCACCGTTGGTGTACTCAGATTTAAGCTCATCCGCTCTGGCCTGAGTCGAGGTATAGGTGTCGCCATCCGCAATTGCCAACCTGTAAAATTTCACTTTTCCAAACGGAAGGATGATCTTCGGATTAAGGCCTTTGGGTGCGAGCTTCTTGGCGTAATCCAGGATCAAGTCGCCATCAATTCCGCTGGCAATGATCACATAATAACGACCGGTCCTTTCGGTTAGTGTGTCTATGACACCTGTTGCAGGTGTAAGGTTGGCGAGAGAATCGGCTCTTCGTCTTTCGTCCTCCTGCCTTTTCCGTTCGGCAAGGTCGGCAGCAGCTTGTTTGTCGCGTGCTTCTTGCTCGAGGCGCGCCTTTTCAGCAGCTGCGGCAGCTTGCTTGGGGCGATACATGCCGAAGTACCAGAAAAGGCCTCCGGCTACAACCAGTATTAACAAAATACCGAGGATCTTCGGCCACATTGAGCCTTCTTCCTCGTCATTATTATAATACGCAGTTTGGTTGTACTCATTTTGAACTTCTTCGTTTTCCATTCTTGTTGGTGTTACAGGTTCCGATGAAGCGGGCTGTGAATAAGACTCCGTGGTGGTGGTTGTGGTGCGGGAAGTTTCTTCCCTGTTCAATGGTTCGTATTCTATTTCCGGAAGACCAAACGTATCGTCACTGTTTTGATTTACATTCTCAGTTGACTCTTCGTCTTGCTTTTTTCTACGGGCCATGATTCTTGGTTTAGCATATTCTTAACATACAAAAATAAACTAAATTTTGAGGCATACAAACATCAGCTGCATCAGAAGCTCCAGGTGAGCCCCCCTGTCACTTGCAGGCCGCGCACCGGATAGTTCATAAAGACAGGATATTGGTTCGACAGCAAATTGTTCCCTTGCACGAAAATTGAAAACTTATCAGAGAGCAGATATTCGAGCCGCGCATTCAGGTCAAGCGCGGCATCAAGTGTAACTACTGTATAACTGGTAAGCGATGTGTAGTCCTTCGCCTTCATACCGCCTTGTGCGATGAGGTTGACATCGAACAATACTTTCTTGTAAAGATTGAAGGCAAGGTCTCCCGTCACCTTGTAGGTAGGGCGGTGCCATGCTTCCTCCTGCTCAGATGTGCGATATTGGTAAAGGTCTCCCCTTAAAAGAAACTTCACAGATTCAGTTTGGGCATATCCTATCGAAGCAAACACATTCGTGCGTACCACAGCATCCCGATCGTACTCCGCCTGGAACTTCGCCTGGTCCGCAAACTGATTCACATAGAAATAGAGATTCTTCAGGGCGGCTAACGAAAAACCACCGTTCACGGCAACCTTGTTTCCGATCCTCGTGTTCAACGCAGCCTGCAGGTCGTACAGTTTATTGGTGTGGAAGATCGCGATATTCGGAGCCACCCAAAGGTTTTCTCTCGACAACGACTGCAGCGAAACTTTTTCAATTCCGCCAGACAATGATGCCACTACATCCACCGAAGGGCTGATCGGATACGAAGCGCGGAGATCGGGATAGGCATGAACATCTTTGCTATCGATGGTATCATTTTCAAACGCGGCAACGATGCCTGCATAAAATTTCAGGTTCTCGACCGGGAAAAATGTGTAGCCTGGCTTGATCGTGAACAAACTCCTCGGCTTCGGCTCAACCAGTGCATCTGTACGGCTGATCATTGCATAGTCTGCAACCACACCAATCGAAGATTCATCGCTGGTCTTGTATTTGACGTCAAAGAGAAGATCGACCTCTGTCTCTTTCGCATCATATTTGTCGGTCATGTAGCTGAATACACCACCAAGCTTGTACGCAAAATCAGAGCTCTTCGTGTTCGACAGGTCTCCCGCGAGCCTGAAATTATTATAGGATTGTTTGATCTTTGCGCCATCGATGTCAGAACCGGGCACATAACCGTAAAAATGCGTAGACCTGTTCTCAAACTCGGCTTCCCCGGAGACAGAAACATGGTCAGTAAAAGATTTTCCAAAGACAGACACACCAGCATTTCCGCTCCCCGAGTTCACTCCATCAACAGGCCCTTTATCGGAACTACTCAAAAACGCATGGGCTCCCACAAGTTTATTTTTGTCACGCTTGGTGTTGATGAAACCTTCGAGATATGGCGATGAATAATTTCCGTAGCCTGCGCTGACATAACCGCCATAAACTTTGTTTTGATTTTCCTGTTTCAACCGCAGCGGCCTGATCTGCGGAGTGATCTGCGAAGTTTGAAATGAAAATGGACGGAAGTCGTACTTCATCGGAGCTTTGATCGGCTCCGAAGGTTTAGGAGGGATCTTTTCAAAGTTGCGATTTGCTTTTGGGAGCGTGATCTGCCTTTCCTTCACGATCTCGATCTCGACATCATCGAGCTCTCCCTGGTCCCACTTGTCCTGTGCCAATGCATTTTGGAAAAACAGCATCAATGGCAGGACGAGCACGATGTACCTGATCGCACTTCCGGAAAAAATATTGATGGTTTTAATTTTTGTCATTTTGAACAGTATCGGCTTTGATCTGATTTTGTTTTTCGATTTCCTTCTGCGTTACATCCTGCAGCTTTTTCCTCGCCTCGGCTTTCACCGCCTCTGACGGGAAATTATCAATCAATGATTGGAGTGTTGCCCTGGCCTGGAAGTAATCTTCCTGCGCAATGAATGTATCGGCCATCAGCAAAAATGACTTTCCAACCCAGGTGTCATAGCTGGCAAAATCGGTATTGAGGCTCACGCAGGTTTCATAGGCTTGCTTGTAATTTTTCTCGAGAAAAAAGATTTGCGCCAGTGTGTACTTGGCTTCGGCTCCGTACTCGTCTTGCGCAGTGTTGAGTGTATTGAGGAACTCGTCTTTCGCAGATTCATAGTCTCCCCTTGCAAAAGCTGTCTTTCCCAGGTACAACGAAGCTTTGTTCTGCGCGCTGGCATTCACTGCCCCGCGCTCAAGAATCGTTTTAGCATAGACATCAGCTGAATCGTATTGCGCTTGCAGATAGAAAGATTCCATCAGGCCAGACCAGGCGTTGTACTGCTCCTTTTTATTCGATGCGAGTTTCTCCAACCGTTTGAAACTTCTGATTGCTTCAGGGTACTGGCCTTGCTTGAATTCAATTTCAGCAACACGGCCTTCCACCCTGCTGCCAAACGCGAAGTTCACATCCTGACTCAACTCTTTATATATAGGATACGCCTTCCCAAGATCCTTCAATCTATAATAAGATTCCGCCAGGTAATATTTCGCTTCTTCCGCGCGGGCAGACGAGGCATAGTTCCGAAGGTAGCTGCTGATGCTGGTTACAGCCTCCTGATACTTTTGATCGAAGTATAGTCCTTTTGCCGTTTCGAAGTCGATGCTCTCCAATGCCTGATTACCAGGATTGGCTTTCGCGAACTGATCGCGGTAGCTCTGAAACTCTCCGCTCCTCCCGGCTGCGGTCAACGCATCTTGCAAAGGCAACAGTGCTTCCTGTGCCAGCGGATGGGTAGGGAACTGCGTCAACACAACTTTGTAGTCGTTAACACTTTTGTCGTATTGTTTGAGATTGAAATATGAAGACGCTCTCCGTATATAAGCGGGCGGAAGAAATTTCGAATTCGGGCTTTCGTTGATCAGCTGGGTTAGTCCATCGACAGCAGCTTGTGTATTGCCTTGTTCTATTTCGAATTGTGCACGCTGGAATAGTGCCTCATCCCGGTATTGCGATTTGGGATAGCTTTGGATCAAAGTAGTGAGTTGATTGCGCGACTCGGCATATTTCCGCTGAATTCCACTTATCACCCCGGATTGCAAAAGCACATAATCGTTGTCGGGCGAGCCTATGTTTCGCGCTTTGGTATAGTTGCTCAAAGCTTCATCATATTGCTTGCTCACGTAGTAGCAATCGGCAAGGCGGATCAGTCCATCGGTATAATTAGGGGTTGAACGATTGCCGCGGTTAACAAAGTCGCGGAAGTGCATGAGTGCTTTGTCGTAAGCTTCGAGGTTGTATTGCGCAGAGCCCAATCCGTATCGTGATTTCAAAACGAGCTCGGCATCTGTAGATGGCGCGAGTTCCAGGGCTTTCATGTAATGACGAATGGCATTTTCATATTGTCCTCCAATCGAATACGATTCGCCCGCCCAGAAACTCGCCAATGCTACGAAGAGCGGATCCTTTGGGAATTGAAGCGACTTCTCAAAGTTGAAGGCAGCACCGGCATAGTCATCTTTATTGAAGAGTTCCGATCCCTTCAGGTACGTTGCCTTTTGATAAGCCTGATCGATGTACGCGCTTCGCGAAGGCAACGACTCGATGTATTCAATTGCTTTCTGATAGTTATTTCCATTGATGTAACCTTGCGCCAGGAGTTCCTTCACTTCAACGGTGTGGCTGCTGCTTCGGAAATCTTTAAGGAATTTCTCGAACTCCGCGATTGCCTGATCAGGACGGCCGGCATCATAAAGAACCTTGGCATATTGGAATGACGCTTCTTCAACAAGCTTGGAATCATTATTATACTTTCGGGCGTAGTCAAACGCGTTGATCGCTAATGGTTTTTGTCCCTGCTTCAGGTAAAGTATCCCTAAATAATATGAGGCGTAATAACTCGTGGAATCTTTGCCCGCTGCCGACTTGCTGAGATACGTGATCGCTTTGTCTGTTTGATTGAGCTGATAGTTTGAAAATCCTGCGCGGAAAAGGATGGGGCTTTCCGCCTTCGCGGGATTATCGTTCATGAACCGTTCGTAAGCATCAACGGCATTCTTGTAGTCGCCTTTGAAGTAATATGCCTCTGCCGTAAGCATCGCCAGCTCTTCCTGATTCTGGATGCCTGTTTTTCCTTTCAATGACGAAGTGTATTTCAACAGTTCATCGTATTGCTTCTGCCGGTAAAAGACATTCGCGATAAGATAAGGGACCACGGGCGAATAAGAAGGATTGGCTTCCGCTTTGCGAAGGTCTCTTAAAGCTTCTTCATAGTTTCCATGCGAGTACTCGATGAAGCCCGCATAATAGTTAGCAGCCGGAGCATATTGACTGTTTATGTTCTTCACCAGGTTGAACTGTTCGAGTGCCTCATCGAGTTTCTTCAGGTTGAAGAAACCGTAACCCCACCTGAAGTGAGCCTGATTTTGCTGATCAAGTGTGAGTGCAGCATAGTCGACCTTTTTGAAATAGGTGATGGCTTTCGGGTAGCTCTTTTCATCATAGAAGAAATTCGCCAGGTCGAACCATGCGGTGGCCGCCCGGGGGCTCGAAGGATTGCGCGCGATGAACTGGTCGATCAGTTTCTCACCATCAGCGTTGCTCAGTGTTAACGCACTGAATGCAACGTAATATTCGGCATCTCCCCTGCGCGGATCTGTGGGTGGCGCCAGGTCGAGGAATTCAGAGAACACTTTTCGCGCTGCACCGTAATTTGCGTGAGCCACAAGCTCAGAACCTTTTTGATAGAGTCGTTCAGGTCTGCTGAGCGAAAGTTGTTGCTGGGCGTGCAATGAAAAAACCACACTGCAGAAAAAAGTAGCACAAAGAACAATTCTCACGATCGGAAGCTTTTGATTAAAACATCGCTGCAAAAGATTTATTGCAAACGAAAGACCAAAAAAATAAGCTAAAAAAATGGGCCAATGCCTGATTTGCATGGACTCAAAGCTATGCATTCCAAATAAAATTAACTAGTGTTAATCGATAGAGTACGCCTGACAGAGTTCACCTGCGTGTTCGAGGTACGAGGTACGATGTTCGAAGTACGGTGTTTCCAAGTTCAAGCTCGAACCCCCGCACTTCGAACTTCGCACATTAATGCATGAGCCGATATACGAGCTCTCGAAAGATCTGACCCTCAGTGTCGCTGCCAGAGTTTACGCCTTTGAGCTTGAGGTCTGCCTCTTTGATCGAACTTATGTTCGACACGATCTTATCCGGTGAATATTGGCGTAACGCAAGACTATAATCCTTTGCACTGTACGGACTGATTTTCAATGCACTAACAAGTCCTTTCTCACTTCTGTCTGCGGCTTGTGTGGCCGCCAGAAGCTTGCTGAAGAATGAGAAGAGATAAGCCACCACAGGGATCATCGGATTCTTTTTCGTGTTGCTTTCAAAGTAATTGACGATGCGGTTGGCGAGCAGTGTGTCGCGTTGAAGGATGGCCTTTTGAAGTTCGAAGATGTTGTATTCTTTACTCACCCCTACCTGGTTCATCACCATTTCTGAAGAGATCGATGCACCTGCTGGGAGGTTGAGCGAAAGTTTATCGACTTCGTTGGCAAGCCTGTTCAAATCGTTCCCCACATATTCGCACAGGGTGATTACCGCGCGGTCATCCATAGCGATCTTTTTGTCGCGGGCATACTCGGCAACAAATTCGGGGAGCTGGTTGTCGTATGGTTTTTTTGTTGTGAGCGCAACGGTGAACTGGTCGATCTTCTCGATCGACTCGAACAGACCGTATCGGGTTTCC
>CBHROW010000235.1:0-8800 GCA_966080355.1 uncultured Chryseosolibacter sp.
CGAAATGGTGGACGGTTAGGTATTTTACTACGGCATTATAGAAAGAAACGGAACAGAAGGCAAGAGGGAGGGAGTTGGAGAATATCTTTTCTTTCCAGGTGCCACAAGCGATTTCGAGGACTGTCTTACCGGAAAACACTTCTTGAAAAATTCTTGCAGCTTGAGCGAGATCATTTTCTTCGTTAGCAAGTGAATATACTTTGTCATATTCTCTGGCTCGATCGTTATCATACGATGGCAGGTCTCAGTTCATAAATAAAACAGTCGATAGCGTTAAGGGCTGCAAAAATTTTCCCGCCTTGAATCTGACGAAGGCGGGAAAATGTGGTGATAACAGTTTTTAACCTTTCCTTGCTATCCATTCAACTGCACCAAACCCATTTGCCACAACATGAACGCGATCATATCGGCATACTCTTCCTGAATTTGAGTTTTTGAAGCGGCTAAGAATCCATGTCCTCCTTCGAATTCTACCCTTAGAATAACGGGCCGTTCACTTTTGTTCACTGCCTGAAGCTTCGCTGCGAACTTGCCCGGTTGCCACGGACTCACGCGCGAGTCTGTCATACCCGCTGTGACAAACGATGCAGGATAGTTTACACCTTCTTTAATTTTATGGTAAGCGTCCATTTCAAGCAGGTAAGTGAATTCAAGCGAGTCTTTCACCGTTCCGAACTCGGGCGTGTTCACAGCGTTTTCAGTGAACTCGAACCTTACCGCATTCATACAACCGACACGTGGAATGGCGACTGCAAAAAGATCGGGTCGCTCAGTCATAGCCCGTCCTATCAATATTCCTCCAGCGCTTGTTCCCGACCCAGCCAGGTATGCCGGTGAAGTGTATTTGTTCTCAACCAGATATTCAGCGCAAGCGATAAAATCTTTCCACGTGTTGGGCTTGGTGGCTTTGTATCCGCCACGATACCAGGCTTCACCTTTTTCCCCGCCTCCGCGAACGTGCGCTACCGCATAAACTCCACCTTTTTCAAACCACGCCATACGAATGGGATTGAACGCGGGCAAAGAAGAAATGCTGTAGGCACCATAGCCTGTGAGCCAGGTAGGATTTTTTCCGTTGAGCGCTGTTCCCTTTTTGTAAATGATCGAAAGGGGCACCATTTCTCCATCATGCGATCTCACCAGTACTTCTTTTGATTCAAGATCATCGGGCGCATCAAACTTGCCTAACGGCTGAAGGTCGGTCACCTGAAGTTTTTTATTTGATTCGTCATATAAATAATACTGCGGTGCTTTGGTCCACGATGTAAGCATGAGCAGGATTTTGTCGGAATCTTCATCGGTAAATGAGATGTTTACAAGGCCGGAAACCGGAAGCTCCACTTCACTTACTTTACTCGCATCGCTCTTGTCGATCAGGTGAATCTTTCCAATGCCATCCTTCAACGATTGGACAACGATAGAGTTCTTGCTCACTGAAAAATTTTGGATCACCGCGTCTTTGAATTCGAGGAGTGTCTTCGCTTTTGAAAAATCGGGGTTCGATATCGCGCTCGACACCAATTTGAAGTTCGGTGTACCTTTATGGGTGAGCGCAACGATCGTGTTTCCATTCACAGCCGTAAAATTCGTGATCTCATCTTCCGGCTTTATCACCGTTCTCCACAGTACATTTTCCTTTAAAGTTTCGCCCAGGCTTGCCGTGATTGCCCGAATTTCGTTTTGAACACCTTTGACAATGACTCCGAAAGCCGTATTGGATTTTCGATCGACAGCGAGATATGGAAAATCAATGCGGTCGATATTCAGGTTCGAATATTTTCGTGCGGAGAGGATCTCACGGTCTTTATCCTGCGCGGTTCCCACCTGGTGGAGATAAGATTTTGCGTCCAGATACTTTTCGCTGTCAGCTTCACCGGGCTGAAGTTTCTTCAATCTCATATAGAAGAATCCTTTGCTGTCGGGTAACCAGCTCAGACCAAATCCTGATTTTTCCAATCGATCGGAGAACAATTCACCCGTTTCTGCATTGATGATGTAAGTCACATCGTCTTCAGATCCGCTTGGGGAACTGGAAAGCGCAACCAGTTTTCCGTCTGGCGATGGGAAGAAGCCGTTGATGGTATACACGCGCTTGTCATTCTCGCCACCGAAAGTTTTGACATTCACGAGAAGTCTCTCTGGTGATCCCAAAGTTTCGCGATAATAGAGGCTTCCGGATTCTTCATCAGCTTCTTTCTTGATGTAGAAAAGTTTCTCTTTGGCCATCTGAACCGAGTTCACTTTGGCAACCGATTCGTCAAGTTCTTTGATCCTGTTCAAAAGCTGATCTCTTCCTTCAATCCGTTTTAATATGCCTCTCGCGTAGTCGTCCTGTTTTTTAAACCAGGCTTTTACAGAATCATCGGCTGTCGACTCGAGATATTGATAGTCGTCCGGAACTTTTACCGAATGAAATTCATCGACAACGGTTCGTACGGGAGTTGCAGGTGGGCTGTGGAGCTTGCTCTTTTTTTCATTGGGTGAGCATGCAACCAGCAACACGAGGATCGGGAAGAGTTTGGTTTTCATAGGATGGCTTTTATTGATAAGAGAGTACAATTAGTGTAGTAGCTCAATGGACGAAAATTAATTTCAGTGAAGGCGCAGCAGCATCTTCCCATTTCGACTCTCGCTACTGCGGATTTCTAACGTGCTTTTTCTTACAGCAACAAAGCGTGAAAGTGATGCTCATGCAATGATCGAACCCAGCCTGGCACACATCATATGCTAATCTACAAATATAGTTTCATAATAGCGCTCACTGAAAATAGCGATCCCCGCTGACTAAGAACCTGACGAGATCTACTCGGAACCGAAACATTCTTTCGCTAACTTACCTGAGTTAATCTACCCGCTATGCTTCGAAATCTTCTTCTGATCGCGGTCCGCAATTTTGTCAAAGAAAACGTTTATGCCTTTATCAATGTATCAGGTCTTGTGATGGGGCTGACTTGCAGCATCTTTATCTTCTTGTGGGTGATGGATGAAGTCCGATTCGATCGTTTTCATAAAGATCATGATCGCATTTATCAGGTCGTGGAGAATCAAAGCTATTCAGACGGCCAGATAATAACCTATGATATCACACCGGCTCCCCTCGCAGATAAACTCCGCACTGAGTTTGCGGAAATTGAGCAATCGTGTGTTCTGTCCTGGGATCAGAAAATGTTATTTACTGCTGGGCCGCTTTCTGCCTATCAGCGTGGCCACTATGCCGATGCCTTTTTCTTTAAGCTATTTACATTTCCCCTCGAAGGTAACCCTGACCAGCTGTTGAGCGACAACAGTTCGATTGTGATCTCACGGAGTGTAGCGGAGAAATATTTTCCTGGTGAAACGGCCCTCGGAAAAACGCTTCGCATCGACAACGACTGGGAGTTGAAAGTTACGGGTGTAGTTGAGAACGTCCCGGGGAATTCGTCCATCCGTTTCGACTTCATTCTTCCCTTTTCGCTCTATGCTCAACGATCGAGTCGCGAATTGAATTGGGGGCATCATTCAACGTTCACCTATATCAAGTTTCGAAAGGGTTCGGATATAAAGGCTTTTGAATCAAAAATACGGGGATTGCTACATCCGCTCCATGCTGAAAATGCTTCGGTCGATTTGCTTCTGTTCAAGCTGAGCGATTGGCGTTTGTTCTGGGATTTTGAAAATGGGGCGCAGACTGGCGGAGGCCGGATCAAATATGTCATCATGTTTAGCGCGGCTGCGTTCTTCATACTTGTTGCGGCATGCATCAATTTCATGAACCTCGCTACAGCGCGCGCGGCCAGGCGTGCCAAAGAAGTTGGAATCAGAAAGGTGGCTGGCGCTACGTTCAAAAATCTTGTGCATCAATTCCTTAGTGAGTCGATGTTACTTTCGTTTTTCGCGCTGGCTATCTCATTGTTGATCGTTCGCCTTCTCATGCCATTTTTCTATATGCTCTCCGGGAAAAATCTGCAAGTAGATTATACCGATCCAGTAATGATCGGAGGCGTGGTCATGATCACTTGCGTTACCGGATTGCTGGCAGGAAGTTACCCGGCATTTTTTCTTTCATCGTTTAAACCCTCATCCGTTTTAAAAGGAAATTTGTTTTCAGGCAACAAAGGAATCGGTCTTCGTAAAGCGCTCGTGCTATTTCAGTTCGTTCTTTCCGTAGTAGTGATCCTTTGTGCTTTTGTGATCAACGATCAGATCCAATACATGCTCAACAAAAGCCTCGGTTATGACAAAGAGTACATCGCGCATTTTCAACCTCGACCCGGCAGCTTAAAAGACATCGAGCAATTCAAAGGCACGCTTCTTCAAGATCCTGCCATCGAATCAGTTGGCCAGGGTTATGATTATCCCATGAATATTTATAACAATGATTTTGCATGGTGGGAAGGTTTGACCGGCACAGAGAACGTCACCGTGCAAACTACCGAGTGCGACCCCGATTACCTCAAGACGCTGGGTTTGCAACTTGTGCAAGGGCGTTACTTCTCACCGGAAATTGCATCAGACTCTACCGGCTTTGTTATCAATGAGACGTGCGCAGCTCTCATGGGCTTCGAAAATCCCCTCGGCAAGCGAATGAAAATTTATACGATGGAGGGACGCGTGATTGGAATTGTTAAAGATTTTCATAATCGGGATCTCTACGGGAGAATCGACCCGGTAGCCTTCGTGATGGCCCAACCAGGTAAAAAACCAATGCAGGTATTTGTTCGCTACAGGCAAGGTGAAACCGTTCATGCAGTCGAGTACATCCAAAGGACTTACAAAAAATTCGAACCAGCGTTTCCACTCGAGTTGCAATTTTTGGATCGCGACATTGAACAAATGTATCATCGCGATATCGTTATGGCGCAACTATCATTGTGTTTTATGGTAGTCATAGTTTTCGTTTCGTGTCTTGGACTTTTTGGCCTTACATTCTATACTACCGAAAGGCGTACGAAGGAAATTGGTGTCCGCAAAGTTCTTGGTGCGTCCTACATGAATTTGATCGTGATGTTGGGTAAAGATTTTTTCAAGCCGATTGTGACCTCGATCATATTGGGTTTTCCGGTTGCCTACTATCTGATACAAGAGTTTCTTGACCAATACGAATTTCACACCAAGGTGAGCAGCCTGGCGTTTTTTATAACCGGTACAAGCATACTGACGCTTGCAACGCTAACTGTATTTTATTCATCAACCAAAGCCGCGCTGGCAAATCCGGCAGAGACATTGAGAAGGGAATGACATAGAGGAATGACTCAGGCATTAATCAATTCCCTTCGCATTGTCTTGAATCCCTGGGTTACGATAACTTTTTGAACTGCGTTATATGTCAAAGAAGCGGCTGGTGTCAGTTTCTGTTATTGCGATTGCGTTCTGAAGTAAGTACTGTTTCCGATGCAGGATATTGCGCATCCGCTCTGTCTTCTGCCGTAATGAAAAATCTGAGCGGCTTGTATGGGGTTACGGTCATTAAGGAAGCCTTTCTTGCCTTAGAGAATAAGCCACGCGAGGAAGTCAATCGTCCGAGGTTTTGCGTACCTTGATCAGCCGTTTCCATCCACACAACGTAAGTCGATTTCGGATTTGCAAGCATGCCCGGTTCTGCAAGATCCCTGACCCTTACATCGACCGCATAATTTTTATTCTTGTCGGTTTTTACTTTCACCGTGCCTTCTGCTCCCGGCACAACCGTAGATGGATTGAACTTCAGTGAATTGCTGCAGCAGGTAAAAATGAGGGCAGCTATCACCATCAAAGTACGAGTGTATAAAGTTGTTTTCATATACTTTTTTGAAGCATATTTAAATAGGCGTGCCAAGGCAATGGCATAATCGGAGGGAACGCAGATATTTTTTAGTGACCGTTAAATGTTGACAGCGGCCGCATGCCGGCTTCGAAGAACTGAGTCCGCGGGTGAGTTAGTCTTTCCTTAAGATCTTGTCCATTGTCTTTCCCTTTGCCAATTCGTCAACCAGCTTATCCATGTAGCGGATCTTTTGCATGAGTTTATCTTCGATCTCTTCAACCCGGTATCCGCAGATCATGCCCGTGATCTTCGAGACATTGGGATTGAGTTGTGGGGCTTGCTCGAAGAACGTTTCAAGATCCGTCTTCTTATCGATCTGTTGCTGGAGACCTTTTTGATTGTATCCCGTCAACCACAGAATGACCGTTTCCAATTCCGCTTTTGTGCGTCCTTTTTTTTCAACTTTTTGAACGTACAGCGGGTAAATGCTCGCAAACGACATTTTAAATACCCTTGCATTATTCTTTGGATTACTCATTGTGTCGGTGATTATGCGGTTAGTTGCCTAAAAAGTCAATCAGGTGCTTTCAAATGTTGCCTCAGGCTAAATTAAAATATTTTTGCCAACTCTTGCCTGGGGCGTGGTCTGTAGATCCAGGCTGAAGCCTCTTTTCTCGAGCATTTTGCGCAACCGGGGCAGAAAGAAATCGAAGTTGAATTCAGCAAACGGTTTCCGCATCAATGTGCACGATCGTATTGTTAGCTTCATTATAAATGTCAAAAGACCCGATGAGCGCTGACCTCAATGAATCCAGGCCTGAGCGATCTGCAAATTCTAAAAAACCATTTTCAAACAACTCCGCCCCATGGTTGATGTCCTGAGCGTTTTGATCTTTGGCGGGTTTGTCATGCTCATTCGTTTGCGCGCAAGCTATTGTTATAGGGACTTGCGTGACTGACTTTGACTGCATTGCTGTAAGCAAAAAAATAAATACAAAATACCAGGGAGCTCACAATTTGTCTATGAGAATTTTTGATATTCTATGTGCTCCTATGAAATGTCTGTTGCCCGAGGGACCCAGGTTTCGCCCGCATATTTATTTCCAATTTCAGTTGTTATATTGTGACGCGCGGAAAAAACTACCGTGATCACTAACCCTCGTTAACCTTCTATGTTACCTGCTTTGGAAAAACCACGCTCTGTTTTGAAACTGATACTGCGATATCTCGCTGAGATTGTGATTATTTTTCTCGGCATTACCATTTCCTTCCTGTTCGATCAATGGCGTGAAGAGCGGCAAAAAAAGAAAGACCTGATCGAGTTGTCTCAATCCCTTCTCACAGATGTGGAGTCTTTGAAAGCAAAACTCAGGAACGACATTGGCGGATCGGCCGAATGGATTGGTCAGATGGATACACTCAGGGTTCAGCGTACATCGGATGAAGTTTCCGAACCTCAACTCACTTGGTTTTACAAGGTCATTACCGGTCAGTCAATTTTCCTTTTTGAGCCTCATTCTCCCACGTACTTATCGGCAGTGAACAGTAGCCTGTACAGTGAGTTGCCCGACACCATCCGTCATCAGCTTTATACGTTATACCAGGTTCGCCTGCCTTTTTTTCAATTACTGTATAATCAGCAACAGGAAAACATCACGCATTTCCGGAACAATGTGGTCGTTCCTGCCAACACCTATTTGTATCATGCACATTCTCCCCTTCAGCCTGATATGAAAAAATTTGAAGCTGAGATCCAGCGGCCCGTATATGGAAACTTCATTAACCAGATCATCCTCATGGAGCAACAAGTCTATAAGATCAATGAAGAAGCGTCTGAAGTTTTAGTGCGGCTGGAGGAAAGTTTGAATAAGTATTTGACGGTGCTTAGAAATTAGTCCGATCTCCTGATTTTTCAACTTTCAAACTTCAAACTTCAAATTCAGTTTCTCAAACTGTACCCGTCTCAACTTCTCCGGCTCGTTTGTAGTTGGCAAGTATCACACCGGTTGTTGTAATGGCACTTTCCAATAACGTAAACGCTGCCGGGATTGCACCATCAACAAACAGTTTCTTTCCTTTGCCAAGCGTCAAGGGGTGAATCATAAGCCAGAGCTCGTCTACGAGATCGTTTTTGAGCAGAAGTTGAATGAGCTCGCTGCTGCCCCAAACCTGGATGTCGGAACCTGTTGAGTTTTTGAGCTTTTTAATATCCGTCAGGTTATTGAAGAATACCGAGTTTTGCCAGTCTGATTTTTTCCTCGTTGTAGACATGACGTATTTCGTAACATCGTTGATGCCCGGCCAGATATGTTCATGTTGTGGCCAATACTTTTCCCAAATATCAAATGTTTTTCTTCCAAGCAGAACATCGGCAGGCTTCATGATCTTTTGCATGACCTTACCGGAAATTTCGTCACCATAAGGAGCAACCCAACCACCGTATTTAAAACCTCCTGAAGTATCTTCGCCAGGTCCACCGGGTGCTTGCATTACGCCATCCAAGGAAATCATTGATAACACGATTATTTTTCTCATAGCTGTTTTGTTATGATACAAATGTCATCAACAGAACGTGTGCCTACGCGGTGCCGCTGCGACATTCGTGGTGGTGAAATGCGCAAAGTTTTAAGATTTTTGCTTTTTGGCCGGGTTATTTTTCCGTGGGCTGATAATACAGTAGTATCTGTCCATTGCCAAACGTCTTCGTTTTAAAAAGTTTGAGAACCTTCCTTTCATCGATGTTCTTAAAAAGGCGCAACCCGTTTCCAATCACAACCGGGTGAACGCAGAGCTGGTATTCATCAGCGAGATTGAGCCTCATCGATTCCGAAATCAAGCTCGGACTTCCAATGAGAATGTCTTTGCCAGGTTGTTGCTTGAGAACCGATAGTTCTTCTTCCAGACTTCGCTTTGCGAGTGCTGCATTTTTCCATTCGAACCTATTCAACGTATGAGAAAAAACAGTTTTAGGAATTTTGTCTATGGCATGCGCGAAATTATCCGTGGCTTTGTTGCCTGTGGGATTTTTTACAACCAGCGGCCAGTAGCTTTCCATGAGCTGATAGGTAGTTCTGCCAT
>CBHROW010000236.1:0-8787 GCA_966080355.1 uncultured Chryseosolibacter sp.
CTCACTTCCGCGACATCCTTTTCGAAGGTAACGATTAAAATATTGAAGGTGGATTCCGCAAAGCATCCTACAAAACGTATTCCACCAAACGGCAGCATAGAGTACAAATATATATAAATCAGATTAACCCTTTGGAAGTGCTACAGAAGTATTTTGGTTATGCTTCTTTTCGTCACAATCAGGAAGCGATCATCAACAGCGTGCTTGCAGGAAACGATACGTTCGTACTCATGCCGACAGGCGGAGGGAAATCGCTTTGTTACCAGGTCCCTGCTCTGCTCTTTGATGGCATCACACTGGTGATCTCTCCGCTTATTGCGTTAATGAAGGACCAGGTCGATGCGCTTCGACTAAATGGGGTCGAAGCGGCCTTTATCAACTCTTCGCTCACCAGCCAGCAACAAAACTACATTGAACAGCGCCTGAAAAATAACGCGATCAAGCTGTTGTACCTCGCCCCCGAGCGACTTATGGGAACGGAACACAACAGCCCGTTCATTAAAAAACTCGCAAATCTCAAGATCAGCCTGATCGCGGTAGATGAAGCACATTGCATTTCGCATTGGGGGCATGACTTTCGGCCGGAGTATCGCATGCTATCGCAACTGAAGGAAAAATGGCCCGATGTCCCTCAGATCGCGCTCACGGCCACAGCTGACAAACGAACACGAACGGACATCGTTGAAAAACTCCTGATGAAGAACCCACAGGTTTTTGTGTCGAGCTTCAATCGGCCGAACATTCGATATATCGTGGAACCGAAATTCAATGCCACCAACCGCGTTATCGGTTTTCTTAAGGATCATGAAAAAGAATCCGGAATTATTTATTGTCTTTCCCGCAAATCCACGGAGGCCCTCGCAGAAGATCTTCAGCAGGCTGGATATAAAGCCCTCGCCTATCACGCGGGAATGGAAACGGCCCAGCGCAACAGGCATCAGGAACTTTTCCTTCGTGATGAAGTGAGGATCATCGTGGCAACGATCGCGTTTGGAATGGGCATCGACAAATCGAACGTCCGTTTCGTCATTCACATGGATGTTCCAAAAAATATCGAGGGCTACTACCAGGAAACCGGTCGCGCGGGCCGTGATGGATTGGAGTCTATTGCTCTCCTTCTCTACGCGCCTGGCGATGTAGCACGTTTACGAAAATTTGCCATCGTTGAAAATAATCCGGAGCAAACGCAGATCGCACAGGAAAAGCTTGATGAGATAACCCGGTTCGCGGAGATCAGACAATGCCGGAGACAGTTCCTTCTCAATTATTTCGATGAGACGTCCGCGTCTTACTGCGGCAATTGTGATGTCTGTCTGACGAGAAGTGAACAATTTGACGCAACGGAAGACGCGCGAAAAATCTTTCTGGCTGTGCGCGAACTGAAGGAAAAATTTGGCGTCCGGTATGTTGTCGACCTGGTGTGGGGAGCAGCGGGTTCCAAAATACAAACGGAACATAAACAACTGAGTAGCTACGCTTCTGGCAACGCACGGAGCCGATCGCAATGGAACAGTATCATCGCCCAACTTATCGGTTTAGGGTATTTATTCAAAACATCCGGTCTATATCCGGTATTAAAGTTGAGCAAGCGCGGATTGCTCGCCCTACAGTCAGGGGAGAAAATCTCGCTTCTAAAAAATACCTCAGTTGAAGAGCCACTCAAGCTCAGCGAAGACCTCAGCGCGTATGCTCAGGAACTTCTCACACAATTGAAGGAACTCAGGAAGAAGATTGCTCAGGCAGAAAACGTGCCGGGCTATCTCGTGCTTTCCGATACATCGCTGACCGAGCTCGCCACCTATCTTCCTGCAACGCTCGATGATCTGCAGAATATTTACGGATTCGGGGAGATCAAGATCAAACGATATGGGAAATCTTTCCTGGAGCTTGTGAACCGGCACCGTGAAGAGCTTCAATTGAACTCATTGATGCATTTGAAAACACCGAAGATGGCGCGCGGTGAAAGGGTCGAGCGCGATTCCGCCACCAAGCAGCTCACCCTTCGCATGTTCAATGAAGGAAATTCAGTGCAACAAATCGCCAGGCTGCGAGGACTCAGTCTTTCAACGATCGAAAGTCATATGGCTTTTTACATTCTGGTGGGAAAAGTTGAACTCGGTCGGTTGATCGATGCTGCAAAAGCCAAGGCTATACGGGAGACTGTTGAAAATCTTGGATCGAGCGAACTCACACCGGTCAAGCTGGCGCTCGGGGCAGGCTATTCGTTCACGGAGATCCGTTATGTAATTGCTGATCTGGAAAACAAGAAGCTGCAAGAACCCGAAATTCTTTACCGGCCTTCCGGTGATTCGCAGACCCTTCACGAACCAGTTGTTGAATATCTCATACGGGCGGCATAAGAACGATGTCACTAACGCAAAACATTCCAGCAAAATCAAATTCAGGACTTTATCTGAATTGTCATACTGGGTTCAGTTTCAAATTCGGCACCATGACTCCGCGCGAGCTTTTTGCAGAAGCCAGGCGATGTGGTGTTCACAAACTCATACTTACCGAGATCAATAACACGGCATCGTACATGGAGATGCTGCGACTCGCAAGTCGTGCAGCAGAAACCGATGTATCGACTGGTTCCAATGAAGATCCCTATCAACTCGACATTGCGGTTGGCGTTGAATTCCGCGCGAACGATGAGCTACTTTACATTATTATCGCGAAAAACAATAGTGGATTTGAATGCATCAATCGTTACCTCTCCTTTCATAACCGCGAAGACAAGCCGTTTCCCGCACGCGTCCCTGAAATGGACGATGTGTTTATTATCTATCCGCCCGGAAAGGTCGAACCGTTCCGATTGCGTGATCACGAATTTATCGGAGTTCGAAAATCATTGCTGAATCAACTCTCCCTCAGTTCTGTATTTCGTGAGCACCGTCACAAATTTGTGATACATCATCCGGTAACTTTCCTCTCGCCAAACCGTGGAAACGGAACAGCAGACAAGCGTGATTACAATACACATCGGTTACTTCGGGCGGTAGCGAAAAATACATTGCTCAGCAAGCTCGACAAATGTGAAGAAGCACATGAAGATGAATACATGGTGCCGGAAAGCGCGCTTGAAAACGATTTTCACGACTTTCCCGAACTTATTGGAAATACGCAGCGGATAGTATCTGCTTGTAGTCTTGACATCAGGCAACGCGAAGACAAGAATAAAAAAGTTGTTGGTAACAACTATGCATCTGACCGCGCTTTTTTGCGCGAAGAAACAAGAAAGGGATTTCAGCGGATCTATGGTGATAACGCTGCAGTATGGGAACGTATTGAAAAAGAACTCCGCGTGATCGAACAAAAAGAATTCACTGCGTACTACCTTATCACTTATGATCTGATCAATTTTGCCCGCAGCCGAGGGTTCGATTTTGTGGGCCGTGGCAGCGGAGCCAATAGTACCGTTGCTTATTGTTTAGGTATAACAAACGTTGATCCCATCGAGCTCAATCTGTATTTCGAGCGATTTCTCAACGAAGAACGCACGTCACCGCCTGACTTCGATATCGATTTCAGTTGGGACAACCGCGATGCAATCTACGACTACCTCTTTAACGCGCACGGTTACGAGCACGTTTGTCTTCTGGGAACGCACGTGACTTATCAGTGGCGCTCGATTCTTCGCGACCTCGCAAAAGTATTTGGCTTACCTAAGGAAGAGATCGATGAGCTCGTTGAAAATCCCACGGCCATCAAAGATCGCGACCACATTTGCGATCTCGTGTATCGCTACGCATCATACATTGTAGAAAAGGAGCTTCCATCGAACATGTCCATTCACGCGGGCGGTGTTTTGATCACGGAAAAACCAATTTATGCGTATACCGCCACCGACTTACCGCCAAAGGGCTATCCCGTCTCACACTTTGAAATGCACAACGCGGAGGATTTCGGTATTTATAAATTCGATATCCTCAGTCAGCGTGGACTTGGGCACATCAAGGAAACAGTAAGGCATGTGAAACGCAACCGTGGAGTTGACGTTGATATCCACCAGTTCGCAAAATTCAAAGAAGATGGAAAAGTAAAGACGCTCCTCCGCGAAAGTAAAGCAATGGGATGTTTTTATGTCGAGTCTCCTGCCATGAGGATGCTACTCGAAAAACTTCGTTGTGAAGATTACCTCACACTGGTCGCTGCAAGCTCCATCATCCGGCCGGGAGTAGCGAGCTCGGGAATGATGCGCGCTTACATTGAACGATTTCATGCCGTGCGGCAGGGAAGATCATACGAGGCCATTCATCCAAAGATCGATGAATTGATGAAGGAGACTTTCGGTGTGATGGTCTACCAGGAAGATGTGATCAAAGTTGCCCATGAATTTGCAGGCCTTACATTAACGGAAGCGGATGTATTAAGACGAGGAATGTCTGGTAAATACCGTTCGCGTGAAGAGTTCCAACGCGTGAAACAAAGGTTTTTTGAAGAATGTGCAAAACGTGAATATCCACAACACGTTATAGACCGCGTTTGGTTTGAAATTGAAAGTTTTTCAGGATACTCGTTTGCCAAAGGGCACTCTGCAAGCTATGCCGTTGAGAGTTATCAGAGTCTTTTTCTGAAAGCGCATTATCCGCTCGAATTCATGGTAGGTGTGATCAACAACTTTGGAGGATTTTATAAAACAGAATTCTATTTTCATGAAGCGCGGATGCTTGGCGCGGACATAGAACCGCCCTGTATCAACGCGAGCAACTATCTCACAACGATAGTGGGAAGCAGGATCTTCATCGGCTACATTCACTTGAAAAGCCTCGAGGCGAAGATCGCGCAGGAAATTCCTCAGGAGCGCCTAAAACGTGGAGCATATACAAGTCTTGGCAACTTTTTGCAGCGGGTCAATGCCCCACTCGAGCAGGTGAGAATACTCATTCGCATCGGTGCATTTCGGTTTACGGGTAAAACAAAGCAGCAGTTGCTTTGGGAAGCGATGCTCCATTTCAGCCACTCACGTTCGAAAAATGTCCAACCCTCCGCCTTGTTCGATACGGAGCCAAAGGAATTCCCGCTTCCAAAACTCACGCGCCACGATAAAGAAGACGCATTCGATGAACTGGAGCTTTTGGGTTTTCCGCTCGGAAATCCATTCCGCCTGCTCGCTGCTTATCCACAAGAGAAAAAAGAAACAGCTGCTTCCGATCTTCCGGGACAATCAGGAAAATCAGTTTTCATCGTTGGCTACGTGGTGACTACAAAAGAAACGCGAACAAGAAATCATCATCCGATGCACTTTGGAACTTTCATCGATAGCCGAGGCCACGTGTTCGACACCATTCATTTTCCTGACATTGTTCGGAAATTTCCATTCAGGGGGCGTGGATTTTATGCTCTTGAAGGAAAAGTGGTTGATGACTTTGGTGTCATGGCCGTGGAGGTTTCAAGGATGGAGAAGCTTCCGATGATACACAAACGAGCGGAAGAATTTATGCGCGAGCCGGTAGAACACCGGGCAGGGTCTCAGGTTGCAAAGACCGTTGCCTAAGCGGGCATAGGATTTTTACCGGCCATGACGCTTTCTACAATGACGTGGAGGGGCGAAAAAATCTGGGTGTATGATAAGCATAGTCATTCCTGCCTATAACGAAGAGCAGTCAATTCAAAAAACCATTGCGCACGTTCTTCAATATGTAACTTACAAACGACTTCTTCAGGAGATTATCGTGGTTGACGGTGGTTCAACGGACCAAACTGTTTGGCTCGCAAAGAAATCCGGTGCACGCGTGATCAGGTGTGCTCAAAACAACCGCAGCGCAATGCTCAATTCCGGAGGACGGCATGCCCGTGGAAAGCTGATCTATTTCCTTCCTGCAAATGCGTTGCCTCCAAAAAATTTTATCAACGAAATAGTAAAAGCAGCCGCCAAAGGGTTCGACTGTGGTACGTTCTCTCTGCAGTATGATTGCAACCATTGGTTATTGAGTGCGATAGCATGGGCCTCAAACCGGAAGAAGTGGCTGCAGGTAAGCGATCAAAGTCTTTTCGTGTCGAAGGCATTGTTTGACAAGTCGGGAGGATTTCGCGAAGATCATCTGGTGATGGCCAATCAGGAATTTATCAACCGCGCAAAGCGATACACAGATTTTATTGTGCTCAAAGATTATGTGGTTTCGTCAGCGAAGAAGTATGTGCAATATGGTTTTTTCAGAACAGGTGTTGTACAATTGCTCGTATTTCTATTTCACAAAACCGGGTATTCTCAACTTACCATGGCACGGCTCTATCGAAAATTTCTTCGTTGGGATATAGGTCCGAAGCTTCCTGAGAAACAAAAAATTATACAGGAAGAGATACCTGCTGTGCGCGTAGCCACCCTACAACAATAGTCTGGCGTATTCGTGCTCATCGAATCCGAGCGTAATTATTTTTCCATCTTTTTCGATCAGGGGTCTTTTGATCACGCTGGTTTTTTCTTGCATCAAACGAATGGCTGACGACTCGGTTATTACAGCGGCCTTCGTCTTGTCATCGAGCTGACGCCATGTCAATCCTTTTTTGTTTACAAGACTCTCCCACCCTACCTGCCCGCTCCAGTTCCTGAGTTTGTTCTCCGTTACGCCTTTCGTTTTATAATCGTGGAAATCGATGTCGATTTTGTTTTTTCGCAACCATTCGAGCGCGCTCTTTACGGTGTTGCAATTTTTTATTCCATAGACGGTCATATCAGTTCAATATCGGATGGATCACTTCGAATTGCGTGTAGCCCTCCATGTTTTTTACAAGATTAATTGAAACATTCAACTTATTCAAGCACGGTTTTACGATATACAGTCCCAGACCGATGTTACGATTGTCGCGCGCTGCCTTTGAGAACATCTGATACAGGTCGTTGCTTACCGAATCTTTTATGCCGATACCATTATCGATGATCTCCATCTTAACATGCTTTCCATTTCGTGCAGTTTTGATCTTCACGAATTTTCGCTCGCGTGTCGATTTCTTTTGGAAGCGAATCGAGTTTTCAATCATATTCAGCAACACCAGTTCGAGCAGGAACGGGTCCGAATTCCACTCATTGGCGAGGTTCTCCCTTTCGATTTCCACATCATTAAAACCATCCATCGATTTTAAACGTTCGAGCACCTGGTTGAGGATTGTATCGAAGTTGATCCGCACCGGATTGATCTCGGTTTCATTGACATGACTTACGATCTTCAGCCGGTCGAAAATATCATTGAGCTGCTGAGCTGAATCGAAAAGCATGGTAAAGTACTCGCGCGCCCGAGCTTCGTGAACATCCAGCAAAGCCACGTGGCAAATTCCCAACAATCGAACAAGTGGCCCGCGGATATCGTGCGAAGACCGATAAATAAAATTCTCAAGTTCAAGATTCACCACCTTAAGTTCCTGGTTTGCCCGATCCAACTCCTGCGTTCTTCGGTCGACCGTATTTTGTAATTGCCAGTTCAACTTAGACAACTCGATATTCTTAGCCGTGATGATCTCTTTGGCCATCTCGAGTTCGGCATGGCTGAGGGCCAGTTTGTCGCGGTGCTGATGGATCTCTTCCTTCTGCGCGGTGATTTCACGATTTGTTTTCACAAGATCACTGGTTAGCCTGCGATGTTCCTTATACGCTCTGAACAATACGACCGACCCTGCCACCAACAATACCACCAACGCCACAAGTGCATAAGTCTGTGTTGTTATCTTTCTGATCTGGTTATCTTTTGCAGCCAGTTTTGACTGCGCTTCTTCCCGCTCGATCTGCAGCTGGATACTCTTGATGTTCCGCGCGAGGTTCTCATTGTAAATACTGTCGCGTACTGAAATGTACTGCGTCTGGTAAAACAGTGCACTGTCAAATTCCCGATCCTGCACATACATTTCCTTCAACAGATCGTAGTTGAACATCTGCAGATCTTTGTCGCGAATTTCATTAGCGATAGACAAGCTTTTGTTAAGGTAGTGGCGTGCAGAATCGGTATGATGGAGCTTGGTTTGAATGCTTCCAAGAAATGAATATACTTCCGCAATTCCACTGAGGTCGCTGATGCGTTCACGAAGGGCGAGTGACTTTCGAAACAACGCGTTCGCACGATCAAGATCCAGGTTCTCGTAGTGGATTTGCGCAAGTCCGCTGTAAGTCACCGCATGCCAGTTCGTGTTGTCGATGGTTTCGGCCAGGTCAAGCGCACGGTAAAAATAAGTGGCCGCGTCATCGAACATTTGTTCTTCGAGATAAGTGCTGCCGATATTGTTCAGCGAGTACAAATGTTGATTTCTATCATTTTTTGCAATGGCCTGAGCCTTCGCCAATTGAAAATACTGCCGGGCTTTTTCAAATTCTTTCAACTCCGCGTATACCAGTCCGATGTTGTTCAATGTTTGTGCGTAGCCATACTCCTGCCGGATGCGCGTTTTAAGGTTCAGCGCACGAAGCAAATATTCCAGCGCTTCGGTGTAACTGCCCATGTTATAATAGGCGAGCCCGATGTTGTTCATTGCGCTGGTCATGAGCGTAGAGTCGTTGGTCGTGCGTGAATAAGCGTAAGCCTCGTAACTGTATTTGATAGTGGAGTCATAGCTCCCCTTATAATAATGAACACCACCGAGCAAGCGGTAGGCGATCGCCTTGGTTCGGACGTCATCGGTGCGCTTCGCAAGCTTCATTGCCTGACGAGCATATTGCATTGCTGAGTCAGGATGATTCAGCCAAAGCCGAATAACAATTTCCTGATAAACGTTGATCTTTTGATTGTCTGGAGTGGCGTGCAACAAGCGCACAAGACTGTCTACCGCATGGTTTTGACTGCGGGCGATAAGAGAAAAAAG
>CBHROW010000237.1:0-8746 GCA_966080355.1 uncultured Chryseosolibacter sp.
GCCGGAGCCTTCGACGCCGGCGCCGCCGACGCGAACGAATGGCAGAAGCAGAACAACTCCTCGGGCACAAGATGGCGATCCGCGTTCGACTTGAAGACCTCCAATAAAGCCATGACAAAAAACAAATCATTTGTCGACATCCAAACACTGGTTCGCAGAAACGTGCTGAACATGAAGCCCTATTCGTCAGCGCGCGATGAATTCAAGGGAGATGCCGAAGTCTTTCTGGACGCGAATGAAAACCCATACCCCTCTCCTTACAACCGCTATCCTGACCCATTGCAGTGGCGGCTCAAGGAAAAAATTGCAGCGCTCAAAGGCGTTAACGCTAAAAACATTTTTCTCGGCAACGGCAGCGATGAAGCCATCGATTTATTGATCAGGGCATTTTGCGAACCCAACCAGGATTCGATCATGATCACTGAGCCAACGTATGGCATGTACGCTGTCTGTGCGGAAGTCAATGCCGTGAATGTGCAAAACGTTCCGCTTACGCCAGACTTTGATCTCGATGTAAATACATTTCCAAAAACATTTGATGCAACAACCAAGATCCTGTTCCTGTGCAGCCCCAACAACCCCACAGGCAACCTGCTGACGCGAGAGAAAATTCACGAGGTACTCAGACGATTTTATGGAATTGTTGTGATCGATGAAGCCTATATCGACTTTAGTGATTCGAGATCATTTGTTGAAGAACTCGAAGCGTATCCGCACCTGGCAGTGCTTCAAACATTCTCAAAGGCATGGGGGCTTGCTGGCCTCAGACTCGGAATGTGCTTTGCTTCAGAGGCCATCATCAACATCCTTAACAAGATCAAATATCCATACAACGTCAGCATTCAAACACAAGCATTCGCCCTTGACGCACTGGACAACCAGTATCGCAAAGACATTTGGGTAGATGAGATTCTCACCGAGCGCGAAAAACTCGTTGACGCCCTCAAACGAATCAAGCTGGTCGATCGGGTGTTTCCATCCGATGCTAACTTTGTATTGGTCCGGATACCGAACGCCACCCAGGTGTATCAGTACCTTATGCAGGAAAAGATCATTGTGCGGGATCGCTCCCGTGTAGCATTGTGTTACAATTGCCTGAGGATCACAGTTGGCACTCCGCAAGAAAACCTCAAACTTCTCGAAGCCCTGAGCCGCCTATGAAAAAAGTTCTCTTCATCGATCGCGATGGCACATTGATCATCGAACCCCCTGATGAGCAAATCGACAGTTTCGAAAAGCTTGAATTTTACCCTGGCGTATTTCACTGGCTCGGGAAGATCGCCCAAGAAACCGACTATGAGCTTGTGATGGTTACCAACCAGGATGGCCTGGGTACCGACAAGTTTCCCGAAAATGCTTTTTGGCCCGTTCAACATTTTATCATTAAAAGTTTTCACAGTCAAGGAATAGATTTCGATAAAGTATTCATCGATCGATCCTTTCCCTACGAAAACAAACCGACACGCAAGCCAGGCACGGGAATGTTGACCGAATTCCTGAATGGAAGTTATGATATCGGAAATTCGTATGTCATTGGCGACCGCGTCACAGACATTCAGCTTGCGCGGAATCTCGGTGCAAAAGGTATTCTCATCAACAGTGGAAGCTTGTCTGCAAAAGTCGCACAGGAAAACCTTGAAACGTTCTGTTCACTTACATCAACGAGCTGGGAAGACATCTACGTGCACCTGACTCAAAAGCACCGGGCAGCATCAGTGACCCGAACAACCCGCGAAACGAATATTTCGGTGAATCTGGATCTTGATGGCACAGGCAAGTCGAGCATTAGTACCGGGCTTGGTTTTTTCGATCATATGCTGGAACAAATATCCCGTCATGGAAATATCGACCTTCAAATTTCTGTTAAAGGCGATCTGCACATTGATGAACATCATACGATCGAAGATACCGGGCTGGCTCTCGGTGACGCATTTCTGAAAGCACTGGGTGACAAACGTGGCATCGAACGGTATGGCTACACGCTTCCGATGGATGACTGTCTCGCACAAGTTGCTATCGATTTTGGCGGACGGCCATGGTTGGTGTGGGATGTGGAGTTCAAAAGGGAAAAAATCGGAGAAATGCCTACAGAGATGTTCTTTCATTTTTTCAAATCGTTTTCGGATACTGCTAAATGCAACCTCAATGTAAAAGCCGAAGGAACGAATGAGCATCACAAGATCGAGTCGATATTCAAAGCGTTTGCGCGGACTATTAAAATGGCGGTGAAGAAAGAAGGAAATCAGCTTCCGACCACGAAAGGAACATTATGAAACTCGGGATCGTGAAATACAATGCCGGTAACATTCAGTCCGTATCGTTCGCGCTGGAGCGGCTTGCTGTAGATTTTTCAATCAGCGATGATGCCGAGCTCCTGAGATCATGTGACAAAATTCTATTTCCAGGTGTTGGCGAAGCGAGTTCGACAATGAAATTCCTCAAGGATAAAAAATTAGATCAGGTTATTGTAGGGCTGAAACAACCGGTGCTTGGAATTTGCCTGGGCATGCAATTGATGTGCAAACACTCCGAAGAGAACAACACCGAGTGTCTCGGGCTATTCGATGTGCCCGTGAAACATTTTCTTGCGCAAGGCAACCTGAAAGTTCCACACATGGGATGGAATCAGCTCGCACTTTCGAATGACTGGCTCGACCGATCGATCGATGGAAAAAATGCCTATTTCGTCCACAGCTATTATGTGCCGGTAAATCCGTTCACATCCGCCATTACAGACTACATCGTTCCCTTCAGTGCGGCAATGAAAAAAAATAATTTCTACGCGGTTCAATTCCATCCGGAAAAATCAGCCGAGGTCGGTGAGTTGGTGCTTAAAAGTTTTTTGAGCTTATGAGAATTATTCCGGCCATAGATGTCATTGATGGAAAATGCGTACGACTACGGCAAGGAGATTATGGGCAGAAATCGATTTATCGCGAAAACCCCGTAGAAGTTGCGCTGAAATTTGAGCGTGCGGGATTGAAATATCTGCACGTAGTCGACCTTGATGGGGCGAAAGCGGGAAGAGTTACGAACTGGGCCGTTGTTCAGCATATTTTGGAATCAACGAACCTGATTGTCGACTTCGGGGGCGGAATTAAAACAGCGTCTGAATTGAAAAAACTCCTCGATCTTGGTGTTCAACAAGTGAATCTTGGCAGCATTGCGGTGAAGGAGCCGCAACTTGTTAAAGATTGGATCGGAAAATTTGGCCGCGATCAGATCATCCTAAGCGCAGATGTACGCGATCGCAAGATCAAGATCAACGGCTGGCAGGAAGATTCTGAAACCACGATCGACTCCCTTGTGCAAGAGTTTTTGCATGCTGATCTTGGGTTTGTCGCATGTACCGACATCGATACAGATGGTATGCTGGCGGGGCCTAATATCAAACTTTATCGTGAGCTAAAAGAACGATTTCCGAAAATCAACTGGATTGCCAGCGGAGGCGTGAGTTCTATTGCCGATGTCAATGCGCTGGCAGGAACCGGTGTTGACGGTGTTATCATCGGTAAAGCTATCTACGAAGGAAAAATTCAACTCTCAGAACTGGCGAATTTACCATGCTGACAAAACGGATTATACCGTGTCTCGACATCAAGGACGGGCGCACCGTTAAAGGTGTAAATTTTGTAAACATTCGTGACGCAGGTGATCCTGTTGAACTGGCATCTGCCTACGCAGAACAAGGCGCAGACGAGCTTGTCTTCCTCGATATCTCCGCTACAAACGAAAAACGAAAGACCCTTTCATCGCTTGTTCGCGAAGTTGCGCGGCACATCAACATTCCTTTCACCGTGGGCGGTGGCATCAGCAGCGTGGAAGATGTGGCGCCTTTGCTCGAGAACGGAGCCGACAAAGTGAGCATCAACTCCTCAGCCGTGCGCAACCCTGAGCTCATTACGCAACTCGCCCATTCTTTCGGATCGCAATGTGTCGTACTCGCCATCGATGCGCGAAAAATGCATAATCAATGGATTGTTCACACGCACGGTGGTAAGCAACCCACAGACAGAAAACTTTTCTCCTGGGCAAAAGAAGGCCAGGATCGTGGCGCAGGAGAAATTCTTTTCACCAGCATGGACCACGATGGAACAAAATCAGGTTTCGCGATCGATCCATTGCAAAAGCTGAACGCGATGCTCACAATCCCGGTCATCGCCTCTGGAGGAGCTGGGATCATGGAACATTTTGTTGAAGCTTTTATTCTCGGCAGAGCTGATGCGGCACTTGCAGCAAGCATTTTTCACTTTGGCGAGATCTCGATTCCCAGGCTGAAAAATTACTTGCACGATAAAGGCATAAACATCCGCGAACATGAACAACCTTAATCTCAACTTTGAAAAACAAGACGGACTTATTCCCGTCATTATTCAGGATGCAACAACCATGCGGGTGCTCATGCTCGGATTCATGAATAAGGATGCTTTCGATAAAACAGTTCGCGAAAGGCGGGTGACGTTTTACTCAAGAACAAAACAACGATTGTGGACCAAGGGAGAAACGTCAGGAAATTTTCTTGAAGTCATTGAAATAAAGAGCGACTGCGATAATGACACTTTGCTGGTCTACGCCAAAGCAACCGGACCTGTTTGCCACACCGGGACCGACACCTGTTTCAATGAAGAGAATGATAGCTGGTCATTGCAATCGCTCGAGCAAATTATTACTGATCGACAAGCACATCCGTTAGCAGGATCTTACACAACCAAACTGTTGGAATCCGGCATTAACAAGATCGCTCAGAAAGTTGGCGAAGAGGCGGTCGAACTTGTCATTGAGAGTAAAGACAACAATAAGACACTTTTTCTCAACGAAGCCGCAGACCTGATGTATCACTACCTGGTGCTGCTGCGCGCGAAGGAAATATCCCTTAACGAAGTGCTTGAGGTATTGAAGGAACGACATAAAAAATAGATCGCCCGGACTAAATCAGATGTCCTGGTAAACTCCAGCGGTGCTCGTTCGGCACGACAGCTTGCCCTTCATCGCGTCCGGTTTGAACAATGACTTTCCGAGCAGCATCCTCACGCATTCCTGGATTCCCTCGGTGATCGATGGATGCGGGTGAACACACTCGGCAAGTTCTTCAATACCTTTGTCCATCGAGATCAATAATGCAACAGCCTGCATGGCGCTCGAAGCGTGATTGCCGATGATCTTCAGTCCGAGGATCTTCATTTCATCATCGTTGCTTACCAGGAGTTTGATGAACCCTTGGGTGTTGCGTTTTGCGATCGCGCGGGGAATGCATGAATAGTCTAGCGTAACCACTTTATAGTCGATGCCTTTTTCCCTTGCACTCACTTCGTTGAGACCGACACCTGAGACCTCCGGATTCAGAAACATGATCGTGCTGATATTTTCATATACGAGCTTCCGCTTGGGATTGCCAAAGATCTTTTCAACCGCATAACGTCCCTCGAGCTCACCAACGTTCACCAAAGAAATATCAGCCGTGATATCACCAACAGCGAAAATATTGCTCACGTTGGTTTGCGTGTCGTTGTCTTCGATACCACGCTTGTTGATGTTGATCCCTACTTTATCTTCCCACAACTCTTCATAGTTAGGCGTGCGGCCAACAGCAACCAGGGCTTTCTCAACGTTAAAAATTTCCTTGCCGCCATCGGTGTATTCCAATTCATACTCTACACGCTGGTTCTTTATCTCCATCCTGATCAACCTCGAATTGCGGTGAATCAATACTCCATTGTTCTCCATGTTACGTTCCACGACCCGCACGATATCGGCATCTTCAAACGGTAAAATGCGGTCACCTTTATCGATCAAATGCACTTTCGTGCGACCGAAACCAGAAAAGATCGTAGCATACTCGCAACCGATCACACCGGCACCTACGATCACCATGCTCTCGGGAAAGTCGTCCATGGTCTCGATGCCATCGCTGGTCATCACGATCTTTTCATCGATAGGAAGCTCAGGCAAATGTCGCGGTCTGCTCCCGGTGGCGAGAATAACATTTTCTGCGAATACCGTTTCGCGCTTCCCACCGTTCGTGATCTCGATTTCGTTCTGCGTGATCAATCGTGCCGTGCCCGTTTTAAACGATATCAGATTGGCGTATCGAGAAGTCTGGAGTTGCTTCATGTGATCTTCCAGCATCGACTTGCGCTCGTCAATCGCCTTGCGCACTTCTTCCTGGATCTCTGCATAATTGTATTTCGGTGCATCAATGTTGAATCGGTTCAAGGTTTTCCGGAATGCCGAGGCCTCCCGCGAAAGCTCCCACCATGTCTTAGACGAAAGTGCACCGTTGGTAACGCCTGCTCCGCCAACGCGGGCTTTCTCGATCAGTAAAGTTCTTTTTTTAAAATCGATGGCTCGCATCGCAGCGGCATAGCCGGAGGGGCCTGCGCCAATGACAACAAGATCAAATTTTTCCATAGCCAGGGAGACAATGAGGTTTTCAAAGACTAGTTACAAATAAAAGCTGAAAGCTGAAAGACGAAGATAAGAGTAAGGCAAGGCCAATTGGAAAAATATTGAATATCGAATAACGAACACTGAATGTCATAGGAATGCGTTCGCCATTCAATATTCGGTGTTCGGTATTCGATATTGTTTTTCGCTCACGAAGTTTCGGTTTCACCCACGCTCCTTTCAGCGAGGCCCTTCGGAAGCCTCAGGGACTTCGTCTTTTCAGCCTTCAGCTTTTAAGTGGCAGATGCACACCGGCCACCATGCATCGAACTCCGCCTCCACCCACCGTTTCGATTGAAAGAACGTCTACGGTGATAAACTCTGCAAATTGATTGATCGCATGCACCTGGCCCGGCAACAGAGAACTCAACGCTCGCTCTGAGATCAGAACGAAAGGTTCTCCGGCCTGATTTTTCACCTCGATAATGTTTCCGCAAAACGCTTTCATTTGAGCATAGCTGATTGCAATCACACGGTGTTCACTCGCTGCCATCGATGAAAGAATTCTCTCCTGATCTTCATCCTGATGAATGGCGTCAAGGCAAACCACTGCAAATTTCTCACCTACGCTCATCATCACGTTCGTGTGATAGATGGCGCGCCCATTTTCATCAACCGCATCAAATATGATTTTTCTATAACCGAGTTGGCTGCACAACCTGTCGAGTACTTCCTCATTTGTTCTTGGCGATCGGCAAGCGTATGCCGTGCGATTCACGTGATCGAAAACGATACTTCCTGTTCCTTCGAGAAACTTGCCTTCCTGTTCATAAGCCGTGAGATCGATGACTTTGGTTACGCGATGAGTTTGCTGGATTTGTCCGATCAACGACTGTTGCCTTTCGAGGCGTCTGTTTTCGGCCATCATCGGATACAGCACAATAACACCATCCTCGTGAAATGAAATCCAGTTGTTTGGAAAAATGGCATCGGGTTTTCGTGGTGCAGGTAGATCCTCGAACACCATCACACCAACATCATGAGCACGAAGGGTGTCGACTGTTTTATTAAATTCAGCTAACGCGAGTTCGGCTGAGCTGCCTCTACCGTGCTGAAAAACATTCGAGCCGGACGTCTCCTCATTGAACCCAAAAGACCCCGGACGCACCATCATCAAACTGTGGGGCTGCTGTTGAAACTTCATCATTTCACCAATGAAAAATGGGTTATAATTGATTAAATTTGAGCGAATTACACACGATCAATTCGCCTATCACAAAATGACCTTTCTGAATAAGCTCTCCAACACAGGCGTTCATTTTGCGCACGGGCATTTTCAGCGGAGAAGTATTCTGTTGTCCAATATCGTCAGTTTAATAATATTCTGTCTCGGAACGATCTTATTTTTCGCTTACTACTGGTGGTATGGATGGAGTGTTGTGACAGCTACCATTCCTATTGCGAGCATTCTTTGCCTTTCGACACTTGTTTTAAACAATTTTAACCTCTCCACCGTCAGTCGCGTATTTCTCACATTGATCGTACCGTTGATCGCCATGTCGATCTCCATCTACGCGAAGCAATTGTACTATGCCCAGCAGGAGGAACTCGACTACTTTACGTTCCGGTTCATCATCCTTGCTTCGTGCGTTTTTCCGGCTATCTTTTTTTCTTTCAAAGAACGCGGCCTTCTGGTAGGCACTACGTTGATCACCTTTCTGATCCTGATCATGCATGATCCGCTTCACAATGCATTCGGTGTGCCCTATCAAAAAGATGTACTTAAAGAATCGAATTATGCATTTACGAACGTGGTTATCCTGATCACGTATGGCATCATGATGGGTGCTGTGATGTTTTTAAAATGGGCGTCCGAGCAAAGCCAGGAACGAGCCGATCAGCTCATCCTGGAGCTGAACCAGATCAACGAAGACCTCATCGAAAAAAATACCGAGATCGAATCACAAAATTCCGAGATCCTGGCCCAGGCAGAAAATCTGAACATCAGCCAGAGCAAATTGCAGGAAGCCTATGAAGTGATCGAAGAACAAAAGAATCTGCTGGTGTATCAAAATAGGAATCTATCGAGCGAGTTGATCGACATCAACAAAGACCTGACGGAAACCAACTCAGAGTTGATCAAGCATAACAACGAGCTGCGGCAATTTTCTTATACAGTTTCTCACAACCTGCGCGGTCCGGTGGCGAGTTTGCTGGGGTTGATCAACCTCATAGACGAACGGCATCTTTTACCCGAGAGTGCAGAGATACACGGTCACATACGGACTTCGATCAAACGCCTGGACAATATCATCGCAGACCTCAGCAAGATCATCGATATCCGCCACGATATATTCCACAT
>CBHROW010000238.1:0-8699 GCA_966080355.1 uncultured Chryseosolibacter sp.
GCCGAGATCAGACCGTAACGAATACCGGCCGACCGGGTTGAAACAGGTTGGATGGCTGTTGACTCTTGTTGTTCCATAAAGGTTTAAGGTTTAGGTTGACGTCTTAATATTACCGATAAAATAATGCTGATGAACGTACCGATCAGGAAACACTGTACAAAATAGAGCGCAGCCAGATCAAAAGCATTAGTCGTTGGAAGGAGTTCCAAATTACGGTCATATACATCTTTCCCGATGCGATCAATGACTTCCTGTGGTAGCGTTTTGATCTGCTCGATCGACAAATCAATATACGTTTGAACAAATGCATTATTGGCAATTCCAAATACCCAGAGAATTGCCGATGACAATATCGCGTAGGTGACCACAAACACAAACGAAGCGATCAGCGCTTCCCAAAACAACATGGTGCCGTTCAAATAGAAGTCACGGACTTCCTTCAATGAAAAGAAAATAAAAACGCCAAATAAGAAAATGCGAAAGTCAAAGAACACCGGAATGATGAACGGGTGTCTTCCCATGTAAAAAAGGGCAATCATCAATCCGGCTCCGAGCAAACCGGCAAGTGCCCCGTACTTCACCGGGACCTGGGCAAGGGCTTTCATATCAGTGGTCGAACCAATGTTTGTTATTATTGAAAACAGCCATGACTTTTCCTGTCAGTTCTGCACCCAGCCATGGAGAGTTCTTTGATTTGGAAAAATTCGAACGTTCATCGAACCTCCATGATCTTTCCGGGTCGAAGAGGGTAAGGTTTGCTTTTTCGTCCTCGGCAATTTTAGGCATTTCAAGATGGAGAACTTCGCGAGGTGCCACCGTAACTTTTTCGATCAGTCTGTCCCAATCGACATACTTCGACAGCGCTGTCAGCTGCGATCCAAATGTTTGAAGGTTAATGATGCCAAATTCCGCAAGATCAAACTCGAGATTTTTGCTCTCATCATCCTGAGGTAAATGGCCGGAGCAGATCACATCGATCGTTCCGTCTTTAAGTCCACGGATCAGCGCTTCATTGTCGGCCTTTTCCCGAAGCGGAGGACTTACTTTATAGTTGGTATCGAAATGGGAAAGGTAGCTGTCATCATAAAGCGCCTGGTATGCCGTGATGTCGCAGGTGAGCGTAAGTTTCTTTTTCGCAGCACGGATGAGGTCAACTGTTTTGCCCGTGGATATTCGTGACAGGTGCAATCGTCCGCCAGCGTAGTTCAGCAATTCAATTTGTTTGCCGACAGCAATTTCTTCCGCGATTCTTGGCATCCCTTTCAAACCGAGTTTTGTGCTCATCACACCCTCATGCATCTGGCCAAACAGGTTAAGCCAGGTGTCTTCCGGGTGATCGATGAGAACGCCATTGAATTTTTGAAGGTATTGCAGTGCCTTCATCAAAATATCCGTGTGCCAAATGGGCTTCAGTCCGTCCGTGAAAGCAATCGCTCCTGCCTCGTGGAGGTCGATCATTTCGGTAAGCTCTTCGCCCTTGTTGTTGCGCGTCACCGATGCCATTGGATGGATCTGCAACAGGCGATTTTCATTCAACCTGGAGATGTAGGCAACTTCATTTTTCGTTTGCACAGAGGGCGATGTATTCGGAAGCATGGCAAGTTCCGCAAAGCCCCCTGCAACCGCAGCTTTGGTCACGCTGCTCAGATCTTCGCGATGTTCGAGACCGGGATCACCGATGAAGGTGCCAAGATCAAACCATCCGATGGAAAGCAACATCCCTTCCGCTTTGATGGTTTTGTCCGCTGAATAGTTCTTCTCACCGATCTGCTCTATGCGACCATTATTGATGAGAATGTTTTTTTCTTTTTGATGAAATGGAGATTGAGGATCGAGAATTTTTGCTGATTGAATAAGAATTTTCATCAAGCGTTACTTTAGGAACCTGACGAGCAGAACCTCAGCCAATAGAAACACCAACGAGAGCATAATGGCATATTTCCACAAAGGTTTCCCCAAATATCTCGCTTTTATTTCGTTGCTGAAAGCCTCAGGGGTTTCAGCCTCAAAAATACTGATGTTTTTTCCGTTCCCCATCGCGGCTTTCATTTGATCGCCTGTGAATTGATCGAGCAAAGATTCATTTTTACTGAGATTGAACGCCAGCAACGTAACGGTATCACGATTGGCCATTACCTGATAAAATCCCTGCTCGATGGAAAACTTTGGAATTTCCAGCAGGGTGTGGTCTCCAATTCCGCGCTGGGATGGAACAACCTCCTGGTCGCCAATGAGTTTTAAGGGTTGATCTGGCGGAAGGCTATCGGTGCGGATCGTAACAAAATCCTCTTCAAGTGTGTGATACAACCGCGATTCGCTCTTGCGGCTGCTGCTGGCGATACGGTACATTACCGGAACAAAGATGGCGTGGGTGTGTAAGTCTGTGAATCCCGCCTTCAACGGGCTGGCCATCAGGTATACCGATCCCTTTTGGTCGAATCGCGAAAGAAAAGGTTGATCATTTTTGAACCTGAGTATAGCCGATCGATCCGCGCCCCAGTCAATCATCCGGCTCGCTTTCGGCATAGCGATTGCCACGGTGCGCTCTTCAAAAACATTTTCGAAAAACGGGTTGTTAAAGTCAGGTTTGTCAAGGTCAGACATTCCTCCGCTCTGTTGCACGCGAAGCATTCCGTTGCCGGCAAGCTGCTGATAACTTGGCTGATCGGGATTAGTACCGGGAATGATCAGTAACGTACCGGATCCACTCACGTAATTTCGCAGGCTTTGATTAAGAGAAGGATCAATCCGATCAAGTCCATTCACTACTACAAGGTCTGCCTGTGCCAAAAGGCTATAGTTGAAGTTCGCAACGGAAAAACTTTGGAAATTGAAGACCTGCTTATTGCCGAATACACGCTGCACGGGAGTGACATCGTTCGTTGGTTTGATCTCGATGATATTGATCTTGTTGCTGAAATTCAACGCGAGATAAAAAGTGTTGTCAAATGCTACCGGAAAATCATTGAACGACAACTCCGCTTTGCTACGGGAAGCGCGAAGACCGGAGAGATCAAAGCTCGTTTCGGTTACTCCTTTCTCCGGAATAGTTACCAGCGCAGTACCGGCCTGAATTCCATCCACTGAAAGTTTTACATTCAATTGATCGACATCGCTTCCACCATCGTTGCGCATTTTTACCGTGAGCACATTCTTCTCTCCTCCTGCTGCGAAGGGATTGTCGAGGTAAGCGGTATCGACAAACACGTTGGGCTGATCCGAAAATCCGATTGGCACCAGGTGCCACCGCGAAGCCGTGTCCCACCGGGCAGGAATTGTTCCCGCAGTCGACTTTTGAAAATCCGAGATCCAGAAAAATTCCTGCGATCTTCCCCGCATGTCCTGACCCAGTCTTTGCCGTATCTCATCAACGGTACGACTGACGGGAGAAACCCGGATCTGCGAAAGAATATCGAGCGCTTCGGTTTTTGTTTTGAAAGAATTTGAAAATGGCGCAAAATCGTTGGTCAGGATCTTGTACCTGGTATCGGGTGGAAAAAGCTCGACAATATTCTGGCTGAAACTCAGCGCTGCATCCAGGCCACGTGTTTTGTCAGGCATCTGAGCCGACATACTTTCAGAATTGTCAATATAGAGTGTGATATTTCTGACGTTCCCGAATTGTTCCTGAGCCGGTATCAGCGGTTGCGCGAATGCAAAAATAAGAAAAAGCAAAAAAAGGAGCCGTGAAGCAAGAATGAGATAGTGTTTTAACCTGCGTTTAGCCGTGGTAACTTCTTTCACCTGTTTGAGAAACCTGGTGTTAGAAAACAGGATACGGCTGGTTTTCCGGAAGTTGAATAGATGAATGATCACCGGAACCGAAAGCGCAGCGAGAGCCCAAAGAAAAGATGGATACAGAAACGTCATCCGTCCAAATATAACGCGATTAACGTATTGTAAGTGTACCGGTTATTTAAAAGTGACAGATACCGCAGGCTGGTGGAGCGGTGAAGTTGGCTGTGATGGCCATAGCCGCAATTGCCACGTTTCATCATCTTCTGCTGATGGCTTTTGGCCATTAGCCTTTGGCAGGAGAATAGAATGCACTATTATCCTCATTGCTGATAACGTACAATTCAATTCAGCTGAAAGAATCCGATACGGATAAAACGCATTTTGCCAATAGCTAACGGCCAATAGCCAAAGCCCAATTACGCCTTCTTCCCGCCCAACAGTAAAATGTCGTTCGCGCTGATCTCCGTGAAATACTTCTTTTCTCCATTGGACTCATACATCCGATGAACAAGTTTTCCTTCGATCGCGATCTCATCGCCTTTCTTCACGTATTTCTCAATGACATTAGCAGTCTTACCCCACACCACAATATTGTGCCACTGCGTATCCTCCACCTTCTCCCCTTTCTGATTTTTGTAAACATCGGTTGTGGCAATCGTAAAGCTTGCTTTCTTTTTGTCGTTGTAAACCTTCACTTCAGGATCTTTTCCAAGTCTTCCGATAAGGTGAACAGAGTTTCTCATGCTTTTCATAAGATTTGTTTTTTTGAGTTGATAATTCGTTGTCAGGTGAATTCCTGACGATACAAATGTGACTCGTGAAAACTTTTGACTCGTTTACTAAACGTGTACTTTCGATTATATTCGTGTCTATCCGATTATACACGTCTTTGAATAATGTCAACACCTCAAAATCAGACCTGCTACGAATGTGGCTCGCCCATCAAAGGAAGAGTGGATAAAAAATTTTGCGCTGATCAATGCCGTGTGGCATTCAATAACAAACTCAAACGTTTGGACAACCGGGTGATCAACCACGTAAATAATATTCTCCGGAAGAATCGCAGCATCTTAAAAAGATTGAATCCTGATGGGAAAAACAGAATAAGCAGAAGTCGTTTGAACGAGGAAGGATTTAACTTTACTTACTTTACCAGCACATTGACCACCAAAGAAGGATCGAGGTATTTTTATTGTTACGAGCAAGGTTATTTGCAAATAGACAATGACCATTGCCTGCTTGTCGTTAAAAAGGATTTCAAGTGAAAATAATCAACCTTATCTCCGGCCCACGCAACATTTCTACCGCATTAATGTACGCGTTCGGCCAGCGTGCCGACACTGCGGTTTTTGATGAGCCGTTTTATGCGCTCTATCTTACGAAGAGCGGAGCCCAACATCCAGGCGCAGATGAAGTGATCCGCGCTCAGTCAGCAGACGAACAAACCGTGAGAAACGAGGTCGAGTCTTCCAACGGCAAGCCTATTGCTTTTGTGAAGAACATGGCACATCACATGGAAGTAATGGATCAGCCCTTTTTTAATAAGGGGGTGAACGTTTTTCTCATTCGCGATCCCAAACAAATCATCGCCAGCTATGCGCAGGTCATTCAACAACCCGTCATGCGCGACATTGGCATTGAATATCAATACACCCTTTTTGAAGATTTGAAGAATGACAACAAGCAGTTCATTGTGCTCGACTCCGGACTTTTACTGGAGAATCCCGAGTCAGTGTTGCGTCAACTTTGCCAACGCTGCGAAATTCCTTTTGACAAAGCCATGCTTCACTGGGAAAAAGGACCTAAACCATACGATGGGGTTTGGGCCCCGCACTGGTATACTAATGTTCATCAGTCTACCGGATTTCAGCGCCAAAAAACCAGCGATCGCGAACTTCCCGAACATTTGAATACACTCTACCAGCAGGCCAAGCGTTATTATGAAAAACTGTTACCATTTTCGCTAAAAGCTTGACCCAGACCCAAAATAGCGCTTACTTTACTTAAGCCCGTTTTACCCGCCAGCACAAAAACCCGCTTAAAGGCTTTGGAGTTAGCCTCTTTATGCTACAGAAATTCAACCCGAAGAACAACAATATCTTTATCCATGTTGGCGGAAAACTACTAGCACGGGAAGACGCCAAGATTTCGGTTTTCGATAGTGCAGTTCAGGGTGGTGATGCCGTTTGGGAAGGACTGCGTGTCTACAAGGAAGGCATCTTCTGCCTCGGCCGCCACCTCGACAGGTTACACGCCTCAGCTCACGCGCTCGCCTTCACCCATGTTCCAACACACAAGGAAATCAAAAAAGCAATAGCCGAAACGTTGCAAGCCAACGGCATGACCCACGATACACACATTCGACTTACACTTACACGTGGCGAAAAAATTACTTCAGGAATGGATCCTCGCCTGAACACAAAAGGTTCGTGCCTGATCGTTCTTGCCGAATGGAAACCTCTCGTGTACGATAATACTACAGGGATTCGCGTGATCACCTCTTCACAACGAAGAAATAATCCGCAGTTTCTCGATTCAAAAATTCATCACAACAACTTATTGAACAACATCCTCGCGAAAATCCAGGCCAACATTGCCGGTGTTGACGCGGCCGTTATGCTTGATGATCATGGGTTCGTTTCCGAACTCAACGATGTGAACATCTTCATGATAAAGGACGGCATTGTATTCACGCCCCATGCAGATGCGTGTCTTCACGGTATCACACGAGGACTTACTATCGACCTATGCCACGAACTAAAAATACCTATTGTTGAAAAAAATCTTTCCCTGACGGAGTTCTATAATGCCGATGAAGTATTCGGAAGCGGAACGATGGGCGAGCTAACACCCATCACGGAGATGGACGGGCGAAAGATTGTGAACCGATCTGAAAAAACGATCCTGAAAAAACTTCAGGACGCATTACACGCTGCCGTACCCCGTTATGCCGAAACCCTTACTATCTAAATTATATGGCAACAAAAAACAACTCCATTAAATTTCTTTCCGGAGAACGCTGGAGAGAAATTTCATTAAAGAGAGGCGTCACAACCAAGCGGTATGCCATCTCAAGTCGTGGCCGCATCATCAGTTACAAGAGCAAAATGGAAGAAGGATATATACTTCGTCCAAGACTTACTCAAGGATATCCGAGTGTTACCATCGGCCGGGAAGCGAACCGACAAAATTACTATCTGCATCGGCTGGTCGCGGAATATTTTAGTAAAAAACCAACCGACAAACACGCATTCGTAATTCACATCGATCACGTAAAGAACAACAACACTGCGCAGAATCTGAAATGGGTGAGACACGATGACCAGATCAAACATGCGTTGAAAGATCCGAATGTAAAACAACGTCAGAACCCGAATGCCGGACCGAAACTCAACGCAGGAAAGGTGAAGCTGATCAAAAAAGCTTTGAAGGCAAAAAATCAACCCACGTTGAAACAGCTGGCAAAACAGTTCCGTGTTTCTGATATGCAAATACACCGAATCAAAACCGGTGAAAACTGGTCGCACATAAACGCTTAATATCAGTATGAGATTATTTATCCTTGCCATTGCCATCGTTAGTTGTTGTTCCGTTCAGGCTCAATCGGTAAAGAACATTACCCCGGCAGCAAAACCGGAAGACGCCAATATGTCGTCAACGCGATTGATGCGCATCGATAACATGTTGAACGAATACGTGAGCAAGGAGCAAATTCCGGGGGCCGTTGTCCTCATTGTGAGAAACGGAAAAATTGCTTATCACAAAGCGATCGGCTTCAGTGATCTTGAGAAGAAAACTCCGCTTAAAAAAGACGACATTTTCCGAATTGCTTCTCAGAGCAAGGCAATCACAAGCCTTGCGGTTATGATGTTGTGGGAGGAAGGGAAATTTCTGCTGGATGAACCCCTCTCGAAATACATTCCTGAATTTGCCAATGCAACGGTGCTGAAATCATTCAACCCAAAAGATTCATCTTACACAACCGAGCCTGCGAAAAGCCAGATCACCATCAGGCAATTGCTCACGCATAGTTCAGGAATTGACTACGCAGTGATCGGCAGCAATGAATTCAAAGCAATCTACGCAAAAGCCGGAGTACCCAGCGGAATAGGGAACGACCGTGACATGCTGGGTGACAAGATCAAGATTCTCGGCAAACTTCCGCTGAAACACAATCCTGGCGAACGCTGGACTTACGGGCTGAATCACGATGTGCTCGGCTATCTGGTTGAAATTTGGTCCGGAATGTCGTTCGATCAATTTTTAAAGTCACGCATCTTCGATCCGCTCGGCATGAAAGACACGTGGTTCTATCTTCCAAAAGAAAAACAAAACCGGTTGGTTGCGCTGCATCAGGATAAAGATGGAAAGGCATTTAAAATGAAAGCGGGCGCTTACGATGAATTTACACCTGACTATCCGAACGTGCAAGGAACCTATTTCTCTGGCGGAGCCGGACTCTCATCTACTGTTGAAGACTATGCTAAATTTCTGCAACTGTTTCTCAATAAAGGTGAGTACAATGGCGTGCGACTACTCAGCAGAAAAACAGTTGAGCTGATGATGCTCGATCAGCTCCCCCATCTCGACAATGAATACGGCCTCGCCTTCGGCCTCGAGACTTCGAAAAACAACAATGGATCTGTTTATAGTGAAGGCTCATTTTCGTGGGGAGGTGCATTCAACACGCAATACTGGGCCGATCCAAAAGAAAACCTGATCGGACTGATCTACACGAACATTTATGGAACTCAGCATTGGCAAATAGGTGAGAAATTCAAGGTTCTCACCTACTCGGCTTTTACGGATTGAGAAGCTAAAAGCAGAAAGCAAAAGCTTATATATCCGAACCTCAAAAGGAATGCGATAAACATTCTAAGGTGATTTTCGCAATTCTTTTATTTAAATAAAACCCAGTAACTAAAAATCACTGGGTTGCTGTCTCCTGTATCTTCACGCGA
>CBHROW010000239.1:0-8674 GCA_966080355.1 uncultured Chryseosolibacter sp.
CCATTTGTCAAGCCGGTTGTCACTGCTGAAGTTGTAAAACATATAAAGCTTGCCGTCAATAATTTTATAGGCAGTCGGCAGGATCTTCACGCGCTCACCGTTTTGAGCCACGGTATATGCGCACCATCCACCGTATGCGGGTTCGTACTTGTCGGGATTCTTCTTGAACTCATCACGATTGGCAGCATTCGCAAAATAGTAGTAAATGCTCTTGTACCGGAATTCAAATTGTGAAGAGCCTTTCGTTGGTTTATTCTGGAAGTAAGACACCGGATCAAATTCCCTCAACGCCACGTCATTCACGGTGTTGAAGTTTCTTCTGCGCAACGCGTCTTCCGATTGCGTAAAACTGGTGACGCAAAACAGCACCATCAGCGAATACACGATTTGCCTCATAACGGTTGGATTTCGGTATAAAAATACAGCCGGTTAGTGATGGGACTTCGTCCGGATAGCCAAGTTGAACAAAAACGGAAATGAACGACCTGAATTTACGGTGGAATTAGGCATTAGGGATTGATTAGGGATTAGGCATTTATTAGGCATTAGGGATTTAGGAAATTAGGAGTTGGCGTTACATGGCAGTACAAGTGGGAACAAAAAAAATTGGGCATTAAGCCAATGCCTGATGCCCAATGCCTGATTCCTTCAATTGAAGAAGGAAAAGTAAGATCTACTTTTTCTCTTTTTTAGGCGCAGACGCGCTTTCCGTCTTGTCGCTCTTCGAGAACATATTCATGATACTGTCTTTGATCGAGCCTGATTTCTCGTTTTCCGGTTCGGTAGCGGCCCAGTTGTTGATGTTGCCTTCAGCAAGCTTCGTGAGCATTTCGTCAGCTTCTTTTTCTTCCTGTAAAGTTTCATCGAGAAGTTTCGCCAGATCCGGTTTGTTCATCGTGCGGGCCAGTTGTGCCAATCCACCGTATGTTGCGATCTCGTAGTGTTCGGCTTTTTGTGCTGCGATGATCAGTGCAGCGTCACGGGTCAGCGTATCGTCTTTTGTTTCATCGATGATAGACTCGCTTTCTTCCACCAAACCTTGCATGGCGTCACATTTTTTCGCCTGTGCTTTCTTGCCGAGCTTTTCGAATACCTGCTCAAGGCGTTCAACTTGCTTTTTCGTCACTTCGAGGTGATCGTTGAGTGCATCTTTAAGCTCAGTTGAAGTCGCAGATTTTGCCATCTTCGGCAATGCCTTAGTGAGCGCTTTTTCAGCCCAGTAAATATCCTTCAGCGAGTCGAGAAAGAATTCTTCGAGGAGCGATCCTTCCATACTTTTTGACTGACTGGCAGTTTGTGCGGTGATTCTCCGGTCGGAGGATTTGCGTGCGGGAGCCTTGCGTGCAGACTTTTTTGAAGTGGTTGCGCGCTTTGATTTTGCTTGTGCTTTGGCCATAGAAAAAATTGTTTTAAAACCGTTGGAAGGCTAAAAACCGTATGCCATGATATATAACCTTTGCCGATGTCTGGCGGTAAACAACAACACCGTTATCTTTGCAAACAATTACGATCTATGACAAAATCACTCGTTATTATTTTGGCATTTATTTCAACGCTCAGATTAAGCGCACAAGACAAATCGCTCCCCTACTATGAAATGCCGGATGCCCCCGCGCGTTTCTCAGCGGGAACTGTCGCAGCCCGGGTCATCGATGGACTTGGATTTCGCTTTTACTGGGCTACGGAAGGCCTTCGCCAGCAGGATCTTGAATATAAACCCGGCAATGACACGCGAACATCCCTCGAAACCATTCAACACATCTTTGAGATGTCAGCCATGGTTGTAAACGCAACAACGAAGACACCCAACATCATGCAAGACAACAAGCCGAAAGTGTCGTTCGAAGAAATGCGCAAGCAAACGCTCGTCAATCTCAAAACCGCGAGCGATATTCTGAAAAAGGCTAGCGATGAGGAAATGAATTCCATGAAGGCCATATTCAAACGCGGGGAAAATATTTCTGAATATCCGTTTTGGAATCACCTTAACGGACCTATCGCTGATTGCCTGTGGCACGTTGGCCAGATTGTTTCCTTCAGACGTGCTTCCGGAAATCCATTCACCGATCGGGTGAGCGTTTTCACCGGGAAAGTACTTCGCTGAGAGAGAGGCTTGCAAAAGCCACAAGGCAAATCGATTTTTTGGATCTTTACGGACTTCTATGGCACGTTTTCTAAGTACGCTTATTTCGATCCTTATCCTTATTGCGGTCCTCATTCCCGGATCGAATATCCCAGACGTGAAAATGGTTGGAATCGATAAGCTCGTTCACATCGTTATGTTTGCATCGTGGGCAGTAAGCGTGAAATTCGATTATCCCCGACTAAAGCCGGTATCAATTTTTTTGCTTGGGATGGTGTTTAGTTTGCTCACTGAAGTGTTGCAGCTTTTTGCTGAGGATAGAACTTTCGACCTGACCGATATGGTAGCCGATGGAGTTGGCCTCCTCGCGGGTATGCTGGTCTCCAATCCTCTCGTCAGAATTCTCAGGCAGATCTTAAAACGCTGATCTTTTCTATCCCCACGAAAACGCTTTCGGGTCGTAATGTTACAAGCGGTTTGATACCGGGCGTGATGCCGGAGGCTTTCAGCGAAAAACGATGGATGAACGCCTGAAGGAAGATAGCCATTTCTGCGATCGCGAAATTGTTTCCGATGCACATGCGTGGCCCGGCTCCGAAGGGGTAAAACGATTTTACTTTTTCCTTTTCTATGTTCGCCCGCATAAAGCGATCGGGAACAAAAGCCTCCGGGTTCGCGAAATTTTTGGGATCACGGTGCAATCCGTAATAGAAAAGTACAAGAATAGTGTCTTTCGGAAAGCTGAATCCGTTGAATGAATCATCTTCCAGTGCAACGCGATCGCTGATCCATGCCGGAGGATACAGTCGCATGCTTTCATTAATGACTGCGTTCATCCTTTCATGGCGAACAACCTGATCGAAATCAAGTCCTTCGGTTGAAGTTTGAAGCTGACGAAGCTCATCGGGATGATTGGACAGCAAAAACAATGTGAATGAGAGCGCATTGGCTGTTGTTTCATGACCGGCAATCAGAAGGATCAGGATCTCATCGATAACCTGGTGCTCGCTCATGGGATCTCCGGTATCTTCATAACGGGCATCGAGCAACATGTCGAGCAGGTCATTCGGATGCGCTCCACTTGTTTTGCGTTGCTGAATGATATTGCTGATGATTTTTCTTGCAGATTCTGACCTTCTTAGATTCTTCTTCACTTCACCGGATAGTTCAAACCACCAGCTTTTGTAAGGCTGCCTGACGTCACGAATAACGAAATCCTGTGTGTCGCTGATAAAACTGCCGAGTTCATTTCGCATCTGCGGGTCGATCCTCACGTTAAACAGCGTGTTGATCACGATCTCGAAAGCCAGCTTGTTCATCCATGGATAGATATCGACTTTCGGCCCGGTGGGCAACTCATCGAGAAAAGTATCCACAGTGCGCTTGATGATCCCATACAGTGCACGAATTTTCTCGTGATGAAACCCGGGTTGGATCAGTCTTCGCTGTTTGAGCCAGTATTCTCCGTTGGAAGTGAGCAATCCATTTCCCAAAAACCTGCCCAACTGTTCGGTCAGGATCTTTGACTTATAATAATTTTTGTGATTTGTTCTCAACACGTAATCGATGAACGCGGGATCTTGTGTGGCGATAAGGCGCTTTCTTCCAAGGTCAACAGCATAGGTTCCTCCAAATCGCTCCATACTTTCAGACATAGTGCCGATCGGATTTTTCACTTGCTTGTATGTGCGCCATGCAGATTGCCAAAAATTATATCCGGGTGGTAACTTGAAACGACTCATCATGCAATTATTTGGAAAACCACATTTCTATTCTTCAACCTAATCGTTGCTTCAGTACATCCGACCGGATTGCCAGGGCAAGGGCGCTGGCCATATCGCGTTCGCTGCTCATCGCCACAACTTCCTCTTCAACTTTTAAAAGGTGCGCGGTGTAGTGATCCGGATCCATCGAAGGCTGCTCGGCCATCCACACACTTCGCATCACCATCCAATGATAGCGTTGATCACGCACATCGAATACGACAAGCGAATTGATCACGTTATTGTGAAAATCGTAGAAGTGAAGGAATCGAGGAAAATCAAACAGTTCCATGTGGTTGAGATCCGGAATCAGATTTGCATCGAAGTAATCGTAGGAAACGATCCTGCTTTCAATCCCTTGTGAAGCCAATTCATTCTGTAGGCATTCCAATTTCGCATCTATAGCGCGAAGGGGAACAGTCTCGATTTCGCGAAATGCCGCGATGGGTTTCCATTGACCAGTCTCGAGTTCCAGGAACTGCAGGGCTTCGGGATGTATCGTAAGTTTATAATCAAATGCCGCATAGCCAGGTACAAAATAACCCGGATAGAAATAACGCAACCCATGTGTACGGCAGTACTCGGCTTTGAGGTAAATCAAAAACTTCCCCAGCGAAAATTTTTTATAGTCCGGATCGTAAAAGCTCGTAATTCCCGCAGCGCTCTCTCTTCCGAGATCGAAAAATCCGGCTGCGATCATCCTCGCGCCATCATAAACATTCACTTCGTAGGTATTGAATACAGTAGAAGATCCTTTCCCGTAAAGCAAAACATGCACCGAGCTCGAAGGTTCAAAATCAACTTGCTGCCGATATCGCGCGAATAAATTTTCGTGTTCCTGGCGAAGGCGTGCGGGCTGGATCTCTACAGCGAACTTCGAATTCAATTTGAATATATTGCGTTGCTTTTTGTCGTCTGCCATGGCCTGAAGATCCAGACGAAGCCAAATGGCACTAAAATATTCTTGTTTGAAGTGAAGAAAGTTGGTGGTGAATATAGTCTGCCCCATCCGGAACCAGCCATCGAACAAATAGCGATCAAGCTCTTCTGGATACAGTGTTTGGGGAAAATGAACCTGTGCGAGCATCAATATCAAAAATAACTTTTCCACGGATTTTAAGCGAGGGAAAACCCACACTTAAATTGTGCTTCACGTGCGTTATTTCGCCTGCTCCAGGTATTTCTTTAAAACCAGATCAGAAACATTGAGTTGCTGATCGGCATGTAGAATGAAAGGATTACCGTTGATCGCTGTTGGAATGACCATCGAATAACCATTCTCCGTAGCCACCTGTTGAATGATACGCCCGAGCTTGAGGTAAACTGGCGTGAGATAAAGCTTACGGGTATTGTCGAATGTATTTTGAGCGTCAGCATTGAATTGCTGAATGTCCGCATCGATCGCCTGCAGTTGATTTTCAACCTTTTGACGGGTGGAGTCAACCAGTGTTTGCCCTCGCTCCTGGTAGAATTTGTAAAGTTTATCAAAATCCTGCTGCTTGCTCATCAGGTCGTTGCGCAATTTCTCCTGCGTCTCTTTTAACTTTTGATCGAGCTGTTTCGATTCAGGCAGCTGCGCAATCACTTGCTCCACATTCACATAAGCGACTTTCACCGGGGCAGCTGCGTTTGCTTTTGTTCCTTTGGATTGCGCGGGGGCTAAGAATACGATCAGCAATAACGCAAGGGCTAAAAAATGTTTCATGCGGCAAGATAGTAAAAAGACGAAGTCCCCGAGATTTCCCGAAGGGCCGCGGATAAGCTAAAAGCTAAAAGCCGAAAGCCGAAAGCTGAAAGCTGAGAGCAAGCATCAGAACTTTGAAATGACTGCATCGATTCAGCCAAGGTGGCGCGTAAACAGGAATCTGTTCTCCTCAAAATGCAAAAATCGCTACCGAAAAACGGTAGAAACATTAGAACAGCACCTCTTTTGATTTAAGCCTTAAGCTAATCCGCTTACATTCTAAACCTGTAAGTATACTTGATCAGGAAGATGTTGTGTGTTTTGTCGGGAAAATAGAACGAGTTTTTTCGAGTGCCTCCGTGGGAATCGTAAAACTCGCCATTGCGCTCGGTAGTCCAAACCAGAAAGACAGTTGACCCTGGAATATATTCCCAACGCATAACCATGTTTGACCTGAACTGGCCGAAGTTGAAATCTGGTTTTGCGAATGAATAGTCGGGCATGCCGTTGCCATCTTCATCCACTCCATAACCGCCATCCTGTGCAGAGAGATCCGTGACTTGCAACATCGAAAAACGTTCTGAATAAACACGCGATCGTGAGTCTTCTATAACTTTGAATTTCGAATAGCGACCGGATGTTCCAAACGGCTGTCCCCAGTATTGAATGGAAATGTTCGGTGTAAGCATGTAGGTCATACGAATCGACATGCGCGCCACCGTTTGATCGATCTCTGCTACCACATAGCGTGGGCGTCCATCTTCTCCTTCGGCTGTTGCTACATATTGAAGCGAGTTGATATTCTTCGTGTAACTTGTCGAAACCGTTACGTTGAAAGCATTTGCTGGCCGGAATGTCACGTCCAACCCCAGGTTATCATTCCGGGAGTACTGTTCGAGCCCGCGAGCGAAATCAAAACTGAATTCCGCATAAAGTTTTTTCCGATAGTCAGTGCTGAAGTACCCCCAGTAGTCCATGTTACCGGGATATTTCATGGAAGGTCCACCGCGAAGATCACCGTTTGAGATGGTGTGTGTATTATGGGTTATGCCTCCTCCGGTGTTCCAGTAATTTTTCCACTGAGCATGCGCATTCACATTAAAACCCTGATTCAGATTTCTCCACCCGTAATCATAGCTTCGCCATTCATTAATATTGAATCTCCTCCAGCGCGTAAGGCCTTTTGGTGTGAGCTGACGACACTGCATCCAAAACCATTGCGTAATGTCATCGGTTGACGACATGAAGCCGATGTCGTTCAACTCGAGTTCCGGTGACTGCCAGACCACACCCAAATCCGAAATGATATTTCCACTTTTCTTCCCAACAACGAGTTGTCCGCCTGTACCTGTGAGTGAGGTCCTGTCCGGATCAAATTCGGTGTGATAGTTGTCGGGACGCTGGAAAAAACGTTCGGAAGAAAGTTGGGTGTTCGCGATAGCTTCTTTACTTCCACGAACGTGACTGAATATTCCCTTTCCGCTCATGTAATAGGTCCGCTTCTTCCAGTTATGATAAAAATCGATACCGCCTGAATATGCGTCCTTGTGCAGCCATGAGACGCGATCATTCTCAAGCTTGCGATTGGTTGCTGTGAAGATCGCACCGACAATGGTGTTGCCCTTGTTGATGTCCTGTTGTGCGCGAGACACGAAGTAATTCGTCATCGGTTCGATAACCTGGTTCCTCCGTTCACCCAAACTATCGATGCGCGCATATTCCTTGTCTGTAACGCTCTCGAGTACGCCCCAAGAAAATCCTTTTTTGTTTTTGCCCGTGAGCTTTGCTGCGCCAAGAATTGTCGAGCGTTTATTCGGCTTCACGTACTCGTCTGTGTTGTCAGCTCCCGTTTCATCGGGGTCAGCGCCAGTTTGAGGTGGCCGACCGATCCTTCGCGAATAAAAAAGATTGTTGTTGTTGAATTGCGAGACAGGGAAGGTCAGGATGTTATTACCCTCTATGAAGAACGGCCGTCTTTCCTGGAAATACAATTCGTATGCGGAGAGATTTACCTGCGATGGATCTGCTTCAACCTGACCAAAGTCCGGATTGACGGAGAGATCGAGCGTGATATCGCTGGTGATACCGATCTTTGCATCGAGGCCATAGTTGAGCGATGAAGACTTTCCTGGTTGAAACGGATCTCCCGGTTCGGGTTCATACGTTTCAGTTTGTGCGACAACGTAAGGCTGGATCTCGAGCTGCTTCTGCGGACGCACACCTTTGATCCCATTCATTTCTCCAAAGAGGTGAACCCATCCACCGGCATCAGGTGGAATGTATTGCCACAGGGAGCGTTCCTGCTTCCGGAAAAAAAATCGCATCACTTCAATTCCCCAAGTCAGCTCTTCCATATTTGCAAACCGAAGTTGACTCAGGGGAATTCTAAATTCGGCTATCCATCCTTCGCTATCGATAGAAGTTTTCAGGTACCAGATCGGGTCCCAGCCTTCATCCCAATCGTCACCATTGTTGGACACATATTCATCTCCTTTCACTCCGGAAACCGATGCGGTAAATGAAAACGCAGTGCGCTTATCGTTATAACTGTCGATATTGATTTCAACCAGGTCGCCTTCGAAGGTATCACGCCTCGACATTCTTCGCACGATCTTGCCCGGCTCGGGATCATAACAACGGATACCCACATACAAATTCTTGGCATCGTACAGGATCTTGAATTTTGTTTGAACAGATGCAGGTTTTCCCTTGTCGGGATTGATCTGACGGAAGTCACCGCCCGCCCAGGGAACTTGCTGCCATGCTGGATCATCAAGTGTACCATCGATGTGAGGAGGAGCGCCTTTTACCCACGTTATTGTGTAGCTCTTGACAGTGTCTTTTCGGGTTTCGGTTGGAGTCTCAACTTCTGTTTGCGCGAATGCCGGGAGGCAAAAGCATAAGAACGGAAGGGTCAATACAAGTTTCATTAGGGTTTTTAGCCTAGGCTATTGTCGCTAACGCGGAATACCCTCATTTGTTGCCTTAGTTACATGAATCGCCACAACTTTGTTGTCAATTGTATATAATCCTTTGGGAAAGTTGTCACCTGCCTCACTGAAAACAATTATATCTGCTGGAAGATAACCAACCATTCTTTACTCATAGTGACGGCCTTCGTGCCGAGAAAATTTCAACAATCAT
>CBHROW010000240.1:0-8626 GCA_966080355.1 uncultured Chryseosolibacter sp.
CGCTCAATGACGCACACTTGTGGGTGGAAAAATTCGATGGCATGCTGGATGATGTGTTCGATATTCAGGAAAAGGTTTCCCGCGCAATTGTGGATTCACTCAGATTGGAGTTGACACCGCAGCAACGCAAGAGACTTGTTGTGAGATCATCTGTAGATCCTGCGGCACACGAACTCTACCTGGCAGGCCGATATCATTTGAATCATACCACGCCCTTTGAGGTCACTAAGGCCATCGAGTATTTCGAGGCTGCTATCGAAAAGGAACCGGCCTATGCCTTAGCTTACGCAGGACTCGCGAACAGCTACGCATATCTCGGTTGGCTTGGCGGTGTTGCTAGGGAAGTATACCCGAAAGCAAAACAAGCAGCCTCAAGAGCATTGGAGATAGATGAGAACCTCGCGGAACCACATGGCGTACTTGGCTACGCTGCGACCTTTTATGATTGGGATTGGCCAACGGCTGAACACGAGTTGAAGCGTGCAATCACCCTCAACCCAAACTATGCGGAAGGATACCTTCATTATTCATGGTACTTGGGCAGTCAGAATCTGTTTGAAGAGTCGCGCGCTGCCATACTGCGGGCAAGTGAACTGGATCCGCTTTCACTGGTCATTCATGCAAACATGGCGAATTATTATCAGTGGAACCGTGATTACGATGAAGCGTTGGCCCAGACACGGAGAGCGCTTGAGTTGGTCCCTAACGCACCGCTTGCGCTTCTCTTCTCCGGAATGGCATATTGGGGAAAGAATGAATTTGACAAGGCGGCTACCGGCTTTGAAAAACTGGTGGAGCTTACCGGGGCAGGCTTTAAAGGTTACCTTGGATATTCATACGCGATGGCTGGGCACAGGGAACGTGCACTTGCAATTCTCAACGAGCTGACAGTGCTGTCTCATTCACAACCAGTACCATCGTTCCAGTTCGCGCTGGTGGTACTGGGCCTCGAACGGCACGAAGAAGCGCTCAACTGGTTGGAGAAAGCATTCGAAGAGCGCGCGTCATGGTTTCCTTACATACGGCAAGAGTGCTTGTTCGACCCGTTGCGGACTTATCCGCGCTTCCAGAATCTGGTGCAGCGGCTCAAGTTTCCAGACAACTGAATTATTGTTTGTTTTGCTTTCGTATGGTAGATCTTGCTACACTACTGTCCGGGAAAATCTAGAACCGAAAAAAATCTTCGAATTTTGGTTTTACGCTACGACCTTTTAGAGCATTTGTGAAAGAGTCCTCATCTGCATTTTGCATTTCTATCTTCCGGTATGCTTCAGGAGGACCTAAGCTGGCTTTGGCCTGGAAGTGGAAGTGCGGCCAGGGTTAAGGCCGGCCTGCCTGCCGTTGCGTTGCAGACCGTGGGCGGTAGGCAGGACGAGCATATCAGTGGCCAAGCGGCCCCGGAGCGACAAAAGATTTAATAGGAAGTGATGATGTTGGAAGTTCTGATGAGCTTTTCCCCGGACCGTAGTCATCTTGCTACTGTGATTCTTACTCCTGCGTTCACCTAGCCAGCGCAGCCGTTCCAGATTCGGATATCTTTGCGCGGTTCCGTACAACAGTTGAAGCCATTTCCTCAAATAGGTGTATGGAGCATGCATCCGCTGTGGCACGATCATTGGCATTCATTCAAAAAAAGATAAAAAACTATGAGATCAATTATTGCCTGCACCCTCGTTCTGTTGTGTTGTACCAGTCTCTTAGCGCAAAAAAAGAAGATCCTGGTAGATGTGACTCACGGCCAAAAATTTTATAGTGACCCGGCCGACAAGATCTCGACCGAATTGGTCCCTACGCAGCGGCTTGATTATATGATTGGCGAGCTCACCAAGAACGCGGCAGCTCACCAGGCAGAACTTACCTATCTGAAAACACCGATTACCGCAGAAGCATTGAGCAAAACAGACCTGCTCTTCATTCACGTTCCTTCTGTAAAGTATTCGGCTGACGAATGCAAGGCCATCCGTCAGTATCTGGAAAAAGGTGGCGCCTTGTTCATTGCTATTGAAGAAGACTACTGGGCTCCGCTTGATAAAGTAAATCCAAACGACATCGTGTCGCCATTCGGCATTAAGTTTTCATCCGACAGCCCAGACAAAACAGTTGGAGGTCACGCCACGGAAGGCAAGATCACGAAACAAAAATATTCGATCCCGTTTCATGGAGCTCGCACGGTTGAAGGCGGTACTCCGTTCGCCTTCAGCAATCAATCGAATGCAAATCCATTTGCCGTTTTCACTGAGGTAAAAGGTGGCGGCAAGATCATCGCGATGGGAGAGGCCATGGTTTCTCTGTACATGACCAGCTGGCAAGACGTTAATAATTATCAATGTGCTCCATTCATGCAAGATGTTGTCGGGTGGTTGTTAAAATGACCTTTCCGCGGTCGATGGCGAACCGTCACATAAAGAACTTCAGAGAGCTTTTCTTCTATGAGGTTGTCCTGAGATGATCAATGAACAGACAGAGATGATATGTGAGTATATTGGGAAGTAAGGTGTAACAAGTGGGCGTGATCTACAGGGATCCTTCGCCATTTTTTTCCTCAAACCCAAAACAATTCGTCCATGAACTTAACGCGTATCATGCCTTGCTTTATTATTGTCGACCTTAAAAAAGTCACTTTCATTTTATGTCGGCAAGCTTGGGTTTGAGATCAGGTATGCAGGCCCGGATGATAGTCCTTATTGGGCAATTGTCGGCCGCGATAACATTTCGATCATGCTGAAAGCCGTTGCTCCCGAAATAAAACCTATTCCTAATCATACCCGACACGAGTGGGCGCCATCTGATGCCTATATCGCTATTGCTGATCCCGATACGTTATTCAGCGAATACCGTTCAAACGGTGTTGTATTCAGAAAACCACTTCACGACAACAGCGATGACATCAAAGGTTTCGAGATTGAAGATGCTGATGCCTATGTGTTATTTTTTGGCCGCCTAATCTTTAGCGGCCGCACTGGCAACTAATTTTTTGAAGATAAGCATCTCATCAAGCCAGTTTCCCCTGAAATTTCCGCAAATCCTTCCGTGATGATTTAACGGGGGGATTATTTTTTTTTTGAAATTATATTGCGCAACCATATGATTGCATATATATTTGCAACCATGTAATTGCAGATAAATCATGGAAACAAGACGTGATATTTTTCAGGCGATTGCCGATCCGACACGAAGAGCAATCATGGTATTGATCGCGGTAAATGCCATGACACCGAACGCCATTGCGGAAGAATTTCATACCAGCAGGCAGGCTGTTTCAAAGCACATTCAGATCCTTACCGAGTGCGACCTCGTGAAACAGGAACAACGAGGCAGGGAGATCTACTACTCACTTGAAATTGAAAAAATGAAAGAGATCGATAAATGGTTAGACCAGTTTAGAAAGATCTGGGAAATCCGGTTCAATCAGCTCGACAAATTATTATCAACCATGAAAAAACAAAAAAAATGAAAAACACCTTACTATTCGATTTTACAGTTGACAAAACAGCCAAAACGGTATTCATAAAGAGAGCGTTCGATGCTGAACTTTCGCTGGTGTGGGACGCTTTCACCAAGGCAGAGCTGCTTGATCAATGGATCGCACCGAAACCCATGACAGCTAAAACTAAGTACATGAATTTCAAAGTTGGCGGCAAAAGATTCTATGCCATGATAACCCCGGAGGGCCAGGAACGTTGGGCGATCCAGGAATACACGTCCATTACTCCGAAAATCAATTTTAAATTTTACAATGCCTTTGCGGATAAAGATGAAAACCCGGAATTGCCCGGATCTGAATGGAACCATACTTTCAGCGAAAACAACGGCACAACGACAGTAGACATTGTTATCTACAATGAATCTTTCGAAAGGCTGGAGCGCTTGCTGGACGGCTTCACCAAAGGAATGAAAGCATCATTGATCAACCTGGAAGACCTTCTCAAAACTTTATCCAGGAAGTAATTCCGGCAAAAAGATCGAGAGCTCATGGGAAGCGTATCGATAACATTTAATGCAAAACCATATGTATACGAGCGTCTGCAAAAGTATTTTTTCCGTTCCGGTCATGATCGTGTTCATGGTAAGCACGCTGCCGCAACCGAATAGTTATGCGCAAAAACTTGCACCTGCTGCATCAGGCTATGCGCCTGTTCACGGTTCAAAAGTATATTATGAAGTGTATGGTTCAGGCGATCCCATCGTTTTACTGCATGGCGCTTACATGACGATTAATTCAAACTGGAGTGAACTGATTCCGATACTTTCGAAAACAAGAAAAGTCGTTGCGCTGGGGTTAGATGGACATGGACATACGCCATTATCTCAGCGTCCATACAGCTACGCAGTATTCGCCAATGATGTGGCTGATGTGCTGAAACATTTAAAGATCGACAGTGCTGATATTCTCGGGTTTAGTTATGGCGGGACAGTCGCTTACGAATTTGCAATTCTGCATCCGGAAATGACAAAGAAACTGCTCATCATTTCGTCAACTTATAAATCAGAAGGATGGCTGGATATCATGTACAAGATGATTGCCAACGCCACACCGGAGGCTTTCGATAACACACCGGTGAGATCTGAATATATGAAGGTGGCGCCTGACACTTCAAGCTGGCATAAGTTCGTTGCTGCGATGCTCAAATTCAGCTCGGTGAAATTCAATCTGGGCGATGACAAGATCAGAAACATCAAAGCGCCTGTGCTGTTGATTATGGGTGATAATGACGGTACTGATAAAAAAGTATTGGCGGAAACATATGCTTTGTTAGGCGGAAATGTTTTTGGAGATGTTTCTGGAATGCCCAAATCACAATTGGCGGTGCTACCTGCCAAAGGACATGGAACCTTGATGATGGACACGCAGGCTATTGCTGCGCTCGCAGGCTCCTTCCTGGCTGCTCAATAGATCTTCAAGTTTTTAAATATATGGTTGAAGTCTTTAAAACCAATGTTCAGCAAAAAACGCAAAGCAAGAGGCTGCTTGGCATGTTGTCTGAAGTATTTCCATCCTTGAGGATAAATTTTGATCTGTCAGATTGTGATAAGGTGTTGAGGGTTGAAGGCCAGGATATCAAATCTTTTAAGATCATGGTTCTTGTGAAAGCATATGGATTCAAGTGTGAGTTACTCGATTGAATACGACCAACCTTTATAAAAAAAATATGAGAAAAATAATCGTGCAGTCATACGTTTCATTGGACGGTGTCATGCAAGCGGCCGGAGGACCCGAAGAGGGTTTTCAGTACGGGGGCTGGAGCGCTCCGTATTATGATGATGTTCTGGATAGGATCGCAGAAAAACACAAGGATCCGATTGGAGATCTTCTGCTGGGCAGAAAAACTTTTGAGATGTTTGCCTCCTTCTGGCCCGACCATGAAGACATCTGGCCTGGCGTGAACAATGCAACCAAATACGTTCTCAGCAGCACGCTGAAAAAGTCGAGCTGGAAGAATGTTATTTTTCTCGACAGTATTGAAAGCGTCAGCAAGCTTAAAGAGTCTGACGGTCCTGACCTGAAGGTTCATGGCAGCGGGGATATGATCCAGGCATTGCTGAAACATGACCTGGTTGATGAACTCTGGCTTCTAATACATCCGGTCACGCTGGGCACCGGCAGAAAAGTTTTTGACGGAGGCACGGTCCCGGCCGCGTTCACATTACAAGAGTGCACCCCGACACCTAACGGAGTTATTGCTGCTCACTACAAACGCGCTGGAAAAATAAAAGAGGGAAGTTTTGCGAGGTAACGATAACTGATCCCAAAGACCTAAGTCGTAGTAGTCGATCGATTCCGTGCACTAACGTGCCTTCTATTTTTTTCTTCCTCGCTTACTGCTTTTTTTAGCCGTTTTCCGCCCCGAACGTTTCCGGCCTTTTTTCGGTACTTTCGCGCCTTTCTTTCGAGCCTCCGAAAGACCGATGGCAATAGCCTGCTTCCGGCTTTTCACTTTCTTGCCAGATCCTGATTTCAAACTCCCTTTCTTCCTGCGATGCATCGCGCTCTTCACGCCTTTCTTTGCACCTTTCGAGTACTTTGCCATAGCTTTTTTTCGATTGATGCATAAATTACGTGCCGGGTGCAGCCGGATTGCCGGCATCCCGTATCTGGAATCGAAGAATCAGCATGAGTTTAATGATTAAGAATGAGAAGGCCCTTCATACCCGACCTTCTCATTCTCCATCCCATGATCACTTCACCTGAACTTTGCTTGCCCACCGTCTCTTGTCGGTTGCCACTTTGATGAGGTACATTCCCGCGACAATCGATGGTTTCAATGCTATCGTGACACCGTCCGCAGTTGCCGAAACTTTTTCCTGCTGAACCGAAACGCCTGTTACAGACAGGATCTCAACATGCACTTCTGAATCGACATCTGCCGAAAGTTGCAGTGAGAGAGAGCTGCCATGGATCACGGGATTCGGATACACACTGAATGATTCAGGTTCTTCCAGATCGTATAGTCCTTCAGTTGCAAACATCGATGCACTTGTGGATGCATCCTCGAATGGAATCAGGTGATCGCCACCGATCGGTCGTTCAAGCGTGCCCGAAGGAAGTTTCCATCCAACTTCAACGTGATCGGCACCATTAGCTTCCTTGTGCAATACCTCGATATAGTATCGCTGCCCCTGCACCAGATTGATCGTTCCGGCCGACATCTGCGTAGTGTATTTGTCCCACTGATTCACCGAGGTTGCTCCATTCACATAAGCGATTTTCTTTTTTGTTGCAGGGTCATCATTGTCGCTTAGCCAGAGTTCACCATTGTCATCACTCGAGATCCAGAACGTGTAAACACCACTTGCTGGCGCGCAAACATATCCGCGAATGCGACTTCCATAGTCATTGCCGTAGTAATTTTGTGTTGACAGGCTCGTGAGCTGAACAGTCGCGTCAGGGGAGGAGTTAACCGGAATACTTGATATTGATGTTCCGGGAATGTTTTTCCAGATCTCCCGAATGATGGTTCCCGTGCCGGTGCAGGCTGTACTTCCTTCCACTGTAAAGTACAAGCTTTGACTTGTGCCGGTATTCTTGGTGTCTGAGGCGGAAACAATCAGCTGATAGGCTCCTGCAGGCACATTACTCCATTGAAATTCATACGGTGAATTTGTGAATGTCGCTAGCCTTTGCGATGAGCTTCCGTATAACACATCAAACGTCACATTTTTCACGCCATCGGGGTCGGCGACATCGGCAGCGATGCGCACCGAAGCTGGAGCTGTAAAATTTTGGCTCGATGCCGGACTGGTGATCGTGATCGAAGGTGGATTGTTCGGTGGTGGCGAAAACGAGATCAATCGATTTCCACCGATCGGGCGCTCCATGGCTCCATCGGGAAGTTGCCATCCTACTGAAACGAAATCATTTCCCGATCCTTCCTTGTGTCGTGCTTCGATGTAATACTTGCGACCTGCTTCGAGGTTGATCGACACTGATTTTTGCGAAGGATATTTGTCGTATTGTTCATACCGTGTTGCACCGTAAACCCAGGCAATCAGCTTTTTGTTAGGTTCTGTGTCGTCAGTGCTGAGATAAAGTTCGCTGTAGTCGTCACTCGAGATCCAGAATGTGTAGCTACCTGTTTGAGGAACACAAACCCAGCCGCGCATTCTGCTTGCATAATTGTTGGCGTAGTATTGAGGCGTCTTGAATTCGGTGAGGTACCGGCTTCCACCGTATGGCCATGTAGAGAAATTGAATGTTCTCACATCTGTGCCCGTAACGTTCACCCAAAACTCCTGATACAACCCTCCGGTGCCTGTGCAACTTGGCGGAGTTACTGTGATCTGTGATGAATTTGCGCGAATGTTCCCATCATTGTCAGTTGCTCTTGCCTCTACGGTGTAAGTGCCAGCAGCCACATTTTTCCATTGCGCGCGGTAAGGATCTGTGCTGGACACACCAATGGGATTACCATTCGCATAGAATTCAACTTTGGTGATTGTTCCATCATTATCGTTTGCATATGCTTCAAGGTCTATGGTAGCAGGAGCAGTGAACGTTTGCCCATCGTAGGGTTTAGAGAGATAAACGTAAGGCGGCACTCCACGTCTGAACGGAATGAGTCGCTGACCTGCGATGGGCCGTTCAACTGTTCCATCCGGAAGTTTCCATCCTACAGCAAGGTGATCGGCACCAGCCGCCTCTTTATGCAGCGCCTCGATATAATACTTGTGGCCTTTTAATAAAGCAATTGCTGCAGAGGTTTGTGTTGGATATTTGTCCCACTGATCGTAGTTGGTCCATTTGCTCGAGGCGATCAATTGTTTGTTTGTCGGATTGTCGTCCGTACTTAGCCAGAGCTCGCTGTTGTCATCACTCGAAATGTAAAATGTGTAATTGCCATCCTGGGGAACGCAGACATAACCTCGAACGCGGGCACCATAGTTATCGCCCTCGTTGCGTGGCGTTTCAAAACGGCTGAGTGTTGTGATGGACGATGGATCTTTTGTGTTTGTAGGGATCGATGATATCGAATATCCGGTGATGTTATTCCATTTTTCCCGTTCGATAGATCCCGCGCCAGTGCATGCTGTAGTAGGCGGATTGTTCGGATTATAATGCCAAAGCGTGAGTTCACTTCCCATTTTGCGCGTGAAGAAGACGTTCCCCTCGGCCGCTTCGATGTTTCCA
>CBHROW010000241.1:0-8554 GCA_966080355.1 uncultured Chryseosolibacter sp.
GCTCGAATTTCTTTTTCTCAATGTTAACGACTCACCCACAGCTTGCGCACTGAGCGTATCGATGGACGTCCCAAATTTATTTCCGATCCATGAATTGAGAATCGCGCGAACATTTAGCGGAACTCCCTGCATCGCAGCAGCCAACTCGACACTGGCCGGTCCGGAGAAATCCTTTAATCCGTTCATGAAATTCACGGCAGCCTGAAAATCAGGATTCGATTCGAGGTCGGCCCGGCCGATATACAAGTCATCCAAAATATAATTGTCAACCGTACCCGTGGTTAGCTCAATGGCGGGGATATTATTTTGTTGAATGACCTTTGCCCATTCTGACTCTGTGCCGAGTACACGCTCTGCACCAAGCTCGATGGGAAAATCTGTCCGGACGGGTGCATCATCAAAAATACTGACCGATCTTATTCTACCTCCGAGGCGATCGGAAGCTTCAAACACTTTTACCTTGATGCCTTTTGATTTCAGAATGTCGGCAGCAAATAGACCTGCAGCTCCTGCGCCAATTACAGCAACGGTGCCATCGTATTCTACTTCAGGCCCCGGCTCAGCCTGATCACATCCTTGCAGACTGGTCACGAGAGGCCATGCAGCAGCTGCGGATGTGGTGAGGCCAAGTGCCCGCAAAAGTTCCCTTCGGTTCACGGTGGATATTTCAGGTCAATATAGCTATCCGGCTACGTTTGAAAAAGTGCCGAACTATGCACGTTATTATTCTGATTCTTTCCCTTTAATTTGCTGCAACGAAAGAGATGGAAAAAAATATTCGTACCGTGGCGATCATTGGGCCGGAATGCACCGGTAAGTCGGAACTTTCGGCATATCTCGCTGAGTATTTCAAAACCGATTGGGTGCCTGAATACGCGCGCGGCTATCTGGACAACCTGGTTCGGCCTTATGAGCAACACGATCTTACATCGATCGCGCATGGCCAGATCCGCCTGGAAGACAAGTATGCGAGAGATGTAGAACGATTACTCATCTGCGATACAAATCTCTACGTCATCAAAGTGTGGAGCGAATTCAAATATGGTACTGTCGACAGCGAAATTCTCCGCAGCATCGCTGAGCGCCCGTATGATCTTTACCTGCTTACTTATATCGATATTCCATGGCAGGAAGATCCGCAGCGCGAACACCCAACCAAACGCGAGCAATTATATTCGATCTATCTGAAAGAAATGCAAAATCAACCTGTTCCTTTTGTTGAAATTAAAGGCGAACGGGAACAAAGACGAAGAATGGCCGTTCAAGCAATCGAACAATTGTTGCGTAGCTGAAAGCATGGAAACGGTTCCTCCCAAAGTCAATCCTTATGCATCGATCTTAATCCCGGATTTTCGCCTTTATATACTGGCGAGATTTTGCACCACGCTGGCCATCCAGATTCAATCTGTAGTTGTGGCGTGGCAGGTCTATGAAATTACAAAAGATCCATTGTCATTGGGGCTGATCGGATTGGCCGAAGCTGTTCCATCCATTGGTGTGTCGTTATACGCGGGCCACGTTGCCGATATCATGCAACGAAAGAAGATCATCGTTTCATGCGTAAGCACCTTACTGCTGTGCTCATCGCTGCTTCTTACCTTTACGTTTTCACCGGAAATGTTCTTCGGAAGTTATGGCGTGGTGCCGATCTATGTTGTCATTTTTATCAGTGGCATAGCGCGCGGATTTCTCAGTCCGGCACTCTTCTCGTTTATGCCGCAACTTGTTCCACGCGAATTGTATTCCAATGCCGTGACCTGGAATAGCACGCTGTGGGAAACGGCCACAATTGCCGGGCTGGCGTTAGGCGGTGTACTTTACATCTTCGGACCAAAAGCTGCGTATAGCATAGACGTTGGTTTGACCTTTGTTGGACTCGTTCTCATTTTCTTTATTGGCAACAAACCGTTGCCTCCCCTCACCGCAGAAGAAGGTGTAGCTGAAAAGATCAAGGCTGGTCTTCGTTTTGTTTTTCACAACAAAACAATTCTCAGCGCCATCTCCCTCGATTTGTTTGCCGTGTTGTTCGGAGGAGCTGTTGCGTTGCTTCCGATCTTTGCAGATGAAATTCTTCATGTCGGTGTCTGGGGTGTCGGTGTGCTGCGCGCAGCTCCCTCGGTCGGTGCATTGCTCACCGCGTTTTATATCACACACAACCCAATCGAACGCAACACCGGAAAAGTTTTGCTGTGGTGTGTTGCCGGCTTTGGATTGTGTATGATCGGTTTTGCGCTTTCCACAAATTTCTGGATGTCGTTGCTTTTACTAACCGTTAGTGGCGGATTTGATTGTGTAAGCGTGATCATCCGCTCCACACTGTTGCAAATGCTTACACCGGAAAATATGAAAGGAAGAGTCTCTGCGGTCAATCATATTTTTGTCGGGTCATCCAACGAGATCGGTATGTTCGAATCAGGAATTGTCGCGAAGTTGATCGGTGCGGTGCCCTCGGTAATCTTCGGAGGCTGCATGACCTTGGTTGTTGTTGGCGTTACGGCACGCGTTTCTAAATCGATTCGCACATTGCAAAAATTACACTGAAATACGACAGTAAATCAACAAGGTCGATGAGGGCGACATCCAGGGACGTTTAAAAAGACTTCAAGATTGCTTGGGTCGTCACCGGTCGTAAAAATTAACAGGTTTTAGATTGGTTGATTTCGTACCTTCATTCACTAACCCGATCGCCATGTCCAATCGCAGAGCCTTCTTTCAGAAAACATTTGGAGCTGCCAGCGCCCTATCATTGTCTGCATTGGCTACGCAAGCAGCAGCAGAGGATATTTCCGATGCATTACTATCATTAAATAAACTTTCGCCAGGTGACGCGATGAACTATGAAGATCTCTGGTCGCGCATGGCACAGGCATACACCGTCAGTCCAAATATGCTCAACTTAAACAATGGTGGAGTTAGCCCCCAACCTAAAGTTGTTCAAGATGCAGTTGACCGGTATTATCACCTCAGCAACGAAGCACCGACCTATTACATGTGGCAGATACTTGATAAAGGCCGCGAGCCGATGCGGAGAAAACTCGCTGATCTTGCCGGAGTTTCGCACGAAGAGGTCGCGGTAAACAGAAATGCAACGGAAGCACTGGCCACGGTAACGTGGGGCCTGACGCTTGCAAAGGGTGACGAGATCATTATGACCAAGCAGGATTATCCCAATATGATCCAGGCCTGGAAACAAAAAGAGCTGCGCGATGGCATCAAGATCAAATGGTTGAATTTCGAACTGCCAATCGAAAATGAAGAAACTTTCGTCAAGTCTTTTATCGATGCCACAACACCGAAAACGAAGATCTGGCACATCACGCACATGATCAACTGGACGGGCCAGATCTTGCCTGTGAAAAGACTTTGTGAGGAAGCGCGCAAACGAAACATTATTTCGATCGTAGACGGTGCGCATACCTTCGCCCATATGGATTATAAAATTTCCGATTTCAATCCGGATTATTTCGGAACAAGTCTTCACAAATGGCTTTGCTCCCCATTCGGAACCGGAATGCTCTATGTAAAGAAAGAAAACATTGCAGGGCTTTGGCCATTGTTCCCGAACGATAAACCACAATCGGCAGATATTCACAAATTTGAAACACTCGGCACGCGGTCGTTCGCGCCTGAGCAAGCTATCGGGCAGGCTGTCGATTTTCACAATTCGATAGGTAGCAAACGGAAGGAAGAACGTCTTCGCTATCTGAAAAATTATTGGTGCGAAAAAGTAAAAAGCAATTCACGCGTCAAGTTGAACATTTCATTGAAACCAGAGTTTTCATGCGCGCTGGGGAATTTTTCCATCGATGGGCTTGAGCCCGAAGCGGTTGCCTCGAAATTGATGAATGATTTCCAGATCCATACCGTGGCCATCAAGTGGGAAAACGTCAGTGGTGTTCGTGTAACGCCACATGTCTACACCACAACGAAGGACCTCGATCGCTTTGTAGATGCTGTGCTGAAGATCGCAGCTTCCTGAGGAACGTTGTTGTGTTGATCCGTTGTGTGGTCAATTAAGGTTTGTCTCGTAGTTTAAGCTTGGCGGCATAAAACATACCCTTAGGGTGAACGCGGAATAATTATCGGGCGGTTGATAACCACCGAACAGATCAGCGAATCACCAGGCCAACGAATCAACTTCTCACAAGGTCAGCCATGCATCCAATCCAGAGTGGATGATCGTTCAGGCTTTCTACCAGTTGAACTTTTTCTCCGCCATGAGCTGCAAAGATCTCCTGATACTCATGCCCGATCTCGATGATCGTTTCAAGACAATCCGCGGTGAAAGCCGGAGAGAATACGAGAACTTTCTTCATACCCTTCTTTGCGCATTCGCGGATAACCTCATCGGAAAAAGGCTGAAGCCACTTCTCGTCCAAACGAGACTGAAAGGACACGGTGTATTTTTCAGGAGGGATTCCAAGCTGCGCTGCAATCCTGCGGGTGGTTTCATAGCTCTGCGCACGATAGCAATATTTGTTCGATTCAGTGATCTGGTGCTCGCAGTTAAGATCTTTGCACGACTTTCCCTCATGCACTTTTTCAACCTGGCGCTCCGGAAGTCCATGATAAGAAAACAGCACATGATCAAAATCGGCAATGTTGTGTTCACGCCCACGCTCGACAAATGCGTGAATATATTTCGGATGGTCGTAATACGCTGAAAGCATTTTCACCTCAGGTATGACCCACCACTTGCGCATGATCGCCATTACCTCTTCAAGAGCAGAACCGGTAGAGGCCGAGGCATATTGCGGGAACATGGTAAGCACCACAATGCGTTGATAGTTCTCGCTACGCATTTTCTCGAGCACATCCGGAATCGATGGGTTCTTGTAGCGCATAGCAAGATGCACGTCATACCCGTTCCCGAGGGCTTCTTGTAAAAGTTTTCGGGCGCGTTCGCTATGATACAACAAAGGCGAACCTTTGTCGGTCCAGAGTTGCTTGTAAATCTTCGCTGACTTTGGTGCCCGGAAGGGAACGATAATAAGATTCACCAGCGCTTTTCGGCTGAGCCACGGAATATCGATCACGCGCGGATCGTTCAGGAATTGAGATAAGTATGAGCGGACATGGCCCACTGACGGGCTATCGGGTGTTCCGAGGTTAATTAACAATACTCCTGTCTTACTCATCATATGAACGGGCAACGAATTGTGCCGCAAAATTAAAGGATTAACAAGAATTGAAAAAGGCTTTGCTTATTGGCAGTGTGCAACATTAAGTGAATTGAAACTATTCAGCCAAAGGCGATGACTCAAAGCCAATAGCCCAAGCTAGTACAAAATCTTCGCACGTTTGAAAGGCTTGGTCTCATCAAACAGCTTGCGATATGTTGCATGGCGCTTGCACACTTCAGCACCAACCTGCTCGACCACATTGATCATTCGGGGGTTGAAATCTCCGATCCAGTTCATTTCATATTCATCGTAGCGCTTGTACTCATCCTGCAGCACTTTGCGCGAAGCAAGTACCATCGCGCCATCACAACCTTTTCCCTGATGTGCTGGCACAACCCCGAAAAGAATTCCAAATGCCTTCCGGTTGGTTTTCAACATCTGATGCCACAAGAACTTGAGTTTGCCGATCAGATCGAGCTTGCCATTAAGATGTTTGAATATCTGGTTGATCTCCGGAAGCGAAAGAAAAAACGAAATAGGTTCACCTTTATAAAATCCGAAATAGAGCAAATGGATGTCCATGATCGGTTTCATCTGCTTCACGATCAATTTGGCCTGAGCAGGATTCAACTCCGGGTTGTCACCACGTTTTGCCCAGGCTGCATTGTAAACAGTCAGCAAATAATCTGCAAGCTTTGGAATTTCATCTTTTCGAATATGACGGAATTCGTAGTCAGGATCTTTGGCCATCATCTCCGCCTTCTCATGGAGACGTGGCGATAGCGGGCCTTTGATCGTTCGCCAAAAAGTGAGTTGATAAAAGTAAACCTGGAAGCCATACGCTTCGAAGAAATCTTTGTAATAGGGGAAATTGTAATTGCACTGGTAGTTTGGCTCGCGATCAAATCCTTCAAGCAGCAATCCCCACCAACGATCGCGACTTCCGAAATTGACGGGGCCATCCATCGCTTCCATCCCGTGTTCCTGCAACCATGCTTTACATTGATCGAATAGCGCAAATGCAACTTGCTTGTCATTCACGCATTCAAAGAAACCAAATCCACCGGTCGGCTGATCATTGGCTTTGTGAACGGTCTTGTCGTTGATGAATGCCGCAACTCGTCCTAAGGTCTGTCCGTTGTCGTCCGTCAGCAGCCAGCGTATAGCCTTACCGTGGCGAAAAGTCTTGTTCACTTCCGGATCGAACACATTTTCAATGTCTTTATCCAGTGGACGGATCCAATTCGGTTCATGTTGATACAACCGGACTGGGAACATCAAAAATTCTTTCTTGTGTTCGCGAGAGGTGACTTCGATAAATTTCATTGCTGTGAGGCTACCAGTGTCGGATTCTTGATAACGCTGTTGATCCGGTTAGGCAAAATTATAGAAAAGCGTGTTCCTTGTCCAGGCTTGCTTGCAACAGATATTTGACCACCCAGTTTTTCAACTGCATTTTTTACAATATACAAACCAATGCCTGAGCCATCAGACTGTTCGGTGGCGCGGTAGAACATATCGAAAATTCGCGCCAGGCTTTTCTCTTCGATGCCGATCCCGTTGTCGGAAAAGCTGATGTCCGCACGGAGATGGTCGATATGGATCTTCACCATCACCTCGGGGTTCTTGGTTACAAGTTGTCGATATTTGATTGCGTTGGAAATCAGGTTGCGGAAAATTTCAGAGATCCTCCAATGATCGCTGTAAAAGTCAATTCCTTCGATCTTCACGATACGCTGCATTTCCGCTGCTCCTTCCAGATAACTCAGCTCCGTGAAAGTCTGATCGATCACGCGACTCAAGTCCACGCGGCCGATTGTTACGTCCATCTTAAGATTTTTGGAGTGACTCAGTACATCTCCGATAAAATGATCGAGTGCTGCCACTTTCTCACCGATGATATCGATATAGTCCATCGGATTATCGGTGTTACCGGGCAGCCGAGCTAGATTGACAAGCCCGAGTACGGAAGAGAGTGGAGCCCGTAAATCATGAGAAACTTTGTAAACGAAATTGTCAAGTTCGGTATTTCTGATCTTGAGTTCTTCTTCAACAGATTTACGGTCGGTGATGTCCACATAAACACCATAGATTCCAATGGTCTGATTTTCCAGCATTACCGGTACTCCGCAAAGAATGACATTCACGAGACGACCACTTCGATGCCTGCGGATCGTTTCAATGCTCACCACCTGGTTTGAGGTGATAAGGTTGTTCAGGTCTATGCCTTCATTCCGAAGTTCGTCAGGAACAATGAAGTCGTTAAGGTTACGACCCTTGAGTTCTCCGCGTTCGAAGCCAAACATTTGCTCGAAGCCACGATTTACCTGGAATACCTTTCCGCCTTCATCTAACATGACTACGGCCATAGGCACGTTTTGAAACAGCTGTGTGAAAAGTGTTTCATTCCGCTTGATGCGGGCCTCGGTTTGTTTTTTCTCCGTGATGTCGCGGAAGATCACCTGAATCGCTGGCTCGCCTTTGAAGTTGAAAGGAAACGCCATCGCTTCAACATCAACGATCTTTCCGTCCTGCCGAACATAACGCTGTTCCATCATAGGAGCCGGTACACCGGATGCAACCTCGTTCATTCTTCGCACGATCGTTTCTTTAAAGTCGGGGTGAACGAAGTCGAGTACGCTGGTACCGATCAAGCCCTTCGATTGTTTTACACCAAGTACGAGATAGGCTTGTGTGTTCGCGAAAAGAAGCGTTCCATTTTTATGAATGACGATCGCGATCGGAAGTTTTTCGACCAGCGCCTGATAGCGAACTTCGCTTTCCCTCGTAGATTCTTCTTTATCGGTAACATCCTGGATAATTCCCCTTCGCAAAATGACGCCTCCTTCCTCAACCTCATGGTTCGAACGGAACTCGACCCATTTCACCTTTTCCCCAACTTTCACGCGCCCGCGCCAATGCCATTCGAGCCCGTGCTCATGACTTTGGAACGATGTGTCTTTGAGGTAAGGGAGATCTTCCGGATGAACAATAGCATAGAGTCGATTATGGTCTGCCATGATATCGGCAGCATCCAGACCGAGAATATTGCAGCTGTTCGGACTTACGTAGTTGAAACGCTTATCTCCGTTGGGGTGAATGGCATACTCGTAGATAACTGCGGGTAAATGCTTGATTACGTCCTGCATTGGATGCGGAGATAAGGTCAGGGTTTGGTGAATTTTGAGAGTCGTATAACGCTCAAATTCTGCAAGATAGATGTTGAGCCTTACAAAACAAGGGCAATGACATGTTTTGCCGAAGATTGTATGTTTTGATTCATCAGTTCCATGTTCAAACACAAAAGCAATTTTCAATAATGCATGATTTGCAAGTCGTGGCTACCTTCACCATATGAAAGCACTGAAAATTATTGGGACAGTTATTCTTCTTCTTTTCATGATTTTGATTTCGATCGGGCTTTTTATACC
>CBHROW010000242.1:0-8541 GCA_966080355.1 uncultured Chryseosolibacter sp.
CGTGTAAAAAAGCGCGACCCAAACCGGTCGGTCGAACAGATCAAAGCGATTGTCGAAAAGCAGATGCCGGATGCTGAAAAACTGAAACGGGCCGATGACATTGTCGTAAATGATGAAAGTGCCCTGCTCATTCCGCAGGTATTGAAACTTCACGAAGATTTCCTGAAGAAGAAAAAATCACGTGAATAGCAGCTTGTCAGAACCAGTTTCACAGTTGCCTTGTTTTGAGATGTGTTATTAAATTTTTATATGCGTTTTACTGCAATTCATTTTTTTCTTGGTGTGATCGTGATGGTGGCCGTTGTTTCGTGTAAAAAAGAACAACCGAAAGCCATGGCAAATCAGCCGCGGCAGCAAGGGCCTGTTCAGGTCGATGCATTTGTGGTGAAACAAACCTCCGTTAGCGAAGAAGTTGAGGTGCCGGGCTCGTTGCTTCCTTTTGAAGAAACCGCGATCCGTGCCGAGGTCGGTGGGCGTATCGTTGAAATGAATATCAAGGAAGGATCCGTTGTCGAAAAAGGAACACTTCTTCTTAAACTTTTTGATAAAGATCTTCAGGCACAGCTAAAAAAACTTGAGGTTCAATTACGGATCAACGAAAAAACAGAGGAACGTAATAAGGAGTTGCTCAAGATCAACGCCATTAGCCAGCAAGATTATGATTTGAGCAATCTCAATGTTGAAAATCTCAAGGCCGATATCGAGAGCACGCAGATCGCTATTTCAAAAACAGAAATTCGCGCCCCATACCGTGGAACACTCGGTCTGCGCAACGTGAGCTTGGGATCATATATTTCCCCCAGCGACATCGTTACTACCATACGGCAGGTGGATCAACTGAAACTTGATTTTTCCATCCCTGAAAAGTATGCGAAAGAAATCGGGGTTGGCTATAAAGTGAGATTTCATGTCGATGGCGGAGCAGTCGATCACGATGCCGTTGTCATTGCAACGGAGAACAGTGTCGATCAAAATACGAGAACATTACGCGTAAAAGCTGCAGTGAAAGAGCGGCACAACGAACTTGTGCCTGGCGTCTTTGCAAAAGTGAATCTTCAGCTTGGTAAGAATGATCATGCGGTTGTTGTTCCCACACAAGCCGTAATTCCAACACTTCGAAACAAGCAGGTTATTCTTTTCAGGAAAGACAGCGCGTTCTTCTCTATTGTTGAAACCGGAATACGTGACTCCACATACATTCAGATCCTTTCTGGCATCAAGCCTGGAGATACGGTAGTGACAAGCGGGTTGATGGCAATCCGGCCGAACTCAAAGTTGAAAGTGACGAAGGTACAGACGCTAAAGGGTAGTTGATTTTAAAACATTGAAGATATGAACATCTCCGAACTCAGCTTGAAACGCCCGGTTATGGCGTTTGTCATGAACATCATTCTGGTATTGTTTGGTGTGATAGGCTTCAATTTTCTTGGGGTTCGAGACTATCCTGCCATCGATCCTCCAAACGTGAATGTGAGCACAAGCTACTCCGGTGCTAATGCTGATATCATTGAATCGCAGATCACGGAACCCCTGGAGAAATCGATCAACGGTATTGCAGGTATAAAAAACATAACGTCTTCATCAAGTGTCGGGAGAAGCAACATCAATATAGAGTTTGAACTCAGCGTTGATCTCGAAGCGGCTGCAAATGATGTACGCGACAAGGTTTCACAGGCGGTTCGCTCGCTGCCCGATGATCTTCCGAGCCCGCCTGTAGTTTCAAAAGCCGATGCTAACTCGGACGCAATCATCTCGATGACTGTTCAGAGTAACACGCGCAATCCACTTCAATTAACCGAGTATTGTAACAACATGCTCGTTGAACGGCTTGAGACCATTCCTGGAGTAAGCCGGATCCAGGTATGGGGAGAGCGAAGATACGCCATGCGGATTTGGCTGGATCCTGCAAAACTTAGCGCCTATAGCCTGACACCCCTTGACGTGCAAACTGCGCTCAATAAGCAAAACGTTGAGTTGCCTTCCGGAAAAATATCAGGCACAGCAACAGAGCTGACCGTACGCACCTTTGGCAAACTTTATTCAGAAGAAGATTTTGAAAACGTGATCATCAAGTCGACACCAACGGGCGATATCCGCCTGAAGCACGTTGGTGAAGCGGTGCTCGGCCCTGAGAATGAAGAATCAATCCTCCGCGAAAGCAATATTCCAATGGTGGGTCTTGCGATTGTACCTCTTCCGGGTGCTAACTATGTCGAGATCGCTGACGAATTTTACAAGCGCATGGACCAGATCAAGAAGGATGTTCCGGACGACATCAAGCTGAATATCGCGCTTGATCAAACGGTGTTCATCAAACGTTCAATTTCCGAAGTTGAAGAGACGCTGATCATCTCGTTCCTGCTGGTCGTACTCATCATCTATTTGTTCTTCCGCGACTTCATCATCGCTATCCGGCCTTTGATCGATATTCCTGTGTCGTTGATTGCAACATTCTTTATCATGTATCTCTGCGGGTTTTCTGTCAATGTGTTGACCATGCTTGGAATCGTACTCGCAACTGGTCTTGTGGTGGATGACGGTATCGTTGTTACGGAGAATATCTATAAGAAACTCGAGCAGGGTATGAACAAACACCAGGCTGCGCGCGAGGGATCGAAAGAAATTTTCTTTGCCGTGATCTCAACTTCTATCACGCTGGCTGTTGTGTTCCTTCCAATTTTGTTCTTGCAGGGATTCGTTGGCCGATTGTTCCGTGAATTCGGGATCGTGGTTGCAGGAGCCGTGCTGGTTTCGTGTTTTGTTTCTTTGACATTGACTCCTGTGCTCAGTGTTAAATTGACAAGAACGAAGCACAAACATTCGCGCTTCTATCAGTTCACTGAGCCTTTCTTCAATTCAATGGAAACAGGATATCAACGGTTCTTGGCTTCATTCATGAGAATGCGGGGCATGTCGTTTGTCATCATTGGGCTTTGTGTCGGTGCGGCTTACCTGATCGGAAGAAATATTCAGTCCGAACTGGCACCCATGGAAGACCGTAATCAATTCCGTCTTCAACTCACCGCGGTGGAAGGCACTTCGTTCGAGTATATGGATGATTATGTGCAGCGCATGGTGAATTTCGTCATGGATTCCGTTCCTGAATATAAAACAGCATTGTCGGTAACTGCGCCTGGATTTACCGGATCTGGTTCTGTTAACACCGGGTTTGTGCGACTGACACTTTCCGATCCGAGCGAACGAAACCGATCGCAACAGCAAATCGTAGACATGGTTTCACGAAATCTTGGAAGATTCCCCGAAGGAAGAGCTTTCGCCATCCAGGAGCAAACCATCTCAGTGAACAGACGTGGTGGTCTTCCTGTTCAATTTGTAATTCAGAACAACAACTTCAACAAGCTGCAAGAGGCATTACCGAAAATGCTCGAGGCGGCAAATGCAAATCCTGTGCTTCAGGGAGTTGACTCCGATTTGAAATTCAATAAACCTGAGCTTCGCGTTCAGATCAATCGCCTGAAAGCGTCACAACTCGGCATCAGCGTTCAGGATATTGCCCAAACTCTTCAGCTCGCGTACAGCAACCTTCGCTTTGGCTATTTTACGAAAGAAGGCAAGCAATATCAGGTGATGGGACAGGTTGACAAGATCAACAGAGATGATCCAGATGATTTGAAAAGCCTTTACGTGAAAACAAACTCCGGCCAACTGATTTCGCTCGATAATGTGGTCACTGTTACGGAATCAACAACTCCGCCATCGTTGTATCACTTCAATCGTTATAAATCAGCGACAATTTCCGCAGGTCTTGCACCCGGAAAAACAATCGGTGACGGTATCAAAGCCATGCAGGAGATTGCAGATAAAGTGCTTGACGAAAGTTTCACAACCTCATTGGCAGGCTCATCTCGCGACTATGCGGAAAGTGCAAGTAACACCTCGTTCGCATTCGTGCTTGCCTTATTGCTGATCTACCTCATTCTCGCAGCACAGTTCGAAAGTTTTGTAGATCCGCTGATCATCATGTTCACTGTTCCGCTGGCGATTTGTGGTGCATTTATCTCATTGTGGGTGTTCGGGCAGACGCTCAACATCTTCTCGCAGATCGGAATGATCATGCTCATCGGTCTTGTAACGAAGAATGGTATTCTTATCGTAGAATTTGCCAACCAGAAACGTGAAGAAGGTTTGTCGCGTATGGAAGCCGTGTTGGAAGCTTCACGTCTTCGTTTGCGTCCGATCCTGATGACGAGCCTGGCAATGGCGCTGGGTTCATTACCGCTCGCGCTGTCGTTAGGTGATGCATCGACAAGCCGTCAGCCACTGGGGATTGTGATTGTCGGTGGAATCATGTTCTCGCTCGTACTTACGTTGTTCGTAATTCCAGCAATGTATACTTACCTTTCGCGTCAGAGAAAACACGTGGAGCTCGGTGACAGACCAGAGCCTCCTCAACCTCACAAGGAACTCATCTATGAAGCTTAGATTTTTTGCGGTAGCATTTATTTCGATCTTTTTTTATCACGTTACTGCAGCGCAGGAAATCGTTTCGCTCGAAGACGCGATCAGACTTGCGTTGGAAAAGAACTATGATATACAGGTAGCGAAAAATACCAGCGAAGTTGCCAGTACGAATGATGCCTACGCATGGGGCGCTTTTTTGCCACAGGTGAACGCGACCGCATCGACCACGCATAACAGCAGCAATCAAACACTTCGATTTGCAGACGAATCGCGGAACAGCGCGGGCTCCGCAGAATCGAATGTTCAAAATCTCAACGTGGCCCTCAACTGGACTTTGTTTGATGGAACAAAGATGTTTGCTACCCGTCAGCGAATTTCTGCGCTCGATGAGCAAAGTCAATTGTTGCTGAAAGATCAGATGGTGAACACCATTGCTTCAGTAATTTCTGGCTATTATGATATCGTTCGGCAAAAGCAACAACTCAAAGCCATACGTGAGCAGATGTCCGTGAGCGAGGAACGCGTAAAACTGGCCGAGAGAAAGTTGCAGGTCGGTACCGGTATAAAACCTGAATTGCTCCAGGCGCGAGTCGACTACAATGCACAGCGCACGCAAGAGATCCAGCAGGTTTCCAATATTCAACAATTGAAACAACAACTCAACGTATTGGTGGGAGAGCAACTTCCCATTCAATATGAAGTGGCTGATACCATCCTCATCGATATGGCGATCGATCCGACAAGCCTGATTGAAAACGCGGAGAATACAAATTTTAGTCTTCTTGCAGCCCGTCAGGGGCTCCGCGTTGCTAGTCTTTCTGTTTGGGAGGCGCGCGCCAGTTATTTTCCGATCTTGAATTTCAACGCGGGATACGTTTATAATAAGACAGATAACATCAAGCTGATCAACCCATTTGGTTCGATCTATAGCTTGAACAACGGTTTTAATTACGGATTTACGGTAAATCTTCCGATCATCACAGGACTGAACAACCGCAGACTCACCCAACAAGCGCGGATCAACGCGGGTCGCCAGGATATTTTATATCGTCAGTCGAAAGCGAACGTCAATGTGGAGTTGAACAATGCATTTGTCGCCTATGACAATGCCAGGAAGATTCTTCTGATCGAAGAGGAGACGATCGGTGTCGCTAAAGAAAACGTTTTCATCGCTCTCGAGGGATTCAAGCGCGGAGTGACTACCTTCATCGAACTTCGGACAGCTCAACAAAGTTTGGCCGATGCGTACAATCGCCTCATCGCAGCACGATACAATACAAAACTTGCAGAAACTGCGCTCTTACGTCTCAGTGGAGGACTTCTGAAGTAAAAGTAGGCAGTAGGCAAGGCCGAGACGGCCCAGTAGGTAATTGTGTCAACTTGTTCGAAGGGTGATCACCTTCAACTTGAGTTCCCAATTGCGTACTGGCGATTTATCGCTTTGCCTACTGCCTACTATTTTTGGCCAGCTACCACATAGTTGAGAAATGTTTGTTAAAATCTCCGAACAATATTTTCACTTCAACCACAATCGACTAATTTAGTTCACCTTAATTAAAACCTTTTATGGCTGACAATGTTTATGATGCAATTGTGATCGGTTCCGGGATCAGCGGTGGCTGGGCTGCAAAAGAACTGACAGAGAAAGGTCTCAAGGTAATCATGCTTGAACGTGGACAAAACATCGAACACCTCAAGGATTACACAAAGACCAACAGACCTCCGTGGGACTATCCACACCGCGGAGAACGCACGGTGCAACTGGAAAAAGATTATCCGGTGCTCAAGCGCGATTATCCACTCAACGAGATCAATACCGACTGGTGGGCCAGTGACAAAGATTGTCCTTACACCGAAGTGAAACGCTTCGACTGGTTTCGCGGCTATCACGTAGGCGGGCGCTCCCTCATGTGGGGACGTCAGAGCTATCGCCTCAGCGATTTCGATTTCGAAGCCAACGCGAAGGATGGTATCGCGATCGACTGGCCCGTGCGTTACAAAGACATTGCGCCATGGTACGATTACGTAGAGAAGTTCGCTGGCGTCAGCGGAAACCGCGATGGACTCGCACAACTTCCCGATGGACAATTTCTGCCTGCCATGGATCTCACTTGCGTGGAAAAAGACGCAGCTGCGAGATTGAAGGAAGCTTACAAAGGGAAGCGCAGTCTTATCATCGGAAGAGCTGCACATGCTACAGCACCGATCGAAGGCCGTCAGCAGTGCCAGTTCAGAAATAAGTGTTCACTAGGATGTCCTTTCGGAGGATATTTCAGCACGCAATCATCAACGCTTCCTGCAGCGATGAAAACAGGCAACCTCACGCTTCGCCCTTGGAGCATTGTAACAAAAATTCTTTACGATAAGGACTCTAAGAAAGCTACAGGTGTTGAAGTGCTCGATGCGGAGAACAACCAGACCTACGAATACAAAGCGAAGATCATTTTCCTGAATGCATCGACCATGAACTCTGCATGGATCCTGATGAATTCAGCCACAGATGTATGGCCTGACGGATTAGGAAGCAGCAGTGGTGAACTTGGACATAATCTCATGGATCATCACCTGGGTGTTGGCGCAGGTGGCCGCGTTGAAGGTTACGAAGACAAATACACGTACGGCAATCGTCCGAACGGATTTTATATTCCACGTTATCGCAATTTATTTGGCGACAAGCGCGACTATCTCCGCGGCTTTGGTTACCAAGGCGGTGCAGGCCGCGAAGGATGGGGCCGTAATGTAGCTGAATACAGTATCGGTGTGGAATACAAAGAGATCCTCAGCGAGCCAGGTGGATGGAGTTTGGGAATGGGCGGCTTCGGAGAAATGCTTCCTTATCATGACAATAAAGTCACGCTCGATAAAACGAAGAAAGACAAATGGGGATTGAACGTTCTCGCAGTGGACTGTGAATTGAAAGAGAACGAGAAAAAAATGCGTGAAGACATGAAGAACGATGCCATCGAAATGCTTACGGCAATGGGTGTAAAAGATGTTGGCGGTGGAATCGGAGATGGAACTCCCGGACGCGGTATTCACGAGATGGGAACTGCACGTATGGGCCACGACCCGAAAACCTCGGTGCTTAACAAGTGGAACCAGGTGTGGGATGCGCAGAACGTGTTCGTTACTGACGGCTCATTCATGACATCGGCTGGTTGCCAGAATCCATCACTCGGATATATGGCCTTCACTGCCCGTGCTGCAAATCATGCCGTAGAGGAACTTAAGAAACGAAATCTTTAATCAACAGACACAAAATTCAATTCGATATGAATAGAAGAGATGCCATTGCCCGTGTCGGACTTCTTGTGGGTGGAACCGTTGTCGGTGCGAATGCATTCCTCACGGGATGTTCGCCCAAGCGTTCTGAAGAAGCACTCGGTGCGCTCGACTTCTCCCCGAAGAATATTTCATTCCTCGATGAGGTCGGTGAAACCATCCTGCCAACCAGCGCTGCCTCACCAGGCGCGAAAGAAGCGAAGATCGGTGATTTCATGAAGGTGATCGTTACCGATTGCTATGAAGAAAAGGATCAGAAGATCTTTATGGAAGGACTCGGCAAACTAAGAGATGCGTCTGAAGCGAAGTACAGCAAAGACTTCATGGACCTTCAGCCAACAGAACGCCATGATCTTCTTGTGACGATCGATAAAGAAGCGAAAGACTATCAAGGCAGCAAAAAGCAGGATGATCCAACGCATTATTTTACGATGATCAAGCAACTTACTTTGTGGGGCTACTTCACGTCAGAAGTTGGTTCGACAAAAGCGCTCCGTTATAACCCGGTACCCGGTCGTTTTGATGGTTGTGCGGATTACAAGAAGGGCGACCGTGCCTGGTCAGCAACTTAAATCGCAGTTGGATAAATCGTTTCTCAGGTTGAGGAGCGTGCGGCCATGCGAAGTAAAAAGCGAGACTGGCATATAAATAGAACATAATATGTCAGTCTTGTACAGTTGAGTTTCTTAATCTCCTCACGGATCAAATTAGCAAACTCGCATCAATAGGGTTAATACCCAATTGTTTTGTAGAAGATCATATAGCCTCGGGGATTCTCCGGGGCTATTTTTTGCCACAAAAATCATTTTGGCTGCCAGTCGATCTCGACTTCGAGCA
>CBHROW010000243.1:0-8532 GCA_966080355.1 uncultured Chryseosolibacter sp.
TATACCAAAATTTCGAATCGCTTTTAAGAAAAAAATACGCGATTGCCGATAGTACAGCCTTCGACCCCTTCAAGCGACTTTTTTTCAGCAACCAGATCATCCAAAAAAGCGGCCTCAATACGATCATCACGCTTGCGACTGTCTCGCCATTGCAAAAACAACAGGTATACGAGGCCATTGAGAAAACAGGACGTCACGTTTTTGACCGGCAGATGCTGGCTAATTTATTTGTCGAGTACGTTCACACTGATTTCAATTTTATCGTCACGTTCACGGGGGCACTCGTTTTTCTCGCCCTGCTCATCGCTTACGGACGGATCGAGCTGACGTTGATCACGTTTGTTCCTATGCTGATCACATGGATCTGGATACTTGGGCTTATGACGTTGCTCGAGATAGAGTTCAACATCGTGAACGTTATGATCTCCACGTTTATTTTCGGCCTCGGAGATGACTATAGCATTTTCATCATGGATGGACTTCAACGCGAATATCAGTATCGCAAAAAGAGCCTGACGTCAATCCGCACTTCGATCTTGCTGTCTGCGCTCACAACGATTTCCGGACTTGGCGTTCTCATCTTTGCGGAACATCCTGCGCTTCGTTCAATTGCAGCAATCTCGATCATCGGCATCGCATGTGTCTTTATAATGTCACAAACTTTATCTCCTTTTCTGTTTCGTTGGCTCGTTACAAATCGCACAGATAAAGGTCTCGCACCGATCACTGCTTTCGGAATCATCAAGACTTTCATCACGTATGGATTCTTCGTAACGGGCTCTTTCTTCTTGACAATTGTTGGGCTGATATTAAAAGCCATTCCGTTTGGCAAGCGGCATACACGTTTGTTCTATCATCGGTTGCTCAGCTTTTTCACGCGTTCACTTCTTACAATCTCTCCTCAGTTAAGCGTGCGCCAGGTGAATGCCACCGACAGCATTTTCGGGCAATCGTCTGTTATCATCGCTAATCACACTTCTTTTCTCGAAATTGATCCTGTTGACCAACAAGTGGGTTTGGAATTCGCCCGTGTTCGGAGGCGTGGTACGGCTTGCCGATTATTATCCGGTGATGGAAGGAGCTGAAGACAGCATTGCGCGGGTAAGCGATCGCGTTCGTGAAGGGTATTCCGTTGTTGTATTTCCAGAAGGTACACGTTCGCAAGACGGCACCCTGAAACGATTTCATAAAGGGGCTTTCTATATGGCCGAGGCGTTGAATGTTCCGATTCAGCCGTTGATTATTCACGGTGCTCATGATGCCATTCCGAAAAATTCAATCTATCTGAACAATGGTCAGCTAACTTTAAAATATCTTCCTCCGATCTCGCCCACAGATACTTCTTTTGGCAACACCTACCCGGAACGGACGAAGAATATTGGCCGCTGGTTCAGAAATGAATATCGATCCCTTCGAAAACAAATTGAAACACCGGCATATTTCAGGTACCGGCTGCTGACGAATTACCTTTATAAAGGGCCGGTGCTGGAGTGGTATGCGCGGATCAAGGTAGCACTTGAAGATAACTACAAACCATTCGATGACCTGGTGCCGAAGCAAGGTGATATAATCGACCTTGGCTGTGGATACGGCTTCCTTTGTTATATGCTTTCATTTCTCTCAGAAGACCGAACCATCACCGGTGTTGACTATGACGAAGAAAAGATCGAGACTGCATTGAACTGCTACTCAAAAAACGATCGCGTTCACTTTTATGCGGCTGATGTAAAAATCTTTCCCTTGACTCAGTACGATGGGATTGTCATTGCAGATGTTTTGCATTATCTGACCCCGGACGACCAAGAATTTATGATAGAAAGGTGTATCCACGCTTTGAAGCCTGGCGGAAGATTGATCATTCGTGAGGGTAATGCAGAGTTGAAGGAACGCCATCAAGGAACTCGAGCTACGGAATTTTTTTCGGTAAAGCTGCTTCGGTTCAACAAGTCGGTAAATGAACTGCATTTCCTTAAAGGTGAGACCGTCAGGGAAATTGCGGCACGGTTAAGTTGCAACGTCCGGACGATCGATGATACAAAGTTTACGTCAAATGTTATTTTTGTGATTGAAAAGAATTGACTACCCCCTCTAAATACTCCCCATGCACTACGATGTTGTAATTATTGGAAGCGGCCTTGGTGGCCTTGCCTGTGGCGCAATTATGGCCAGGGAAGGCAAACGAGTTTGCGTGCTTGAGAAAAACCAGCAAATCGGTGGAACGCTTCAGACGTTTGTTCGCGACAAAGTCATTTTCGACTCCGGTGTGCATTATGTCGGTGGGCTGGATAAAGGGCAAAATCTCTACCAGCTGTTCAAGTTTCTCGGCATCATGGAAAAGATGAAACTGCGGAAACTTGACGAAGATGTTTTCGATGCGATCTTGTTCAAAGACGATCCCAACGTTTACAGATATGCGCAGGGATATGAGAACTTCATCCAGGTGCTTGCCAAAGATTTTCCAGGAGAAGAAGATGCCATCCGTAGATATTGTGATGGTGTTAAAGACGTTTGCAGCAAGTTTCCTTTGTACAATCTGAGAAGCGGAGATTATTTCGAAAAAGTTAATGTGCTCGAGATCGACACGCAAACGTTTCTTGAATCGCTTACGGATAACAAAAAACTTCAGAATGTACTTGCGGGAACCAGTTTGCTGTACGCAGGCGCTCCCTATAAGACACCGTTCTACGTACACGCGCTTGTTGTGAACAGTTACATTGAAAGTTCATGGCGATTTGTTGACGGAGGTTCGCAGATTGCTCGCGCGCTTTCGAGGGAGATCTACGAACATGGCGGCAGCATTATAAAACACGCCAAGGTTGTCAAGCTTGTCGAAGAGGGTGGACGTATTACGCACGCGCTAACCGATGAAGGCGTGAAATACGAAGGCGACCTTTTTATCTCGAATATTCATCCCACGAAAACGATGGAGATTACCGAAAGCGACATGATTAAAAAGGCCTTTCGGAACCGTATCAAGAATCTCGAGAATTCCATTTCAACGTTCTATGTCAATATCGTTCTTAAAAAGAACACGTTCAAATACATTAACCACAACTACTATTATTTTGACGAAAATGACGCATGGGCCGTTTTGAATTATACAGACGAGGACTGGCCGAAAGGTTACGCGTTATTTTTTACCGCGAGTTCAAGAGACAAAGGTTATGCGGAAGGTGTTACGGTGATGACCTATATGCGTTTTGATGATGTAAAGCAATGGGCTGATACGTTCAATACTGTTTCTAACGAGGTGAGCAGGGGAGAAGATTACGAAGCATTTAAAAAAGAGAAAGCGGACCAGCTGTTCAATATGGTCGAAGAACGTTTTCCAGGCTTTAAGGATTGTATAGAAAGCTATTATGTGGCAACACCGCTTTCAGTTCGCGATTACATTGGAACAGATGATGGTTCTTTGTATGGGGTCATCAAAGACTACAAAGAACCCATGCGCACATTCATTTCTCCGAGAACAAAAATCCCGAATTTACTGCTTACAGGCCAAAACCTGAACCTGCATGGCGTACTTGGTGTTACGGTAAGCGCAGTGTTGACTTGTTCTGAAATTTTAGGAACCGATTATATGATCGAAAAGATCAGGAACGCCTGATAAATGAAGCGACTGTTCAAATTTATCGGTTGGTTTGTTGGCATTTTAGTGATGCTCCTGATTGTGCTTGCCATTTATGTAAGGTTGGTAGCCGCGGTTGACGATCCGGAGATATCCGAGAATCTTCCGCCCATGACGTTGGAAACCCACGGAGCTGTTAAGACGTATGGAAAAAATTGGATCCGCCAAAGTGAAAGCGGTCTTTTCGAGATGTATGTTGAAGGAGCTCCTTACGAACGCGGTGTGGCAATCGGAAAGCTTTCACAAGATCTCATTCAATACCAGGAAGAAGTTTTTAACAAGCAGATCAATCAGCTGGTGCCCTCGAAAGCATATCTAGGCATCCTCAAATATTTTGTCGGATGGTTCAATCGCGACCTCGATGACAATGTCGCGGAAGAATTTCGTCAGGAAATTTATGGTGTGTCACGTGCGGCATCTGCCGAATTCGACTATATCGCTCCACCATATCATCGCATCCTGAACTATCACGCGGCTCATGACATCGGACACGCTCTGCAGAACATGTCGCTGGTTGGGTGTACGGCTTTCGCAACATGGGCCGGAGCCTCCGAAGACAGCTCAATGATCGTTGGAAGGAATTTCGATTTCTATGTGGGCGATGAATTTGCAAAGAATAAGATCATCGCTTTTTATCATCCTGACAAAGGCCACAATTTTATGATGGTGACTTTCGGTGGAATGACCGGAGTACTTTCAGGAATGAATGATAAAGGTTTGACAGTGACATTGAACGCGGCAAAGTCAGAAATTCCAATGGCGTCAGCTACTCCCGTGTCTATTCTTGCACGCGAGATCCTGCAATATGCTTCAACGATCGATGAAGCGATGTTGATCGCAAAAGGACGAAAGACATTTGTAGCGGAGTCTTTTCTCATCGCGTCAGCGAAGGACAAACGCGCAGTCATTATCGAAAAAAGCCCGGATGCAATAGATCTCTACTCACCGGGCAAAGATTACATCATAGGCACAAATCATTATCAAAGCCCAACGCTTGGCACGACTCCGCTAAACCGGGAGCACATGCGAACAAGTGCATCCGTTTACCGCTACGAACGGGTTGACGAGTTGCTGAATGAGGGTGGAAGGAATTCAGTCGCGAAAACCGCTTCGATCTTGCGCAACCAAAAAGGTTTGAAAAACACCGACATCGGATTTGGCAATGAAAAAGCTGTCAACCAGCTCATCGCACATCATGCCGTGATTTTTCAGCCGGAGTTGCAGCGCGTTTGGGTTTCAACCGCGCCTTGGCAGTTGGGAAAATTTGTTTGTTACGATCTGAAGAAAGTGTTCTCAACCGGAATTCCCAACGGAGAGATCGCTGATCGTGAGCTTGAAATACCAGCAGACACTTTTCTCACAACCAGGAACTGTGATCAAATGATGAAGTTCAACCGGTTCAGGTTTCCGTTTCAGCCTCGCGAAAACATGATTCCGGATAGCCTGGTTGCGTGGAATCCGCACTCTTATCTATCATATATGCTTGCGGGAGACTTTTATTTCGCTCGAAAGGATTTTAGTCAGGCGAAAAAAAATTATGAGAAAGGACTGCAGATGGAAGTCGCCACGCTTCAGGAACGTGAGCACATGCAGAGAAACCTAGAGACTTGTAATAAACAAATCAATCAATGATCGCTGGCACAGGCATCGATATCATTGAAGTAGAACGCGTCTATGAGAAAGTTTTGAAAAACAATGGCTTTAGCGACAAGGTATTTTCAAAACTCGAAAGAGAATTTTGCGAGCAGTCAGGGCATCCCGCACAACACTATGCGGCACGGTTTGCTGCGAAAGAAGCTTTCTTGAAGGCCACAGGTAAAGGCCTTCTCGGAGGTCATGAATTGAGCGAGATCGAGGTCTATCATATTGGAGATGGGAAACCTGAGATCAGACTGCACGGAAATTTCAAACAGATGGCGATCGAAAGCGGTTGGAAAAAAATACATTTGTCACTTTCACATGTGCAGGCAATGGCTTGCGCAGTCGTTATCATCGAGCAATGAATCGCATTCCCGAAATAGAGACCCGCTCAACCGAAGAGATCAGACGATTCCAGTTTGACAACATTGTGAAGACGCTGCAGTATCTAAACCTCTATTCTCCGTTCTACCAGCGATTATTCAAAGACCGAGACATCGATGTGAGCCAGGTCACAAGCTGGGAAGCGTTCGCGCAATTGCCCACAACATCAAAAGAAGATATTCAGTATTACAACTGGGATTTTCTGTGTGTTCCCCGGATGAAGATTATTGAATACACGAGCACGTCAGGCACTGCGGGAAAACCTGTGACCATTTCGTTAACTGAAAAAGATCTGCAACGTCTTGCTTACAACGAAGCGATCTCCTTTGCTTGTGCGGAAGGTAACGAACACGACCTCTATCAGCTGATGTTAACGTTAGACAGGCAGTTCATGGCCGGCATCGCTTACTACGAGGGCATTCGGAAGCTTGGCGCGGGCCTTGTGCGTGTAGGGCCTGGGTTGCCAGCACTTCAATGGGAAACAATTGAAAGGCTGAAGCCGACAGCACTCGTTGCTGTTCCTTCTTTCATCATTAAACTGATCGAGTTTGCGGAAACCAACGGGATTGATCTGAAAAGGTCTTCTGTAAAGAAAGCGATTTGCATTGGCGAGGCGATACGCACACCGGATTTCAAGCTCAACGCGATCGGGCAACGCATCCAAAGCTCGTGGGATATCAAATTGTTTGGTACCTATGCGTCAACCGAAATGCAAACAGCTTTCACGGAGTGTAAGATGGGTGTTGGCGGTCACCTTCACCCCGAGCTTATCTATGCCGAACTTCTTGATGAGAGCGGGCGCGTAGTTCCGGACGGTGAGGCAGGAGAAGTTACAATCACCACCTTAGGCGTTGAAGGTATGCCGCTGCTGAGATATCGCACAGGTGATATTGCAATCTTTCACCCGGAAAAATGCGCCTGTAAACGATCTACCTCTCGAATCGGTCCGGTGCTTGGAAGAAAGAATCAGATGATCAAGCTTAAAGGTACTACGCTTTATCCGCCAGCGATCATCGACATCGTTCAGCAAATGACTGAAGTTCGCGACTTTGTTGTTGAGGTCTTCAAAGGAAAATTAGACACCGATGAACTTCGGTTGCATGTGCTCACAGCAGACGACAAACACGAGGTGGTGAGGAAAGATCTGGCAGCTGCATTTCAGGCGCGCATTCGCGTGGTGCCCGAAATTATTTTTGCTCAGCCCCCGGCCATCGAAAAATTGCAATTGGAAGGTAACAGCAGGAAGCTTCGCAAGTTTGTCGATCATCGACTGGCATAAAAGTGAAAAGCACAGTGGCTAACTGTGCTTTTCGGTTGCTAACTTTAAAAGTGATAGCTGTGCACTATCCAAGGTCTTTCTCCAGTTCGTCTACTTTTGCCTGTGCCTCTGTCTTACCGAGAGAAAGGGCCATCTTATAAAGTTCAAGAGCTTCACGTTTTGTTTCCTTCTTTTTGCGCGGAGCAAACTTGGTGCGATCAGCAGCTTTCTCGAGGGCTTGGGCCTGAGCGAAATAAGCGTTAGCCTGATCATTCTTAGCCTGTACATTCATCTCCTGAACGCGAGATTCAAGAGCCGCCAGATTCTCTTCACGTACTTTGATCGTTTCCGTGTTCAGGCTGATCACCGAATCGCGCTGATTGACCGTTCTTGAGAGCGACTGATTTTCTGTACGGATTTTCTGGACTTCTCCTTCCAGCGCTGCAATCTGTTGTGTTCTCGCAAGCAGGTCGGCCTTCAAACGTTTGATCGTTCCCGCATAGATCCTTGAATTCTTTGCAGACTTCTCCAGATCAGCAATCTTCGCCTGTGTTTCTCTCACGTATTTACTAATGTCGGAAAGCCGGTCTTTGTAATTCTTGTATGAAGTTCCTTCCACCATGTCGGTCCGAAGCAACTGACGGTTGGCATCGATCGAATCAATCAGTACACCCACGTCCTGTAGCGTTTGTGCTGTTTCCTGACTGGTTACGAGTTCTGTTTGCAAGGAATCGACCTTGGATTGAAGCTCTTTTTCTTTTTTCTCGTTGCTGCAACCCCAGAGCATCCCTACTACGGTTAAACCCAGGATGAATTTCTTGATCATAATGATTAAAGTTTAATTTTTCTTTGTTCGTATAAGAACAAAGCCCTGTCCACCCGCCTTAATGGCAAGGATGACACAGTCGAAATGCATTAAACAGGCGTTGAGCAGGTGCTTATGACGATGAAATGAAAATGGCCCGGAAGGCGACCGGCTAATAAGTGCAGAATAATTCTACAGGTTGTGGATTGATGATGAAAAAACGGCCGGTCGTCAATAACCAGCCGTTGTGTCAATTTGCTTTTTTAGCCGTGACTATTTCTTGATCCGGCTTTTGATAAACCCGCCAAGCTCTTTTCCACTCTTTGCATAAGCTTCTTGTAATCTTGCACCGGTTTCAAAGTCGCCTCCCCATGCGTCACGTCCGTGAGCTCTCGTGAGTCCGATTTTTGCGATCACTTTGGATGGATTCGCGCTTTCAACAATCCATGCTTCGGCATCGATGAAGGCACGCGCATCACCGACATTCCATTCCGGGTTCAGTGCGCGTTGTTTTGAAAATAAGGGTGTACGGTGCATTTGCGGCCACTGGTACTCATACCGGAATGTTTTGCAAAGAGCTCGCGAAATTGAGGGTCAAAGCGGTCTTTTCGATCGGCAACCCATGCCTTTTCCCATTGTGCTGCGCGACCCGGCTCCTTTTCGTCAAGCTTTGATTTTTTGTCGGCAAGAGATTCTTTTTCCGTCATCTCTTCTCCCACCATCATGTTGTCGTGGGTAAATTCGGTTTTGAGAGCAGCTTGGCCTTTCAACGCTTTCAGATCTCCCTCAAGTAGTTTGATTTTCTGCATGCGATGTGGT